>JBNMND010000314.1:0-6774 GCA_051274975.1 Planctomycetota bacterium | reverse complement strand
TGAACGGTGTGCCTGGCGCCAAGTCGTAGCAACGAATGATGGCTTCGGCAAAGGGTTCCCCCTCGCCGTTCTTGACGATGCCGAAGACGGTGCCGCTGCATTCGACTTCGATCGTGATCTCTTCCTCTTGCTGGTCGATGATCTCACACTGCGATCGCCAGAAGCCGTAGCCCTTGGCCTGAACGGCAACGTCGGTGGTGCCCGGCAGTAATCCTTCGAGTAAGAACCGGCCATCTTGACCGGTCGTAGTTGAGCGGATGGACCATCGTTCGATGATGCGATCGCCGCGTATGTCCAATCGGCCGTTTTGCTTGCCCATGCCGACACGCGCGTTGGCGATTGGCTCGCCGTCCTTGTTGCGCACAATGCCAGTGAGTTGCCCGCCCCTGTCACTCAATTGCAGCGTCACGTGCGCCGGTGGATTGCTCGTGTCGATGACGTCCAAGTCGACCAGTGGCGAGCGCGTGTAGTTGCGTGCGAGTGCGCCCAAGGATACGTGCGGTGGAATGTTCTCTAGCGAGAACCGGCCGTCTGGTCCGGTGGTCGTAAGCACGCTGCCGCCGTGCCAATCTGGGTTGCGCGATTGCAGCCAGACCGACGCGTTTGCGATTGGCTGCTGCTTGGAGTTGACGACGGACCCCGTAACTGAGACGCCAAATTCGAGTTGGAAGCCGACATCGGTTTCGCCCGGTGTGACGTCGATCGACTTGCGATCGCCGCGGTCAGAACGCAGGCTCCATTTGCCGGGCGGCACGCCAGTGAAAGTCGCGAGCCCGGATTTGTCGGTCATCACTCGTTCGCGGATTGCGTAGGCGTAGCCGCGCGATGCTCGGCGCAGGGTGACTTGCACGCCAGCAGCAAGCTGTTCGTGGCCAGCTGGCGAGTTCGTGTGTTCGGGGGCAATGTAGAAGGCATGTACCCGCAAGACGGCACTGGTAGCTTTCGCTGTCGTCGCTTCGGCGGTTGCTGCGACGGCGCGCTCGTTCGGCACGGCCTGCTCGGCAGCAGCAGGCGCCGAGCCTTCTTCAATATTGGCGTCGGCGGGATCGACGTCTTGTCGCGACTCCGGAGCGTTCGGTGCGGCGGTGGTGGTGTCTTGCAGCCACCAGAGACCGACGGCATAGGCGGCGAGCAATAGCACGATTGCGATGGCCAGGGTTCGTTGCATGACGTTACTCGAGTGTGCGGTCTGCGAACGGCACTGCCGGCCACATTCGACTGCAACGCACAATACGGCATGAAGGATCCGCGATCAGCCTACTTGTCATCATTGGGTGCTGTTCCTTATCCTCGCTGACCATGTTGCGCGGTCTACTTGTCTGCTCGCTACCGGCTTTGCTTGCCTCCACGGTTGGCGCGCAGGATTCCAAACCTATCGAGACGGATTGGTGGGCCTACCAGCCCGTCGTTCGCCCCGCGGTTCCGGCGTTGGAAAATGCGGGCTGGGTACGCTCGCCAATTGATGCGTTCATCTTGGCGGGGCTCGAGGCGAAGGGATTGCAGCCGGCACCGCCGGCGGATCGCTACGCGTTGTTGCGGCGAGTGACGTATGACTTGACCGGGTTGCCGCCGACGCAAGCCGAGATCGATGCGTTCGTCGCCGATGAAACGGACGATGCGTATGCGAAGGTTGTCGATCGTTTGCTGGCGTCGCAGCAGTACGGCGTCAAGTGGGCGCAGCATTGGCTCGACTTGGTTCGCTACGCGGAGACCGAGGGCTACGAACGCGACAACAAGAAACCGTTCGTCTGGCGCTACCGGGATTGGGTTGTCGACGCGTTGAACGCGGACATGCCCTATGGCGACTTCGTCACCAAGCAACTTGCTGGCGATGAACTGCCAGATGCGAAGGTTGCCGATCACATCGCGACTGGCTTCTTTCGTCTGGGCACTTGGGACGACGAGCCGACCGACCGCCCGCAGCATCTCTACGATGACTACGACGGCATGGCCGATACCACGGCGCGTGGCATGTTGGCGATCTCGATGGGGTGCGCGCGTTGCCACGATCACAAGAAGGACCCGCTACCGCATCGCGACTACCACTCGTTCCTGAGCTTCTTCGAGAACGTGGCGCCTTACGACATGCGTGCGCGGGCGATGCCGCTCGACGGCGCGAAGGCCAAATATGACGAGGCTATTAAGGCCTACCACACGAGCCGTTCTGTGGTGCAGGCGAAGCTGAAGCAAGCCGGAGCCGAGGTCTTGACGGAGAGCGGGCCCGAATTAGGCAGGCTCCTTCACCGCGTTGCGATGTATTCCGGAGACAAGGCCTCGCCGAAGGAACTGCATGATGTGTATGAGCACAACGGCACGGTGCACGGTCACGTTGTCCAGGTCGACGGTAAGAAGGGTAAGGCACTTCGTTTCGATGGCGATGATCACTGCCGCATCCCGCGAGTTGTCGAGAACTCGTTCACGGTGTCGTTCTTCGTGCGATCGAAGCAGCGTGGCAACGGCCGTGCCGGCGATACGCGTTGGTTCACCGGCACGGGACTCGTCGATGGCGAGATTCCCGGCGTTGTTGATGATTGGGGCATCTCCTGGCACAGCGATGGCATCATCAGCGCGGGCACCGGTCGACCAGAGAGGTTCGTTGCTTCGGGGCCTGGCTACAACGACGGCGAATGGCACCACGTCGCGTTCACGCGCGATCAGGAATCGGGCCGTATCGTGCTCTATGTCGATGGCCAGATGATTGCCGAGGCACACGGTTCGAAGCGACCGCTGACTTCGCTCGAAGACATCGTCATCGGGCGGTTGCGTCCTGGCGGTGCCGGCTTCAAGGGCGATATCGATGAGTTGACGTTCTACAAAACGGTGCTGACCCAGCCAGAAGTGATCGCACTGTCGTGCAACGTGGCGGAAGGCATTTTGGCTGCGTCTGCGTTTGCCGATGAGGGACTGATCAAAGAGCTCAACGCGCTGCGCAGCCCGAAGATCGAGACCGTGCAAGTGCTCGCAGTACGCGAACGCGGCCGCGATGCGCCGGATGCGTTCATTCGTCTGCGCGGCAACGTGCACGCGAAGGGTAAGCAGGTTCCCGTTGGGGTGCCGGAGATGCTCGGCGAACCGCGCCTGGCATCGTTCGAGAAGCTCGAGCATTCCAGCGGTCGTCGCGCGGCGTTGGCCAAGTGGATCGTTCGCCCCGACAACAGGCTGACGTGGCGCGTGATCGCAAACCGTCTTTGGCAGCACCACTTTGGCCGCGGCATCGTGCATTCAAGTAACGACTTTGGCGTGCTCGGCACCCTGCCAACACATCCGAAGTTGCTGGACTGGTTGGCTTGCGAAGTGGTCGAGCAAGATCAAAGCCTCAAGGCGATGCACCGCGTGATGGTGCTGTCATCGACCTATCGCATGTCGTCGCAAGCGAGCGAGAAGGGGTTGGCCGAAGACCCGCTCAACGATTCGTTCTGGCGCTTCAATCGCCGCCGGCTGACGGCCGAAGAAGTGCGCGACTCGATCCTGACGGCCAACGGCACGATCAACCTCGAACTCGGCGGCCCGAGTGTCTACCCGCCGTTGCCGCGCGCCGTGCTGTTGACGGCGTCGCGCCCGGATGCCGCGTGGGGGCGTTCGAACGCAAAGCAGGCCGCCCGTCGCAGCATCTACATCCACGTCAAGCGTTCGTTGCCCGAGCCGCTGCTGGCGGCGTTTGATCGCGCCGATACCGATGCGAGTTGTCCGGTGCGATTCGCAACCGTGCAGCCGACGCAGGCGTTGTCGATGATCAATGGCGACTTCGCCAACTTGCAGGCGCAACGCTTTGCTGATCGCCTGATGCGCGAGCAGAAGGACATGGCGAGCCGCCTTCGTCGCGGGTTGCAACTCGTATCGCAGCGCGAACCCACCAAGGCGGACCTGCAGCGATTGCAGCAACTCGCCAACGAATTGCAGAGTGACTTCGGTCGCAATGAAACACAAGCCCTGCAGCGATGCTGTTTGGTGCTGCTCAACTGCAACGAGTTCCTCTTTATCGACTAACCCCCGAGTCACGAATATGAACCTCCAGAACGGCCTCTTCCCGAATGGCCTCTCCCCCAGCAACCTCTGTGGCCACACGCGCCGCGAGTTCCTCTGGCAGACGGGCGCTGGCTTCACCAGTCTCGGGTTGATCGATTCGCTGACGCGTGACGGTTTCTTCGATAAACTGGACGCCAAGAACGGTGGCGAGGGCGGGCCATTGGCGCCGAAGGCTCCGCACCACGCACCCAAAGCCAAGGCGTGCATCTTCCTGTTCATGTATGGCGGGCCGAGCCACGTCGACACGTTTGACTACAAGCCGAAGCTCTACCCGTTGGATGGCAAGACCATCGACATCAAGACCAAGGGGCGTGGCGGCACCAAGGCCAAGGGTCGCGTCGTCGGTCCGAAGTGGAAGTTCAAGCAATACGGTGAGTGCGGCAAATACGTCAGCGACCTGTTCCCGCACGTCGGGCGCTATGTCGACGACATGGCATTCGTGCACAGCATGTATGCCGACTCGCCGTTGCATGGCTCGGCGATGCTGATGATGAACAGCGGCCGCATCTTCTCGGGTGCGCCGTGCCTCGGCAGTTGGGTCAACTACGGCCTCGGCACCGAGAACCAGAACCTGCCTGGCTTCGTCGTCATGCTGGACAAGAGCGGCGGGCCGATCTCCGGCGCGAAGAACTGGCACTCTGGCTACATGCCGGCCGTTTACCAGGGCACCGTGTTGCGTCCTTCGGGCGAGCCGATCCTCGACCTCAACGTTCCCGACGGCATGAGCGACCGGGAGCAGCGGCGGTTGCTCGATGCGCTGAAGGAACAGAACGAAGCGCACCTCTCGAGCCGTTCGGATGACAGCGATCTGGCTGCGCGCATCCAGAGCTACGAACTTGCCTACCGCATGCAAAGTCATGCACCCGAGGCCATCGACATTGCCAACGAAGATCAGCGCACCAAGGATCTCTACGGTATCGACGATCCAAAGACGGAAGACTTCGGCCGCAAGTGTTTGCTCGCGCGTCGCATGGTCGAGCGCGGCGTGCGCTTCATTCAGATCTACTCGGGTGGCAATCACAACGACCACAATTGGGATGCCCACGGCGACCTCGAGGTCAATCACAACAAGCACGCCGGTGCGACCGACAAGCCGATTGCCGGTTTGCTCGCCGACTTGAAACAGCGTGGGCTACTCGATTCGACGATTGTCGTCTGGGGCGGTGAGTTTGGTCGGCAGCCGACCGCCGAATACGCAAAGGGCACCGGCCGCGATCACAACTCGGCGGGGTTCACGATGTGGATGGCCGGCGGCGGCATCAAGAAGGGTGTGTCCATTGGCACGACCGACGAACTCGGCAACGAAGCGGTCGAGAAGCCGATGCACGTCAAGCATTTGCACGCCACGATCCTTCATCAGATGGGTCTGGATCCGAACCGGTTGTCGTACTTCCACGCCGGCTTGGCGCAGCGACTGGTTGGTACCGAAGGCGCCAACCCGGTGCCCGACCTGATCGCCTGAGCGATTCGGTCAATTGCGAGACGGCTCGGACCGCGATGGCAAATCGTCGAGATCCGGGTCGGGAATGCCCATGTCGAGTGCGACCAGCGCGGCGAGAAAGATCGCTGCGTCGTCGGGTTGCTCACGCACGATTTCGAGCGCCGTGTCGTTGAACTCGCGAAACGTCAGGATGCCATCTTTGCTGCGGGTAAGCAGCCGCCCGCAAAAATCGAGTGCTTGCGAGCTAATCAGGTGGCGAAGCGTCTGACGCGCGTAGGGGGTGTGCGCGGTGGATGACATTGGTAAGTCCTCGTGGTGTTGGCGAAAGTGCCGCGAGGACTAGTGACGCAATGGGGGCATGACGCGTGCGACCGGACCGTCTCAGGACATGCTGAGTTCGAGCAACAACGTGTGCCACGCTTGCCGTTCGGTGCTCGGATCCACCATGGATTGCATCTCGCGAGTGCGCAGGCACAAGTCGTCAAGGAACGACTTTTCTGTCGCGGCTCGTTCGAGAAGCGCCGCCAGCGCGGCTGAGTCGCCGACCGGGAATACGCCGGGCCAGTCGTCGCCGAGCAATCCGAGGTTGCCTGGGATGGCGGTGCACAGAATCGGCGTGCCGGCGGCGATGGCCTCAGAGACGACGTTGGCGCCGCCTTCAGCGGACGACGGCACGATGCAGATGTGGCAAGAAGCGATCAGCTGTTTGGTGGCGCGGCGCGGCAGGGCGCCAACCCACTCAGCCCCCGGCGACCGCTTCACAAGTTCGGCGACGCGTTGGCCGTAGTTGTCGTCGAGGCTTGAGCCCGCGATGATCAGCCGCATGTCGATGCGCTTGGGCATCATCTCGATCGCCTCAACGGCGATATGCGGTTGCTTGATCGGGCGCAGGTGCGCGATGACGGTTGCGGTGAACGCATCCCGCTTTGGCGTCGCGGTGGTCGTCGCTGACTGCACGATCGTGCGGGACTTCTTGAGCAGTTCTGCTGGCAGCAAGCTCAGAGCACGCGGTTGCAGGGCCAGCAGCGCGTCAGCGCGCGAGAGCGCCGCCCGCGCTTCTTCTCCCGGCGTGAACGTGGGGTAGATGTCGGTGCCGGCGAGCAACGTCACCACGCGGATGCCGGGTTGGTCATGGCTCGCCGCCAAAACCGACTTGGCGGACTTTACGGCATGCACCGTGACCAAAACGTCACTTGGCTGATTCTGCCACTCGGTCGCGATGGTGACCCGATGTCCGAGTTGCCGCAGCAGACCAGCCCAGCGCAGGGCCGTGACCCGGTTGCCGCTGCGGCTACCGCGAGTTGCCG
>JBNMND010000313.1:0-6821 GCA_051274975.1 Planctomycetota bacterium | reverse complement strand
ACCTTCATCTCCTTGCCGGCGGCTTTCACGGTCAGCAGTTGCACGGCTCCACCCTTGCCTGACTTCGTACGCACGAACTCACCCTTGCGTGCTGCGAGCGCTTCTTTCTTCAGCGTCGTCCATACCGCATTGGTGACCGCGTCGACTGAGGCTTTTGGCAGCGGCTGTTGCGGAGCGTGAGCTTGGCGTTGCTCAGGCGATTGCTTCAGCCATTTAGCGACGTCGGCAACGACGTCGTTAGCGACGTCGGCGCCGGGCTCTTGTGCGAGCGCACTCGCTGCTAGCCCCGTCAGAGTTAGCCAAATCGCACATACACATGGAAGGGTGTTCACGCGGACAGACTAGGCGCAACGCAGCGCCTACGCACGCACGAGGTCATGAGCTACTGCTTGCGAGCGCGCTGCACTTCCGGATGTCCGAGTAGAAACGCGCGTCGCTGCGCCGCGAACCCTTTGATCGTGGTGGCGGGCACCTGCAAATCTTGTTCGGTGTGGCGGGCACCGTGAACTCCAGTCGTAAAGGCTTCGGTCGTGTCGAGCTTGCGGGTTTCGCGGGCGACGTCCTTGGCGATCAGTTGCTGATGACCAGCGACGATCGGGCCGAGGTGCTGCCAGTCGAGCCACTTCTCTGCGATGTCGCCGACATACGATAGGTAGCGGCGGCGCAGTTCGGGAACGGCGAGCAGTCTGTGGCGCAACGCCTTGTTGGAGTCGTCGCACGCCGTCAGCGGGTCCGGTTGTGACCCATCGCGACGCGGCCGCACGCGGAAGCCTTCATTGGCGTCGTGTGGTGTCGCGAGGAAACGGCCCTTGGCGTTGCGGTAGACGTAGAAGTCTGAGCCATCGCGCCAGTAGCCGTCGTAGTTGAGCAACGCCATGTCGATGGCGAGGTAGCGCAACACGCTGTCGACTTCCCAGTGCTCGTCGAGCGCTGGCAAGAGTTGCTCGGCGGGCGTTTCGCAAAGCACCTTGGTTGCGTCGCGAAGGGCACGCCAGGCGGACTTGTCGTCGCGCCCCTTGATCTCATACCACCGCTTGTAGAGGTTGATGTCATCGCCGAGGTAGTCCATGCCACCACCAAGCGAGTTGTTCGGTGACTTCCAGCGCGTGCCGGGTCCCGCCAGGCCATGCTTCTCGAACTCGCGGCTAAACGTCTCTTGGTTGACGTAGATGCCCCACAGTTCGCCGTTGATGACGACACGCAGGAAGTTGGCTCGCACAGCTGGGATGTAGTCGCGCGCTACTTCTAGGTAGAGCACCGTGCGCAAGAAGGTCGGGTCTTCGTTCGAGTTCAGTAGGTTGATCGAGCGGTGACCGAACAGGTCTTGGTCGTGCACGAAGTGCATCTTCAATGACAGCGAACGCTTCAATCCTGCGGGAACGCCAGTGAACGAGTTGTTACCTCGGAAGCTGACGCCGACGTCCTGATAGGTCTTGCCATCAACCGTCAGGTTTGCGGCGACCAAAACATCGGTGTGCCAGAACGCGGCGAGATCCTCTTCCCAGTCTTCTTGATCGAACTCGAAGAACAGCGTGCGCAAGCAGTCTGGCGCGAACAGATCGGTGGTTGCCGGGTAGTTCTTAACGTCCTTGACCGTGACGCGCAGACCCTCGGAACCCGTCGCCTTTGGCGGCCGACCTTTGCGTGCCGGCGGTCGCAGTTCTGGATGGGCGAGAATGTAGGCGCGCGCCGCCTTGCGTTCGTCACGATCGAGTCGCTTGTTGTCGTCCTCGTCGAATCGTCTGACGAGTTCGATGTCCGGCTCCGCGCCTTGCGAAATCTGTGCACGCAGAGCGGACACGGTTCCGAACGCAGCCAGCACAAAGGTCGCGAACCGCAGGTTCCGGTTGATCGCCATCATGCTGCGGATCTTCCGGCTTTTGCCGTCTGCGGGGAAGCGCGGATCGTTCTCGCGCGTGGCTATTCCGGTAGCGGCGTGTTCGGCTTGACGGCGTCCTTCGGGCGCGGGTTGCCTGCGCCGTAGACGAGCAGTTGTTCATACGTCTCTGGCGTGAAGAACGACTCGTCGATCTCGCCGGCTTTGTTCTGCACGCGGGTGATGTCGAGATGCAGGTGCTTGGCGAGGAACGGATACGCGGCCAATCGCTTCGAGATGCCGTAGTCGTGCTTCTCGTTTGGAAAATGCGCGTTGGCGACGTGGTCAGCCTTGCCGTGCAGTTCGTAGATGAACTTCACGAACGGGTATTCCGTCTTAGGCGTGTGAACGGTCCAGTCGCCGCCATTCGAAATCATCAGCATCGGCCTCGGCGCCGCCATGGCCGCGATCTCGACGTTGTTGGTTTTGTGCTCGCTGCTCCAGTGGATCGGCATGCCGCTTTCGCAGACGCAGCCACCAAAAAAGTGCGCTGAGATCTGGCACACGGGCACCGCCACCGCGACGCGATCGTCGATGGCCGTCAACAAGAACGTTTGCGTGCCGCCGCCCGAACATCCCGTCATGCCGAGCCGTTTGCTGTCGACGTTCGGCAGCGACTCCAAGAAGTCCATGGCGCGCATGCTGTTCCACGTTTGCAGGCGCAGCACGTTCGGCGTGTCGCGATGCGACCAACCCGCTTCCTTCCAATCGCCGTAGCCGACCATGTCATACGACAACACCGCAGCGCCCATCCGCGCGAGCATCGCACAGCGCGCCTGTCGTCCGGGAGCGAACCGGCCGTTGTGACCGTGCGGGCTGAGGATGCCGGCGAGTGAACCTTCGTACTTGCTCGGGCGGTAGAGCGTGCCGGTGACGTAGAAGCCGGGCGCGCTTTCGAACGCGACGCTCTCGACGAGGTAGCCGTCGTAGGTTCGCTGGTTCGTCAGCTTCGCTTTCAGCGGCGTACGTTCTGGTAGTTGTGTCAGGCCTGCGCCGGCCAGCATGGCCTCCCGGAGCCGCTGCTTGCGTTCGTTCCAATCTTCAAGGGACTGCAGTGAGGCTCTGGTGGCCGCCAGTTCGGCCGCCGCCTGTTTCGGTGACTGCGCATGCCCAACGCGCAGCTTGGGTTGTTGGGCGAGCGCTGTGCACGTGAGTGCCGAGCACAAGAGAGCGGAGATCGCTGCGCGGTTCATCGGTGTTGCCTCGACCGCATGCTAATGCGCCTGAGGGACTCACACGTCGCGCTACTTGCTCTCTTGAACGAGTTCTGCGTCGGGTGACGCGGACTGCACCGATGGATCGGGATCGAGTGCCGCTTCGTAGGCGAGCCACGCACACGCCCACAGCTCGCGATCCCGCGTGCCGAGAGCTGCGTAAGCTGCGCGGCGCACACTGGCGCGCGGGCTCGCGGTTGCTTGCACGATGGCATGGGTTGCTTGCCGGGACCATGCTGGTTGTTTGGCCAGCAATGTCAGCGTAGCTGTCACGGTGACCTCGGGGGGCTGGGTTCGCATTCCCACCAAGTGCGCAAGGTTGACCTTCTTCTGTCCGAGTGTGGCGACGTCAACCGATGCTTGCAGGGTTGCGATCACCAATGCGGGATCGGCACAGCTCATGATGTTCTTGTCGCCGAACTTCACGCGCTCGGCTGCTCGTTGCCAATCGCATGTGTACAAGTGAGCTGGAGCGCCGTGAGTAGTGCGGGCCGGCACGTCGTGACGTCTTCAAATGTGAGTAATCGGTTGACTAGGCGCAGCGCGGCTTGGCGACCGTTCGCGTCTACCTCGTGTAGGCGGCGCGTAGCTAACAGAGCTCGTTGTGCCGGGAGCGAGTGCGCGAATCTCGAGAATTCTGCGACATCGGTGGGGGAGACCTGGCATGTGAGCAGTAGGTGTTTCTAGACGTGCTCGGGGATCGATTCGTCGCGTCTGCGCTGTAGCACTTGCAGTGAGATTTGTGACGAGCCAGCGAGCGTGAGTAAGCTGGCAACCAGGGCTGTGGGCCACTGCTTCAGGAGCGACTGGATGCGAGGATGGTTGCTTTTGACCATCATGTTCGGGTGCGTCGCTAGTGCGGTTTGCACCGAACTGGGGATCTGCAAACCTAGTCGCATCAGGTCGTTTCGGCGGGCACTAATGTGATTGTGGAGGTGGTGCCACGGCGCAGGGTCCAGCAAGTGCGAACCGTCCTCGAAGATCGCCGCCAACTCAGTTGCCGGGATTTGGGCGATGCTGAGTGCCTCTACCGAGCTCCGTGGATCGTGCGCGCTCGTCGCAGCAAGGCAGCGCGCCGTCAGGTCCTCTTGCGCGTTAGCTATGGCCGCTAGCGTGGCTATTGCGGCTAGAAGGTGTTGTGAGTGGTGCATGCGGTTTCTCCTGGTCGGTTCCCCGTAACGCTGAGGCGGCTTGGAGCTTCGCCCGGCTCCAACGCGATCGCCGGCAGAAGTTCCCGAGGATGTAACGCGTCGTCGCAACGTTCGTGCCATCTCGATTTCGCCGCCGATCCGCTACAACGTTGCGCATGTGCCACTTCGAAATCAGGTCGCTGCTGTGTCCCGCTGTGCTGTTCGGCCTGCTCGCTACGGTTGTGGCGCAAGATGCTCCCGCTCCCAATGGGTTCACGAAGCAAGAGAAGTTGCGCGGTTCGGTTTCGCCTGAACGCGAGTGGTGGGATGTGCAGCACTATGCGTTGTCGCTCGAAGTCTTTCCGGAGACCAAGAGCATCAAGGGTTCGAACGTCATCACGTTCAAGGCGTTGGCTGCCGGTGATCGCATGCAGATCGATTTGCAGCCGCCGTTGAAGATCACGCGTGTGGAGCACGGCGGCGATGAGGTGAAGTTCGAGCGCGAGGGCAACGTCTATTGGGTGCAGTTGGCGAAAGGAGTCGCCGCTGGCGCCAAAGACAAGGTGCACGTGTTCTACGAAGGACGTCCGCGCCAAAGCACGCGGCCGCCGTGGAGCGGAGGCTTCTCATGGCGCAAGGATGAGAATGGCAACCCGTTCATTGCGACGACTTGCCAGGGCATTGGCGCGAGCATCTGGTGGCCGAACAAGGATCACGGCTATGACGAACCGAACCGCGGCATGGATATCCGGGTGACGGTTCCGGAGGCGTTGACTGCCGTCGCTAACGGTCGGTTGAAAACGAACAAGCACAATGCCGACAAGAAGACCCGCACGTTCCATTGGCAGGTCACCAACCCGATCAACAACTACGGCGTCAACGTCAACATCGGCAAGTACGTTGCGATGCCGTCGACGTTCGATGGTGAGGGCGGCAAGCTCGACCTCGAATACTGGGTGCTAGAGCATCAACAAGAGATCGCCCGCAAGCAGTTCCAAGAAGTGCCGCGCACGCTCAAGGCGTTCGAGCATTGGTTCGGCAAATACCCGTTCTACGAAGACAGCTACAAGATCTGCGTCGTGCCTTACCTCGGCATGGAGCACCAAAGTTCGGTGACCTACGGCAATGGCTTCCAGAACGGCTACAAGGGTCGCGATCTGAGCAAGACTGGTGTCGGCATGAAGTTTGACTTCATTGTTGTGCACGAATCGGCGCACGAGTGGTGGGGCAACAACATCTCGATGAAGGATGCCGCCGACATGTGGATCCACGAGAGCTTCGCGAACTACGCCGAGAACCTGTTCGTCGAGTACCACTTCACCGAGAAGGAAGCGCAGGACTACGTCATCGGGTGCCGCGCGCTAGTCAGCAACGACCACCCGATCATCGGCACCTACGGCGTCAATAGGTCCGGTTCGGGTGACATGTACTACAAGGGTGGCAACATGCTGCACACGATGCGGCACATGCTCCAAGACGATGCGAAGTGGCGCACGGTGTTGCGCGGGCTCAACGAGGAGTTCTGGCACAAGACCATCGGCACGGCCGAGTTTGAGGCCTACATGAGCCGTGAGTGTGGCTTCGACTTCAGCCGCGTGTTCGAGCAATACTTGCGCACGACGAAGATCCCGGAGTTGGCCTACGAAGTCAGTGACGGCTCGGTGTCGGTTTGGTGGCAGAACGTGGTGTCTGAGTTTCAGGTGCCGGTTGTGCTTCGCGTCAACGGCAGGGAATACCGCGCAATGGTCGGGGAGAAGCCGATCAAGATTGCCGTCACTGGCAAACTCGAATCGTTCGAGCTCGATCGCAACTTCTACATGACCGTCAAGGCGAAGTAGTCCGCATGCGTTTGCTAGCTCTGACTGTCGCCTCGCTTGGCTGCGTTGCCTGCCACTCGATCAAGGCGTTGCCCGAACCGACGCGTCATCTCGCGGTTGCCGAGGCTGCTGGCGAATGGCTGGTGACCGAAGCGCAGCGCGATAGCGACGCTTGGACGTGGCCCGCTTGTCCTGACAAGGGCGGCGCGGCGGTGCACAACCTCTACAGCGGTGGTGCCGGCGTCGCGCTGTTGTTTGCCGAGTTGCATGCAGCAACCGGTGACGAGTCCTGGTTGCAAGCGGCGCAGGCAGCGGCGCGTGGGTTGGCCGCCAACGTCGAGAATGTTGCCAAGCAGAGTGGCGGTGGCTTGTTCACCGGCATCGGTGGCATGTTGCTTGCGATGCAAGTCGTATGGGAACGCACCGAGGATCCCAGTCTTGATCGCGCGATCGAGACAGGCCTGCAGTGGTATTGGCAGCGTGCGGGGCAGGCGGAAGTCGGCGGCTCGGTTTCCTTTGGCCCGGTCACCGACGTCATCAGTGGCGATGCCGGCATTGGCGAACTGATGTTGTGGTTAGCGAGGCGGCGCAACAACCAACAGGCCGCTGATATCGCCGGTGGTTTGGCTCGTCATCTCGTTGAGATGGCCGAAGACGCTGCGCCTGGCTATCGCTGGATGATGTCGCCAACGTATGCGCGCGCGATGCCGAACTACTCGCACGGCACCGGCGGTGTCGCCGCCTTCTTAGCACGAGCGAGCAAGTATCATCGAGGAGCACCTAC
>JBNMND010000312.1:0-6877 GCA_051274975.1 Planctomycetota bacterium | reverse complement strand
CATGGTTCGCATCGCGAGCTGCTGCCGAGCGCGGCGTCGCCGCAATGCAAAGCGCGTTCGCCCAAGCATCCTTGCAGAGTGATGCATTCGTCAGCCCTGTCGCTGGGCCAAAGGCAGAGATCGTTTCATGAATGTCGTAAGCACACGAGGATCTCAATCCGTAGCGCTGTCCGCGGCAATTGCGAAGGGCCAAGCTCCGGATGGCGGCCTGTTCATGCCGCAAGAGATCGCCACGCAGGCAGGACCTTGGGGAGACACGCTGATCGACCGGGCGACGAATGCCATGATGCCGTTCTTCGCCGAAGATGCGCTCGCGCCGCGCTTGCATGACATTGTGCGGGATAGCCTGTCGTTCGAGGCACCGACCAAGTGGCTCGACGAACACACCGGCTTGCTAGAGCTGTTTTGGGGCCCTACCGCCGCCTTCAAGGACTTCGGTGCGCGCTTCTTGGCGAGCTGCCTTTCGCGACTGTTCACGCCAGAAGAACAACACACGGTATTGGTCGCCACGTCGGGTGACACTGGTGCTGCAGTTGCCGCCGCGTTCCACCGCCGGCCGGGATTCCGCGTCGTCGTGCTGTATCCAGACAATCGCGTCTCGGCGCGACAAGCGCACCAACTCGGCGCGTTCGGCGACAACGTCACGACTTACCGTGTCGATGGCACGTTCGATGATTGCCAGCGACTGGTGAAAGCGGCGTTCGCTGATCCGGCACTGACCGAAGCACACGGCCTCGTCTCGGCGAATAGCATCAGCCTCGGCAGGCTGCTGCCGCAGATGTCCTACTACGTGCATGCAGCGCTGACGGCGCGCGAGCAAGGTCGACCGACCCCAAACTTCGTGATTCCGACCGGCAACCTGGGCAACGCATTCGCATGCTTGCTTGCCCGCGAGTCAGGGATCCCGATCGGTAAGATCGTGCTGGCGAGCAACAATAACCGTGTCATCCCGGACTACTTGCAAACGGGGCGATACGAACCGCGCGATAGCGTTGCGACGTTGGCCAATGCAATGGATGTCGGCGCGCCAAGCAACCTCGAACGACTGCGCCACCTGTTTGCAAACCCAGCCGACGTCGTCCGCGCACAATGGGTCGACGACGACACGATTCGCGCAACCATCCGCACAACCTTTGAGCGAACCGGCGAGATCATCTGCCCGCACACCGCGTGCGGCATGACCGTTCGTGAGCGTCTGCGGTCAAGCGACGCCGAAGACGAACGCGATGGGGACTGGATTGTCGCGGCGACCGCACATCCAGCGAAGTTCGCGGATGTCGTTGAGCCTCTGATTGGCCAGGAAATCGAAGTCCCGACTTCGTTGCGTGAATTGCTCGACCGGCCCGCACATGCGAACGCGCTGTCGCCAACGCTGGATGCGCTGACGGCGGCACTACGCTAACTGCTACTGGATCCTGATCGACCAGACCCGCACGGGGTGCCGCGTTGCCATGGGGATGACACAAGTGCGACCGCAACGCGGAGACTTAGCGAGAGCAGCAAGGGCGGCAGTTATGTGGGCAAGACGACCTTCACAAACAGCGCGTTTCGTGACGTAATGAACTACACGCCCCCCCATCGATCAGTCCCGATGGGCGCATATCGCGCACTCAGTCGAGGTTAGCCAGATCCCCGGGCAAGACCGCAGGCGAGTCTCTTAGTAGGCAAGACTAACTCTGAAGCCTGGCGTCCCCTCTCCGACGAGAGGTTGTCACACGCGGATTTCGCCAGCCATCCCGCCGAGATCCACACCCTTCAAGCGCGGCTCAATCTCGTTGCTCACGAACGAGTCCACTTGCTCGGCACTTCGCCCAACGAAGCGACTCGGCTGCATCAAGTTAGGCAGCGTGTCCTTGATCGCGGCGAACGCAGGGTCTGCAGCAATCAACGCCATCAGCGGGTTCGGTTTACCCTCAGCCTTCACCGCGTGCGCCGCGGCCCGACTGTGCACGCGCACCTGCTCGTGAAGGTCCTGTCGATCACCACCAGCAGCGACGCCAGCCATCAAGATCTCCTCGGTCGCCAAGAACGGCAACTGCTCGGCCATCTTCTTCTCGATCACCTTCGGGTAGACGACCAGGCCTTTGGTCACATTCTCGATAAGCATCAGGATGCCATCGATCGCGAGGAACGACTCAGGGATCGCGATGCGACGCACCGCCGAGTCATCCAGCGTTCGCTCAAGCCACTGCGACGCAGCCGTGTGCGCGCTCGTGTTGCTAGCCTCGATGACGTAGCGAGCCAATGAGTTGACGCGCTCGCAGCGCATCGGATTCTTCTTGTAGGCCATCGCCGAGCTGCCGATCTGCTTCGACTCACTCGGCTCTTCGATCTCGCCTTCGTGCGACAACAGTCGCATGTCGTTGGCGAACTTACTCGCGGACTGTGCAATCGCCGAAAGCACCTGATGGATGCTCCAATCGAGCTTGCGCGTATAGGTCTGACCACTGACCGGGATGCTCTTCTTGAACCCCATGCCCTCGGTGACGAGACGATCCAACTCTTCGACCTTGCTGTGGTCACCGTCCGCCAGCAGCAAGAACGTCGCCTGCGTGCCAGTCGTGCCCTTGACCCCGCGGAACGGCAGCCACTCGATCACTCGCAAGATCTCATCGAAGTCGAGCGCGAAGTCCTGCGCCCAAAGGCATGCGCGCTTGCCAACAGTGACGGGCTGCGCCACTTGGAAGTGCGTGTAGCCAAGGCACGGCTGCGCACGCCACTGCTTGGCAAACTCTGCGAGATTGGCCATCACCGCGCCAAGGCGGCGCGCAATCAAGCCCATCGCTTGGCGATAGATAACCAAGTCCGCGTTATCGGTGACAAAGCAGCTGGTCGCGCCGAGGTGAATGATCGGCTTGGCACTCTTGGCGAGTTCGCCGAAGTGGTGCACATGCGCCATCACATCGTGGCGCAGCTCTTTTTCGAGCTCGGCAACGCGATCCCAATCGAAGGTGTCGCGATGCTCGCGTAGGTCCGCGATCTGCTCCTTGGTCACCGGGAAGCCGAGCTGCTGCTCCGCATCCGCCAGGCAGATCCACAAGTCGCGCCACGCTGTGTGGCGGGCGCGCGGCGAGAACAGGCGAGCCATGTCCTTGCTCGCGTATCGCTCAATGAGTGGGTGATCGAACCGTTCGCCGCGTTCCATGCAGTTATCTAACAGGACGGCGACCCCAGCGCCACGATCTCAGCTTCAGGATCGCGGCACCGAGGTCGCTGTCGCGCGGATCAGGGCAGCCAAATCAGTATCGCACCCAGACCTGCCGGCTTTGGGTCTCGTAGCGGGCCGGGATCCAAACGCGGTCGTGGTGAGCCGCCTCAAGCACGCCCCAGGTCCGGTATCCGCAGGAGTCGTAAACCCAACCGAAAGTCGCAGCGTGGTATTGCAGGTCGAAGTAGCCGGGCACCAGCACCTGCTCACAGCGGGTGACGTAGTGGCCGCGACCGTGCTGATGGCCGCGGTGGCTGCCGCCGAACCCAACGCGCACCGGCGAGTTGAGGATCCGACCGACGTTTCGAGCCACGCGCCCCGCGCCATTGCGACTCACGTGGCCCACCTGCGCGCTGCGCGAAGGACGGGTCGAAGTCACTCGACGTTGGGAAGTGCGCGCCGCCTGGCTCCGCTGCACGCTGCGAGCGCTCTGACTTCTCTGAACGCTACGCGAGTTCTGAGTCCGCTGGACACTGCGTGCGTTCTGAGTGCGTTGCACGCTGCGCGCGTTTTGTGAAGTGCGAACTGCGCGAGGCGCGGGCCGAGCGGCCTGACCACGCTGAGACTGTTGCCGGGCGGAAGTCGATGCGCGGTTCTGACCCGAGCCGTTTCGAGTCTGCGCGGGCGCCGAGACAGCAAGCCCGAAGAGGGCTGCTACAACCAGTAGGGGGAATCGCTTCATAACAAGCAACCAAGCGCAACCCGCGCGCCAGAGATGCCAAACCATTCGCACGCTGGGGCCTCACCCCGGTAACAGCGCGCGAAATAGAGCGAAGTTCTCGCAAGCAGGACACTGCGTGTCCCGAGGCCGAATCACCAATTCGCGAACGTTGCCGCGGCCACACTGAACAAGCTTGCCGCAACGAGAACACCAGCAATGCGACGCCAACTGGGAGCGACACCCGACACCCCGCGCAGCACGACGACCGCGAGCGCAGCGCCCGAAGCATCGGAAACCAAGTCGGCAAATGAGCACATCCGCCCGGGCACATACGCCTGGTGAAGTTCGTCAACGACTCCATAGAGGGATGCGAGTAACCACGAACCGCGCGAACGGAAGGCAACCACCGCCGCAACCGGCCTCTGCGACCACGCGACCCATAAAGACGCCGCGATGCATGCATAGGCAACGACGTGCATCGTGTTGTGGAACAGCGAGCGAGCCGTGCTGTGCGGTTCGCCATCAGGAACCTTCGATGACGACCACCACAACACCAACATGCCGGTGATGGGCACGAGCACGCGCAACCACCTGGGAATGCGGACAAGCCAGTCCAGAAGGGCCGTCAAGCCGCGCAGCGGATCGCGTGGCTCAGCTGGCTTGGTCACTGCGCTTGATGTTGCCAACCAATCGGAGGCCGCCTTCTGACGCCACTTCGGCGAGCAAGCCTTCGAGATACACCGACAGCAAGAACAGTCCGCGGCCACGCTCACTATCGAGCGAAGGCATGCCGTTCGCTGTTTCGGCCAGCCCCGCAGCCAAGTCTTTGACTTGGTCACTGGGCATTTCCGGATCGAAGAACTCGATCACGAGGTGTTCACCATCCGGCTCGATGCGGACTCCGAGATCGTGGCCACCCTTGCGGTAGCTTGCGCCGTGCTCGATGGCGTTGTTTACCAACTCGTCGACGACTAACGCCAGGTTGTCGCAAACAGTCGGCGCGGCCCCATGTCGCCCGGCCATGTCACGGACCTTCGCGCGGATCTTGCGCAACAGGGATCCGTCCGGCGGAAAGCGCAACATGTCATCCTGGCTCATTGCACGTCCTCGACGACCATCGACAAGTCCACAGCCGGAGCAGAGTGCGTCAAGGCGCCAACCGAGATCCGGTCAACACCGCTTTCGGCGAACGCACGTACGGTGTGCAAGTTGATGCCGCCGGACGCTTCCGTCAGAACCGCTCGACCAGCAGCCTGCGCGGCCGCACGAACCGCGGCAATGGCGGCCTTTAGTGGCGCGCCAGCTTCGAAGTTATCAAGCAGCACGACCGACGCACCGCCTTGGACGGCAGCAACCGCCTCTTCGACCGTGCGTGCTTCTGCAACCACGGGACGTTCTTGCCCGTCACAGCAACGGCGGACGACTTCTTCGTAGCTAAGCGGTTTGGCAAAGCCGAAGTGGTTCTCCTTCAGCAAGACTTGGTCGAACAAGCCAATGCGATGATTCGCGCCACCGCCAGCGAGCACCGCAGCCTTCTCCAAGTGGCGAAGGCCTGGTGTTGTCTTCCGGGTATCGAGAATCTGCGCATCGGTGCCAGTGACACGATCAACGAACTGTCGCGTCATCGTCGCAACACCGGACAAGCGCTGGAGGAAATTGAGCGCGGTTCGCTCAGCGGCGAGCAACGGCGCCATCGCTCCCTCGACGAACATCACGTCATCACCGGGAGCGAACGAATCGCCATCCTTCAACTGCAACTCGATGGTGCAGTTGGGATCCAACAACTCGAAACTGGCCACCGCACACTCGAGTCCAGCTAGGACGCCGACAGATTTGCTGTAGAGACGGGCGCGGCCACGCTGCGTGGCTGCCACCGACAAAGCCGAAGTAATGTCATCCGCTACGGCCAACTCTTCGGACCCAAGGTCCTCGGCGAGGGCGCGACGCACGCATTCTCGAGGGTCTGCTCCGACGCTCGTCATTCGCGGGCAGCCTACCCTAAACCCACCGCCCACGCATTGCTGTGATCGCCCACCACCAGCATTGAGCCGCCATACGGCCCCCAACCGGCCGTCGCCCACGGGAGCTAACTCGCTCCGTGGCGTGATTAGCGGGCAGATTCGGGCGCAAAGCGGATGAACTGGGCCAAACGCGCCAGCATCTCGGGGCCAAAGCCGCGAACTCTCGAAAGATCGGCCAAGCCATCGAATGGGCCGTGCCGAATGCGCTCGAGCACAACCGCTTCGGCCCGACTCGGACCGACCGAAGGCAGCGCCTGCAACTCGGCAACCCCGGCGCGATTGACATCAATTCGACAAGGGGTGATGACGACGCTCGGCGGCGGCGGCAGCAAGCCGCCCGCAAAGGCGCGCACGGCAAGCATCTGGACCAAGAACGCCCACGCCATCAGCAGCAGCCAAGACTTTGCTACCAGCGGCGGATCTGCGTCAACATCCGGGCCTCGACCCCGCGTGGGCTCGGCTGGCTGCGGGTCTCCAGCACCTGCGCCTTCAACGTCGCAACCAACCCGCTCAGTGCCCTCGAAGTCTCGCATTCCGGTGCCTCGAGCAGCATCGGCGCCTGCCCAAGTCGACGGTGACTCACGGCCTGATCCTCTGGAACTGCTCCGAGGTAGTGGATCGGAAGACTCGCAAACCGGCGCGAAACCTCAGAAAGGCGATCGAACGTGGCGCGGCCGAGTTGCGGATTGGTAACGCGATTGACGACCAACTGAATGTTCGGCCGCTCGATCTGCCGCGACAGACACTTGATGACCGCATACGCATCAGTCAGCGCAGCAATCTCCGGATTCGTCACCATCACGACGTGCTGCGCCGCCAACACGGTGATCATCGATTGCGGCGCTAGGCCGGCGGCACAGTCGATCAACAACACGTCAAAGCGATCGGCCAATTGGCTCAGCGCGCGCGCCAGCATCTGCATGTGCTTGGCGCCAAGTTCCGCGAGACTAGAGATGCCCGAACCACCGGCAACCAGCGACGGACCGA
>JBNMND010000311.1:0-6942 GCA_051274975.1 Planctomycetota bacterium | reverse complement strand
CGTCGGACTTGATCCGATGAGCTCGGTTGCGGGCGAACACGGGGGCCAGATCCTTGCTGATATCCGCGCTCTTCATCAGCTCTGCGAGCCTTGGGTAGGGAGCATCGAATCCGTTCTTAGCGATCGTTTCGATCTCGGTGACGATGAACCCCTGGTCATCTGTGACGAAATGTAGCGCGACGTCGATGTCGAACTGCAGGGCGCGATTGTGGAGCAACCAGAGCTTCCCGAGCGGCCCATAGCCGTTCACCGAGAAGTTGAGCACCTCCCACCCGGCGCCATCCTTGCCCTCGCGCGCATTCAGATCGACTTCGAAGAGGTTCTCGAACACTTCATCATTCTCAACACCACTGCCGAACGGGTGAGAGTCGCCCAGCACCGCGATTCGAGTGGTGCCGGCAGGCTTAGCCAGATCGTATTCCCGGTCGCGCATACCGGCCGAGTTGATCGTCAGAGTGGCCCCCTTGTTCCGCGCATTGGCCAATGGAATCAAGTCATACGGAGGGTAGGTATCGCGCTTCTGGACCGCCGGGTTGTGGCTCCAGTCCGCGGGCCGTCCGCGGAACATATCGCCGAGTTCTCCGCCGACGCGATCCGTATCACCTACGTCTTCGTAATAGCCGCGCCGTAACACATTCGAGTCGGCCGTGCTCAAGATCTTCCGGTCGCCCAGGCGATCGAACATCTGTGCGAGATCGGGAGCGAACGACAGGCTCGCCGGAGACTTGCCGACGAACAGCAGCACCGCACCGATGACGACGCTCCGGATGGCCGGACTCCAGAACGGGTTCTTCGGGTGGCCGGGTGGCGACACCTTCGCGAACCGCTCGACCAGGACGGCGGTCACACCGAGCACCGCCAAGGCACCGAGAATCCCGATTACACTGGTCACGTCGATATGCGTCGCCGCGTCGCTGAGGATGACCAGCTCGTCGGTGGTCTGCGCGGACCAGAACGTCCACGCACAGCTGATGAAAAGGAACATCCCAATCGTCTTTGCGCCGAGTGACACATCGTCGCCCAGAGTGCGCGCTTTCTTCTTCAAGGTGCGGCCCTTTCGCGACTGCGTCACGATGTTGACGCACACCAGGATGGCAAGCGTGTGCCAGAACACCGCGTCCTGCCACCGCAGCGGAAAGTCACCGCGGATCCAGAACCACTGGTACGAGTGCAACAGCCAGCTGATGGTGAACGCCAGCATCGTCGCCAGCAGCATCGCCGACTGGTCCGACATACGGCGGCTGAACACCATATACATCGGGTTGAACAGCACCTTCTGGACGAAGTCCCGCCAGTAGAGATTGATGCGCCGCCAGAAGTTCGTAAAGCTCGACGCGAGCAGATAGCGGCTGTTGGTCAAACCGATGTTGAACCCGAACAGGTGCAGCAGTCCCACGATCAGGTGGAACGTGCCCGACACCATCAGGTACAGCAGGTAGGTCGAGATGACGAACACCGCGACGCCACCCAGATCCGTCACGGTCGTAGGTTCGACGAGCAGATTCTGGTAGATGGCGCGATAGACCAGCAGCTGGATGACGCCGCGCAGCATCCAGGTAACACCGGTCTGGTAGATGCTGAACTCAGGGGAGCTGTAGTGCTGCTTGCAAAAAGCCTTGTAGTCGACGACCGGAAACAGCGTGAAGCAGACGTTCGGCAACATGAAGAAGTAGCCGAGTGCATGCCAGAAGCTGCGCGGGACATTGCCGGTCCGGAGGTCGAATACATAGAGGACCATCCGGAACATCATCATCGAGCCGAGCAGCGGCCAGATCGCGCCCGGGATCGACGACTCAATCAGGCCTCCCCGAAATACCGCAAGGACACTCGTGAAGACGAGCAACAACACGACGCGGGCAAGCAATGGCAGCGGTAGGCGCGCCACGCCGATGAGGGCGAACGCGAAGGCCATCAACCACGCGGCAACCTCCCACCCAACAGTCATCACGATCCCGGCAACCGACAGCAGCCCGAAGAACGGCAGCCGCCACGCAAGCGGCAGAACGCTGTGTACCACGAAGCCACCAAAAGCGAGCACCAGCAGCTCTAGCAGCTTCCGGTTCTGGAGCTCATAGGTATGAATCAGCAGAATGACGACGCCAAACTGCAGTGCGATCGCCAACCAGCGCATCACGAACCACGCCGAGAGCATCGATCGGGCGGGGTCAGTCGCGACCGACAATCGGTTCGGAAGGGCGGCGGTCTCGCGGTCGGACATCAGTAGTTCAGCGGTAACTTCGAAATCGGGAATAGAAGCGCGAAGCATGCCATCGTCACGACACGCTGTCCGTAGACAGAGCAACTCGAACCTACTTTGTTCGAACACCTTACGGAGGCGACAGTGACGCCGCTTCGGGCAACGCGATAATGACGACTGGCCAACACAGTGTCAACGCCGGCCACAAAAGGAGCTCCCGCGCGGTTTCAGCAGCCCTCGCTCGAACCGCTGGTGGCATTCCGAGTGCGCCACACCAACGGCGTCGCCGTGCTTGTAGCTCGTGTATCTGCTCGCCGCAGACTTGCTGCGCGCTGAGCTTCGGCGCTTGGTTTGCGCCGCTGGCGGCATGCTGTTGAGAGATCATCGACAAAGGGTCCAGATCGGCACTGCAACGATCCGATCCAAACGGCAACGCAACGTTCCTGTTTGCGGGACCTATCGCTCGCCCCCTGACTACACACATGTATGACGTCGTCATTATCGGCGGAGGGCCGGGTGGTTCCGCCCTATCCTGCTATCTCTCCAAAGCCGGAATTAAGAACGTAATCTTCGAAGGAGCGATCCATCCCAGGCCACACGTCGGCGAGTCACTGGTCACGTCCACCACGCGTATCTTCGACGAACTCGACTTCCTTGAGGTGATGGAGAAATCGGGGTTCCCGAAGAAGTACGGCGCCGCGTGGCACCCACCGCAGCGCAAAGCTGACGTGTTCATCAAGTTCCGGGAGTTCCCCCAGCCGGGTGTCAACCAGGACTATACCTGGCACGTGGACCGCTCGAAGTTCGACTCTCTCCTGTTCAAGCACGCCGAGAGCTTCGGCGCCAAGTGCTATCAAGGCACCAGGGTCAAGGAGGTCGTCTTAGAAGACGGCACAGCGACAGGCGTAAAGGTCGACATCGCGGGCCAGGAGGTCTTTGTGCCGGCCAAGGTCGTCGTCGACGCGTCGGGGCGGAACACAGTGATTGGCCGACAGCTGAAGATGAAGCAGTCGGACTCGCAGTTCAATCAGTTCGCCGTGCACGGTTGGTTCAAGAACGTCGAGCGTGGTGGCAGCGACACAGAAGATGACATCCACATCCACTTCCTGCCGGTCGAACGCGGATGGGTCTGGCAGATCCCGATCACCGAAGAGATCACGTCGATGGGCGTCGTCGCCGAGAAGCGCGTGTTCCAAAAGTCCAAGAAGGACTATGCCGGCTGGTTCAATGAGTTGGCAGGCTCGGCACCGGACATCAAGCACGCAATGCGCGATGCCGTGCACATCAACGACTTCACCGTCGAAGCCGACTACAGCTACCAGCTCAGTTCCTTTTGTGGCAACGGCTACCTGATGATCGGTGACGCCGCGCGCTTCGTCGACCCAATCTTCTCGTCGGGTGTGTCGGTCGCGCTGTCGAGCGCCAAGTTTGCGTCCGAGGTGATCGTCGACGGACTGCAACGCGGCGACGTCTCCGAAGCCGTCTTCAAACCCTACGAAGCGCGGCTCAAACGAGGCACGAGCATCTGGTACGAGTTCATCTCGCTGTACTACAAGCTGCTGCCGCTGTTCACGAAGTTCATCGAGTCGGAAACGCACCGCCACCAAGTGCTGCAACTGTTGCAAGGTGAAGTCTACGACCGCCAAGAGGTGCCAGTGCTCGACGCAATGCGAGAGTACATCGAGTCAGTTGAGCGCAGCGATAGCCACATCCTGCGGCGCGCCCTCGATCCAAACATCGATATCAGCAACGTCGCCGCGCCCACCGATCCGGCTAGAACCTAGAGGCTCGGCCGGGAAGTGACCATTTCAGATTGGAATCGGCGATAGCGGCCGGCGTAGATCTCGCTGACCGCGAATTCTTGCGCGCGCGATGTCAGGCGAAAAAACGCGACTAACTGATCGGCCCAAGTCGTTAGTAGCAAGCTGAGAGCGTCTCCAGAGGCGCATGTAGCGCGAAAGAGCGCTCCCATCGCCACCGAGAGGTTTGCCACGACTGCTGTCATGCAGATCTGATAGGTAACCTTGGCGCGACCGAAGTAGCGAGCATGACGCGCACCCAACTGGACGATTCGCGCGATGCGGTGTTCGACTCGTGTCCGCCTTCGATAGGCCTTCTTGAAACCGCTTGTTCGTTGCAGCGCGCGAAGTTTGCGTAGCGCGTCGTAGTTTGCGGACACGCTGAGCTTGCGCGAGCCAACTTTCGACGAAGTGCACTTTGCTCTCAGCGGACAACTCGTGCAGTGCTTGCGCGAGAACGTGAACCGGTGCACGCCGGTGACCTTGTGTTGCGAGCATGCGCTGGACGACTTGCCCGCTGGGCACTTCGCAACACCACGCTTGAGATCGACATTGAAGTCCTCGACGGTGAAGTCGATCGACTTGGGCTTGGAGGGCTTCGAAACCTTGGCGATCACCTTTGCGCCTTTGGTGGCCTTGGTGATTGCTTTGCGAGTTGAGCTGGATCCGTAGGCTGTATCGCCGAGCACGTTGGCGACTATCTGCTTTGCATTCTTGCCGGCCTGTGCAGCAAGTTCGGCAGCGCCCTCGGAGTCGTGAGCGTTGCCGGCGATAACATCCGTCGCGAGGATCACGCCATGCTCGACCTCGGCCGCGATGGATGCCTTGTAGCCGTCAAACCTCTTCGAAGCGCTCTTCCTCCCGTGTCGCATCTCGGGATCAGTCGTCGACACAATACGATTCGGCTTGGTGCCACGTTTGATGCACGGGTCGCCACTGTCAGCCGGCGATTCATCGACATCTTGCAGCAGTAGATCGGCGAGCAAGTCGCGTGAGGATCGAAGATCAGCCGTTTGCTCAGCATCCGCGGCGTAGCCGCGGAGAGCACTCTTGGCGATTGTGAGTGCGATGTGTGCGTCAGCCACCAACTGAGCGACGACGGCCCGCTTCTGCTCATCATCGTCCCATTCGATGTCGAATTGACTCTTCAAGCTCGATCCGAAGTGGCGTCCCAATCCTTGGTCGGCCACCAACTGCTTCTGGTCCAGATCTTTCAGCTCCACGACCGACTTGACCACCCGGACGATCTGGTCGGACAGCAGGTTGAACGTGTCCTTGACCGCTCCCCGACCGAAGATCGGAGTTGTATCGAGTGCGACATCGATCTTCTTTTTCTTGAGCAGGCCGGCGCGGCGGCACGAGGCAATGCTCGACTCGAACACCTTCTGATACTTGTCGTGCAGCACCAGCTTTGCACGAAACATCTGCAGCGTGCTCTTAGCGCACAGGTTCTCATCTACATCGATACCCAAGGCGACCTTCCAGCGAAGGTCAAACGCTGACCGCTGGATCGCTTCGTCGTCGGAGACCCCGTCCTTGGCTTGGAGGATCAACGCGAGACATAGCTGTGATGGCGGAACGCTGGGCCGCCCCCAGTCCTTCCGATAGAGATCCGCGAAATCCCGATCACGGAACAGACGGTGCCTCTCCTGTGCGATGAACCCGTAAATACTGCCCCGGCCGACATGATCCAAGTGGATATTGTCTGGCCGGAACAGCTCGCCTTGAGGTGAATGTTGTCCGAGCATGAGCCTTCCTAGCGCTCAGAATTCTCGCACCGCCGGGCGTGCTCGGCAACCTACTTTTCGGCCGGGCCTCTAGGGGCCAGAACAACGCCAGGGCCTCCCGCAAGAGGCCCTGCGAGGCAACTCGGACTAGGGCTTGATGCCCACCACGGCGACATCATCGATGTGGATGTAGTCACGAGCGTTGGTGGTCTGCGTATCCGAGCGCAAGCGAATGACGAAGTTGCTCGTCATATCGAAACTGCTCAAGTCCAAGTCGAGGAAGCGCCACACTCGGTCACTGACTGCGTCAGTAATGGTCTGGATGGTTGTGAAGTTGACTCCGTCGGAGCTGACTTCGATATACGCCGTGTCGCTCAGTTCGTAGTCAGCCACCATGTACCAGCACGTCAGACGCGCACTCGTCGCAGCCGTCAGGTCGACGGTTCGCGTCAACGAACCAGCATCACGGATACGGCTGATCAAGCTTGGCCGCGAAGCCACTGGGCCAACAGCGAAGAGTCCTGTCGCAACCCACGAACCGGTCCAGTCGCCAGCCCCACCACTCAGGTCGCCCGACTCAAACCCATCCGTTGCGATCGAGCCCGGACTGCAATAGATCACGACCTCGTCGGTCGCGAAGTTGCCGTCATTGTCTTCAATGCTCAGCGTCACGACGTGCTGGCCATAGGCCATGTTGACCGTCAGCATTTGGGTCGTGCCCAGCAAGACAGCACCCTCGGTCCATTCGTAGCTGACGATGGTGCCATCAGAGTCAAACGAACTGCTGCCGTCCAAATCAACATCGACTGAGCCAGAAGAGTCAACAACTGTGCTGTCTGCGCCGGCATCGGCAATCGGCGCAGCGCCGCCGGCGTCCACGCCCTTGATGACGAGGTTGTCGACGAAGCAGTATTTGGGCGAGCCCGTGGTGTTGGTCACCAAGGCGACCTCAATCGACGAAGCGCCACCTAGAACGTTCAAATTGAACTCGTACTCGTAGAACTGGTTGTCGCTATCGGCAGCGTCGAACTCGCGCAGCGTCGTGAAATTGACGCCATCGCCACTAACTTGCAGCGTCGCAGTATCGCTCCCCGCGTAGTTAGCAATCTTGATGTCAATCGTCATGCGCGGATTGAGCACGCCGCTTATTGGCGCCGTGCGACGAATCGAACCTGTGTTCTTGATGCGCAAGGCGGTGCGTGGCGCGCCTCCCGAAAGA
>JBNMND010000310.1:0-6960 GCA_051274975.1 Planctomycetota bacterium | reverse complement strand
CGCCCGGTCTTGCGTAAAAACGCTGGCGGAGAGAACGGCCTCTTGCCTAGCGCTTGACCGCGGCCTTGATCAGTTCTTTGAGGCGTTCCGGATCGGTCGCCGTGGTCTTGCACATGAAGCCACTCTTGTGGGCAAAACGAACGTCTGGCTCGCCGTCGAGTTGGGAGAAGTCGAGTCGCGGGTCGTCCTCGTAACGGCTGATGCCATAGCCTTCGCCGCGACGGTCCGGGTAGACGGTCGCGCCGATTTGATCCTCGATGCCGGTGGCGCGAATGAAGCGAAAGACACTGCCCGAAGGCTCATCTGGCATGTCGTCGTTGCGCGGCAAGAACACGGTCTCGATGACATCGTCGCCGGCGGCAACGGACCATCGTTCGCTGACCTTCGTGACCTGCTCGATGCCGACTCGGACGTCGCGCAAGTAGTCGATCAGATCCTGGCCGACGAACCGCATGTACTCATACAACGTCTCGCCAGCAACATGCTCCGGCTGTCCCGCGAAGCGGCGCAACAGCGTCATATCAATTGGCGAGTTCAACTGCGACACCGCGCGCCGCGGCACGCCCAACCACTCCGCCGTCTTGTTCGGACCGCGCGAATCAAACCATTCCGCTGGCTCGAGCCAATCACAGAACTTCATCGCGTCTTCGTAGAGACCCAACGCATCAAGCACCAAACTCAGCGAACACGTCGGCGGGTGCTCACGCGGGAAGTGATGGTGGTCGAAGTTCTGCAAACTGGGATCGTGCGAACCACCGATATCCACAATCGCAATGGTCACGTCCGCCAACTCTTCCTCGGTCGGATCACGGCGCACAATCGGACAGCCGTACTTGGCAATCAGCACACAGCAGGCGAGCAGGTCATCTTTGTGGGCGCCACCGGGGTGCGTCACAATTCTCTGAAGTTCGGACATGCAGGAGTTGTCGGACACTGCGACCGGTGCGTCCACTGCGGTCCCGACTCTTATGACGACGAACTGCTATAGATCCGGCATGAGGATGATGGGATCGCGATGTTGGCCTCGGCGCTCGCTGCGCATCACTTGAGGCATCGCACGCGTTTACGGCTTCGTGCAGACCTTGTCGCCAATGACGATCGTGGTCTCGCCCTTAGTGAAAATCATCCTACCCAGCACGGTATTTGCCCCAGCAAGGTACTTCGTGCCAACCGCTTCCGCTTTGAAGCCGTTTTCGTCGTAGATCGCGAAGCGCAATGGCATCTGCGCAATCGCCTTCTTGATGTCCACGTTGTCCGGGTTCTTGTCGACAACGACCACACAGAGCTTGCCGGACACCCGGATGACCTTGCCCGCCAGGTCCGGCACAGGAAGCAAGGCATGCATGCGAGCGGCTTCGGCTCTTGCCATGAGCCGCTTCTGTTCGCCCGCCTGCTCGAGTCGCTGCACCTCGCTCGCCAGATAGTCCAAGTGCCGGTCCTTCTCGGCAAGCTGCTGCCGAAGCACAGCAACTTCGTGGGTGCGCTCTTCGGGCAACACGTAATCGGCGCTACTGCAGCCACCGGTCAACGCAGCGGTACACACCAACAAACAGAACACAAAGAAGGCGCGGCCATGATGGGTCATGGAGCTCCTGGGGTTGGGGTCTAGGGCACGCGGAGGGAGGGCACCTCCTCGGAGCGCGCCGATACTACCCGATTCTCGCCTCAGCAGCGCACGCCGCTAGCGACCGAACGCGTAGAGCGCCGTGCGCGTGCGAATGTAGACCGTGCCATCGACGATTGCTGGCGTCGCCACCAACTGCTCTTCCAACTCGATCTCATGCACGATCTCGACCTTGTCGGCGACCTTGAGAACGTAGATGGTGCCGGCGGACGCACACAGAACGACGTGGCCATCGACGCCAACCGGGGTTGCGTAGTATTCGCTGCGGTCGTCGAGACGATGACTGCGGAAGCGCGCCTTGCCGGTCTTCGCATCGATGCAATTCAAGATGCCACCAGCCTTGACCAGGTAGATGCGGCCCTCGTAGAGCAGCGGCGATGCGACGTAGGGAATGCCGCGACGGTAGGACCAATCGATGTGTGTCTTGGTCACATCACCTTTGCCGCCCGGACGGATCGACACCATGACGTTCTTGCCCTGCTGCGGGAAACGCATCAGCCCCATCCACTCCTGTTTCGCGATCACCTTGTCCGCGTTGCCGTCAAGATAGTCGAACACCGTCAACACGCGCCCGGCCGGAACTTCGACGCGCGTCAGCGAGCCGTCACTGTCCTTGTCCAACGCATCGAACAACTTGCTCGGATCGGTGCGTTGCTCTTCGGTCAACTCGAGCGTCACTTCTAGACCGGCGAAGAAGCGATCGGGGCCGGCAGCCGATGAAGTCGACCACGCGGCGAAGTAGAGGCGGTCCTTACTTGACGTCGGCGTCGTGCAAACCAACGGCGTGAAGCCTTCGACGCGCCACGTCTCTTTGCCGTTATCCGGGTCGAACGATATGACACTGCCGGAGCTGGCGATTACCAGCTCGACACCGCCCTCGTTCTCCCAGAAGTATGGCGTCGCATGCGACATCTTGAACGCCGGTCGCGGGATCGCCCACGCTTCCTTGCCAGTCGCTTCATGCAGCGCGTAGAGCTTGCCGTCGGGGCAGCCGTCGCGCAGCAGGTAGAGCTTGCTGTCGTGCAACGCCGGCGACGAACCGCAACCGAAGTCATACTTGCCTTCGGGCAACCGCTTTTCCCAAACGACTTCGCCTGAGTGCTTGCGCGCGATCACGCCGTACGACGGAAAGTAGAAGAACACACGCTCGGAGTTGGCGCATGCAGTCGGCATCGCGACGCCGGCGTCTTTATGGCTGAAGTCGAGGTTCTTCGGGCCTTCGATCGCGAACCGCCACAGTTCTTTGCCGCTGTTGCGATCCAGTGCGAGCATGAACAATTGCTTGCCGTCGTAGCCCGTCAAGAAGATGTGACTGCCGACGATGCAGGGCGATGACTCGCCGGGCGGCAGCGCAGCCTTATAGCGCAGGTTGTTTTGGCGATCGAACCGCAAGGAGCTCGCGCCAACCGCACGCGCCGCTGAACCAGCACCCAAGAACTGCGGCCAACTCTTCGTCGCCTGTGCGCAAAGCACGGAAGAGAGCGCGAGTACAGCAATGGCGCCGTGATTCATCGATGCAGGCTAGTGCCTGGTCTTGCCAGCACCTACGCCGACCGGTCGGCAACCAACAAGGTGCATTCCCGCCCGCGGCTCATCACCGTGGTATCGACGGCCAATTCGAAACCGTTCGCAGCCAAGAACGCACGCGGCTGTTCACTGCCGCCGAGCGGGTGCAGCAGCAGGCGCACCGCGTGCCCCTGCAGGACGGCCAACCCATCGGTAAGGATCTTGACCATGTTGACCGGAGCCAAACCTGCGAGGCAAACGACTTCGATCTCGTTGGGTGCGAGACCGGACAGGCCATCGCCCAACCGCAGTTCGATGCGGCGGGCGCAGTGACTGCGACGCACGCGACGCTCCGCTTCTTCCAGTGCTTGCGGGGAGCGATCGATGCCAATGCTGAGATTCGCATGCGTTCGTCGCGCCACCAGGACCGGCAGGATCGCATGGTTCGTGCCGACATCGACAAACACACGCGTCGCCTTTGGCACGTACGAAGCGAGTGCGTTGAGCCTCGGCGTCGCGCCAAGCTTGCTGGTGATTGCACGAAGCTCTGCGGTCATCGCACTAGGAACAACCGTTCTGCACTTCGACTTTGTGCGCGGCGCCGATGACTTCTTGCACGTAGCGCGGCACACCAAAGCCCGGCAGCTGCTTGCGCAACTCGGCGATGATTTCGAGGCCACGCTCTTTCGAGACTTCGAAGTGCGCGGCCCCCGCGACCGGATCGAGTTGGCTCATGTAGTACGGCATCACGCGCACATCGAGCAGTGCGCGCGACAAGTCCGCAAGTGCCGAGACGTCATCGTTGATGCCGCGCAACAACACACACTGATTGAGCACCGGCACACCAGCTTTGACGAGCCGCAACAACGCCGCACCACAGGCTTCATCGATCTCGGCGGGATGGTTCGCATGCACAACGACAGTCGGCGCAAACCGCGTCGTCGAAAGCAGCGACAGCAAGCCGTCGGTGACACGATCCGGAATCACGATCGGCAACCGCGTGTGAATGCGCAGGCGGCGAATGTGCGGGATGGCCTCGAGCTGGGCGACCAACTCGGCCAGCCAGTCGTCACTTCGCATCAACGGATCGCCGCCGGACAAAATGATTTCTTCGATGTCGGGGCTCTCGGCGATGACTTTCAGCGCCGGCTGCCACTCGGCGAGACCGGACGGAGTTTCGTCGTAGGGATAGTGCCGGCGGAAACAGTAGCGGCACGCCACGGCGCAGACCCCGGCCACAATCAGCAGCGCGCGGCCGTGGTATTTCTGCAGCATGCCCGCAGCCTTGCTGGCGCCCTCTTCTCCGACGGGGTCGGATGAAAACCCCTCGGGCGAGGGCCCGGCCTCCGCATCGATCGGCAGAACCTGCCTTAACAACGGGTCATCCGGGTCGCCCCGGCGCATCCGCGAAAGGAAGGCGTGCGGCACCACCAGCGGAAACAGCTCAGCGGCCGTTCGGGCTCCAGAACGCAGTTCTTCGGGCAATTCGAGCAAGTCGATCAGAACATCGGGATCCCGCACCGCCTGGCGCATTTGATCCCGCCAACTGCACCCGATCGAGCCCGCTGCCGGAGCCTCCATCGCATTCTGTTGCACACTGATTCTGCGTTCCACTGGCGTCGATCGTGCCGTATAGCTAGATGATTCGCATGAGTATTCCGTTCACAAGGAGCGGGAGCGGATTTGCGCGCCGGTGAGCGCGCCTAACGAACACTAAGCAAGCGGCATCGATGGCGTCATACGGCACAAGTGATTTCAAGAAAGGTCTGAAGGTCCAGCTCGACGGCGAGCCCTACTTGGTCGTAGACCTCGACTTCATGAAGCCCGGTAAGGGCCAGGCTGTTTACCGCATCAAGGTCAAGAACATGATCAGCGGCCGCGTGCTCGACAAGAGCTACCGCAGCGGTGACTCGATCGAGGGCGCCGACGTCGAAGAGAAGGAGATGCAGTTCCTCTACAAGGACGGCAGCAACTACCACTTCATGGACGGCGAGAGCTTCGAGCAGATCGAACTGACACCGGCGCAGGTCGGCGACTCCGGCAAGTGGCTGGTCGAAGAAATGCAGTGCGAGATCGTGTTCTACAACGGCAGCCCGATCACGTGCTCGCCGCCAAACCACGTCGACCTCAAGGTCACCTACACCGAGCCGGGTGCCAAGGGCAACTCGACCGGCAACGTGCAGAAGCCGGCGACGGTTTCGACCGGTGCGGAATTGATGGTGCCGGTATTTATCAACCTCGACGACACCGTTCGCATCGACACGCGCACTGGCGATTACGTCGAGCGCGTCACCAAGTCGTAGCGCTCGACCTGCCGTGTCAGGCGCTCGAGAAGTCCCCGGCGTTCCAGGCGTTGCGATGCTGCAAGCACGGGCGCGCATGCTGCACAGCGCCCGCGAGTTCTTCGCGGCGCGCGGCGTATTGGAAGTCGACACGCCGATTCTTGGCGAAGGACTCGTCGTCGAGGCGCACATCGATCCAGTTCCGTGCCAAGTGCGATCGGGGTCCGGCGCGCCACAACCGCGTCACCTACTGACGTCGCCCGAAGGCCCGATGAAGCGCTTGCTCGCCGCTGGGTCCGGACCGATCTACCAGTTCGCGCACGCCTTCCGCGATGGGGAAATTGGCCGGCGCCACGCGACCGAGTTCACGATGCTCGAGTGGTATCGACCTGGCTTCGACCATCACGAACTGATGTCAGAAGTCGAAGCGCTGGTGCAGGCACTGGTGCCACGAGTTGCCGAGACAGCCTTCACGCGGCGGACCTACCGCGAGGTGTTCGTCGAAGGCGCCGGTATCGATCCGTTCGCGACGTCGCTCCGCGAACTGCGCGCAGCCTGCGAACACCTCGCCGTGCCGATCCCACCAAACTTCGCGCAAGGTTCGATCGATGATGCGCTCGACCTATTGCTGGTCAGCCACATCGAGCCAACCCTCGGAACGCCTGCACCAACGTTCGTGCACGAATACCCGGCGTCCCAAGCAGCGCTGGCGCAGGTCCACACGTGCGCAGAAGGTCACGCGGTGGCACAGCGATTCGAGCTCTATATCGACGGACTAGAACTTGCCAACGGCTATCACGAACTAGCCGACGCCGAAGAACAACGACGACGCTTCGAACAAGCCAACCGCGATCGCGAAGCAAGCGGCCGCTCGCCACTGCCCATCGACGAACCACTGATCGCGTCGCTGCAAGACGGCTTCCCCGCATGCGCCGGGGTCGCGCTCGGTTTCGACCGACTGCTGATGGTCGCGACCGGCGCTGCTCGCATCGACGACGTTCGCTGCACCTGAGCTGGCAAGAAAGACGCCATTTGCTCAGTCTGCACTTCAGTTCAATCCGCCAACGGGCGCCAGCAACGACATGCGTTCTGGCCGCTCGCGGCACTAGTGGTGTGATGCAGACAGTTGCCGTCTTATGCGCGAGTCATCGACGTCGCTCACAAGGCGGGTTGCCGCAGGCCTATTCATGGATACGTCGAGGACAACCCAACGCAGTGAGCGGCGTTGAGGGCCGCGGAGAAGATGGCTAATTTCGGCATCACACCACTAGCATCCGCCGCGCGACATGGTTGATAGAACTCACGCCGGCCGCCTTGCAGCAACCCTTCTCACACGCGACGTCGCCCGGTCCGAATAGCACGGTCGTCATGTATGGTGGCCTGCTCAGCTACTTCGGCCCGATTCTCGGCGACTGCTAGGTGTTCGATGGCGCGACCAACACGTGGACCGAGCAACTGGCAGCGTGCCACTGGCGGCGCCGGGCGCGACGATGCACTACGACCCCCAACGCGAGGTCGCGGTGCTACTTCATCGCAACGATGAGACGT
>JBNMND010000309.1:0-6974 GCA_051274975.1 Planctomycetota bacterium | reverse complement strand
TTGTAAATCTGGGCACCAACGCCTGGCACGCAATCGGCGACGGCGCTGGCCACGTGACCTTCCGTCTAACCAGCGGATCAATACCAGAACACCTGGCCCGGCCACCGGGGACTATGGCCGACACGACGCATGCGATCATTGAGATTCGCGACGATGGCGAGGGCATGAGCCAAGAACTGCGCAGCCGCATCTTCGAGCCGTTCTTCACGACCAAAGCAGTCGGCAAGGGCACAGGCCTTGGCCTATCCGTGGTGCACGGCATCGTCACAACGCACGAAGGTGTGATTGACGTGAACAGCGTATTAGGCGGCGGCACGACGTTCCGCGTCTACCTACCCGCGAGCACCAACGACGACCAACCATCCTCCATGATTACCTCGGAACCATCGGGTGAAGGCATCCACGTTCTATTGGTCGATGACGAACCCAACCTGTTGCGCGTGCTAACGCGAGGACTGAAGCGCTTCGGATTTGAAGTAACGGCGCTCGAAGATCCACGGGCTGCGATCGAGGCAATGCGCGCAACGCCAGATCGCTTCAACGCATTCGTCACGGACTTCGACATGCCGGGGCTCAATGGAATTGAATCGACCAGGATCATCCGCAAGATCCGCACCGACTTACCTGTTCTCCTGTGCTCGGGATTCATGGACACCAAGACCTCGCAGGAAGCCGCCGAAGTAGGGGTCACCCGACTAATGACCAAGCCAATCTTGACGAAGCACCTCGCCCTGACAATCTGCGAACTGCATGACGCGTAGTCCGAAGCGCCAACTCTAATCGACCGGCCTCGACGCCGATCCAGAGCTAGCAGGCTCTCACTGCAGCGGCCTTCTACGTATCATGCGGCAACATGACCCGCCGGTGCGGACTGGAGTCAAGGTCGTGATCGGCGAGCCGCCCACCACTGGGATCGGCGGCGGCGAATAGCTGGTGACCGGCACCGCGTCGGTCACCTTCAGCACCAAGTTCGCCGATGCGCTACCGATCTCGCTGCTCGCGGTGATCGTCGTTGGGGTGCCGGTGATGACAGCAGTCGACGTATCGAACGCCAATCCAGACGGCAGGTCTGAGGAAATCGAGCAACTATCGACGGTGCCACCGCTGGTCGTCGGGTGCTCGTCGGCGAACTTCCCAGTGGGTAGACGACCCGATTGCTCGCGGAGATCACGCTGCCCGGCGCAGTCGGTTCACCGCCGCCGCCAGCGCCACCACGACCCAAGAACGGAACGGTTCACCCAAGTGCTTGCCCCTCATGCAGTGAGAATCGCCAACGCCAGCAAGGCTTCTGAAGTCCCGTGGGCGGCTTCTTGCCCTGCACAGCCGCGTCTAAGAACACCACGCACAGAAGCCTGTGAGGCGCTAGCGGAGTTGGCGGTAACAAGGGAAGATGCTGATACGCACGCGGCGTCCGGAGACTTCATGAGCATCAAGCGATCGGCATTTGTTCTCGCCATGACTGCGCTGGCAATCGCACCAATCACGGCGCAAGAAGCCAGCAAGGGTCGTAGTGAGCGACTGAATCACGGTAACGTCACCGTTCTGCACGACCAGAAAGGCGCTGCCAATGCGAGGTTTACGCTTTGGGCGAGCTACCCAAATCGCAACGCGGATTTCCTCGACCACGCGCAGTATCTGGCCGACTTGCAGTCGCGCTATGGCGACAAGGGCGTCGCCATCGCCGTCGCGTTGCCGAAGGCCGACGCGACGGCAATCGCCAGAACCAAACCGCGCATGGTCGTCGCCGCGGCCACCGAGCAAGAGCAACTCACCCACATCGTTGGCATGAGGTGCGTGGTCACCGAGTTAACCAGCGGTGCGACCATCGCGACGATGAGCTCACTCGACCTCGCCGTCGATACGATCAATGGCTTGCTGGCGGGCACGCATGATGACCAGGCACAGAGCGAGGCGCGAGACGTTCTGAACGCGACCTACAGCAACATCACTGACGGTGGCGAGTTCGACAAAGTAGTCACGCAGTGCCTGACCAGCTTCCCGCATTCGGGCCACGCGCACGCTTGCGCCGTGCTGAACCAATGGTGGTGTAAGGGCGACCTGGTTGCTGCGCGCAAAGCAATCGACACAGGTCTGCAAGCGCTCGGCAACGACGCGGTGCCAATGGCGATATTTGTCGACCTGGTGCTACGCGGCGACCGCAACGATCCGCAGATGGCGCGCCGGCTCACGATGGCGATGGCACCTGTTGCGGCGGGCGCATCTGACGGCCCGTTCACGCAGCTCGTGTATTTACGCGCTCTGCTAATCGCTGGCCAAGAACGCCTGGCCGGACGCATTTGCGCCACGCTGCCAAAACGCATCGGCAGTCGCCCTGACTTCCAGCTGATATTCGCCGAGACCCTGATGGAAAGCCGCAACCCAATGGCGCATCGCGACGCCGCTGAGCGTGCCATCCAAAACGCGGAGGCCAACGGCGGGGCGCAGAAGTGGGTCTACGCCGCTCGACACAAGCTGTTGAAACGCTGCCAGGAAGACGGGAAGGCCAACAAGCTGATGGATGAATACCGCGCCAAGAATATCGGCAGCGGTCTCAACAACGATGCGTGGTATCTGATCGTACAGCCGCAAACGATGGGTCGCTTCGACAGCATGGCGCTGGCGCAGTGCGAAGAGATGCTGCGGGTCGAAAAGAACATCGACTTCGGCAGCATGGACACCGTGGCGCTGGCTCACTTCATCAGCGGCCAGGTGCAGAAGGCCATCGAGATGCAGACGCCAGCAATGAAGCAAAGCGGCAACGATTCAGTCTACGCCGCGCGGCTCAGGCGATACGAAGCGACCAAGGCCTGGAGCGACGCACGCGCCAGCAAAGAGACACAGAAGAAGTAGTTCTCTCTACAGCACCGCCGACACTACTCCACCGCGGGCACTATTCCGTTGCCGGCACTAGACGGTAGATCTTGCCCTTCTTGCCGATGTAGACCGTCATCAGCAACTCACCATCCGGCTCTTCCGCGTAGCTCGACGGCGGGAACTTGGCGTTCTTCAACTTCACGACGTCGTGCACGCCATCCTTGCCTTCGCGGCAAGCCCACGCGCGCTTGGTTATGAAATCGGAGTAGACGAAGTAGCCCTGCAGTCCCGGGATCTTCTTGCCTCGGTAGACGTGGCCACCGGTGATCGAGACGCCTTGCTTATGCGTGTAGCTAGCGATCGGTAGGATGTGATCCTTCGGCGTCGGCAGCTTGCTGCGCCGCTTGCCAAACTCTTCGTGTGCCTCGTAGGTGTTCCAGCCGTAGAACCCACCCTTCACCAGGATATTGACCTCTTCGAGGCGACCTTGCCCAACATCAGCCGCCCACAACTCGTTGGTCTCACGGTCGAACGACATGCGCCAGATGTTGCGTAGGCCGTAGCACCAGATTTCGCCGCGCGCGCCTTCGGTGGAGACGAACGGATTATCCTTCGGAATCTGGTATGGCTCGTCGGTCGACGCGTTCCGCACGTCAATGCGCAGCACCTTGCCAAGCAACATCGCAAGGCTCTCGGCGTTGCTGTAGGGATCGTTGGCCGCCCCACCGTCACCGAACGTGATATAGAGCATGCTGTCCGGACCAAACAGGATCGTGCCGCCGTTGTGGTTGCCAAACGGCTGGAACACTTCCATCACTCGCAACTCGGTCGACAGATCGACGGACTTTCTGCCGCCGACTTCTTTGACCGTGTACCGCGCAATGATCGACTGCCGGTTGCTCTTGCGCTTGCCGCGAGCCATCGGCTCACTGCGCGCCTCAATCTTCTCGGACCAGTAAGTCCAGACGTAGTGGTTGTTCGCATAGTCCGGATCGAACTGGAAGCCAAGCAGCCCCTCTTCCCAGTTCTCCGTGAACACCTGCTCGCTCAGATCGAGGAAGACTTCGCGCTCCGACTTCGCGCCATCGCGCGGGATGCGAAAGATGAAGCCGGGCTGCGTGACGACGTAGGCCGACTCCGCGTCGGTCTCGTGGAACGCAACGAACAGCGGCTGCTTGAACGACTCCTGACCGGGGAACGCGTCCTCGTAGGCGATCGCCGGACCGTCCTTGATCGCGGCCGCGTCCTGTTGGGCGTGGCACGGTAATGCCAGCGTAGTGGCGAGAGTCAACAACGAGATGTGGCGGAAGAGCGCGGTCATATTCAAAGGGTTCAACGCGAACGGTCTGGCGAGTCTTGCAGTGTTTGCCATGCGGCACGCTGCGGATACGAGGCGTCTGTTTCGGGTAAATCGGCGTTATTGGCAAGGCCCACGGGGCTTTGACCATGCAGTGCGCCGAACATGGTGCAAGCGGCAAGGTAGGTACCTGCCAGAGTCGGGTGGCGGCCGTCCGGTATGCGCAGCAGGAGATCTGGACGTTCGGCCGTGACTCTCGCGAACGCAGACCCCACCGGCACGACTCGCGCGTCGACCTGTTTGCCGACCTTCCGATACGCGCGCTCCCGGCCCTCCGTCATGCCAGGCCGCGAAGTGTATGCCCAGGTCATGAATAGCACCGACTGGGCGCGCTGCCCTGCCACTGCCGCCCGCGCGCCGCGCGCACGAGCTTGCGATAGTGGTTGTGCAAGCTGTTGTTGTAGTACGTGAAGCTATTGCCGACGAACAACACGTTCTGCGGTTGCAGCGCACCGTTCGCAGCGCGAACGACCGGCGCTTCATGACACGCCGCGACCAGCCAACCGGCGAGCGCGCACCCAAGCACACCCACGCAACGACTCACCGACCGCTGCCGATCGGAGAACCCGGAGGCGACTCGAGCGACGGCGCCCGCTTCGGCTCGCGGTCTTGACGCTGCAAGAACGACTGGATACGCCGCTGCATCGCAGAATGGTGCGCGCTTGCCGAGAGATCCTTCGTATCGACCGCAGACATAATCTCGGCCTTCTGTGCGAAGTGACCCAAGTATTCCTCGGCAAGCGCGCGCACGTTGGCGGACGCACTTGCGTTGCGCGCGAGATCAATCATGCGATCCACCAACACTGTCTGCACCGTTCGCTGCAGTCGACGCAGCACACTGTTCGCCGCGGACTGGTCAGGGAACACGGTATTGCTCAGTTCATAGAGAACCGTCACGAACGTCACGCCCTGCCCATCATCGCGGTTCTGCAGGCGCGCGGCCCGCTGCGGGTTTAGTAGGCCGCGAATCGTCATCTCCGCGGCAACCGCGGCCATCGCCATCGGATCAAGTAATTGCCCGGTGCTGCGCGGGAAGCGCTCGGCCGTATCAGGATGACCGGGTGGCGAAGGCGGGATGCGTGCCAACACCCGCGGGTTCAACTGTAAGAACTCTGGCTTTAGCGTACCAAGCACCGCCGCCAACGCGCGCCGCTGCTGTTCATCCGGAATGGGCGCCGTCGGCAATTGCCCGTCGCCCTTGACCGCATGCCGGTAGTCGACGCCACCAATCATCTTGGTCGCCGCTTCGAGCTGAAAGCGATGATGCAGGAACAAGGGCACCAACGTGTCCTCGAGCGTCGCCAAGGTCGCGCCGGGCCGGAGCGCATCGATGCCGAACTTGCGCAGGCCGAGCGCGCGCACGCGCAGTTCAGATTCCAACTGCTGCACCGGGTCGTCGCCGTTGTCCCATAGGCTCGCGCGCGGGTGAGCGGTCGCGGCGGAGCGCGCATCTTGATCGGTCAAGAACGTGAAGCCCTTGCGCAGGCCAACGCGAACGATGCGGTCGAGCTCGGCCGCATGATCGGCGCCTTCGTGGAACTGCGAGTAGCCGTAGACGATCGCCCACGTGTCGTATTGGCCGATGCCGACGTCGTAGGCGGCGGAGAAGTCTAGTTCGCCGTTGTTGACCGAAACCAGCGGTGCCGGGTAGTCCATCACCGACTCGCGCCCGTAAGAGCTCGCGGCGAAGTTGTGCGACAAGCCAAGTGTGTGGCCAACTTCGTGCGCCGCCAATTGCCGGATGCGCATCAACGCGACCTTTTGGGCCAGATCGTCATCGTCGATAAGATGGCTCGCACTTGGCGACGCGCCCGCAGCACACGCACCTTGCTCGGAGTACGGCGACTGCAAGCCGATGAACTTCATATGGTCCTGCCGCACGCGCAACGAACCGAGCAACACGTTGCCCTTGATGATCTCGCCAGTGCGCGGATCGCTGATACTCGCGCCATACGACCAACCGCGCGTGCGCCGATGCACCCAGTGGATCATGTTGTAACGCACGTCCATCGGGTCGGCGTCCGGCGGCAAGATCTCAACGCGGAACGCCTTGCGGAAGCCGGCGGCCTCGAACGCTTCCGCCCACCACATTGCACCTTCCTTGAGTGCCGAACGCACCGGCTCCGGCGTGCCGGGATCGATGTAGTAGACAATCGGCTTGACGGGATCGCTGACCGGCTCCTTCTCGTTCTTCTTCACCAAGCGATGGCGTGAGATATAGTGCCGATGAATCGACTCGCCAATCGGCGCCGCGTAGTCCTGAAACTGCGGCCCGAAGAAGCCAACTCGCGGATCAAACTCACGCGGCTTGTATTGATCATCCGGCAACCGGATGAAGCTGTGGTGTTGGCGCAGCGACACGGCCTTGCCATTCGCCGCACGCGAGACTTCGCGGTTGGGCTTGCTGCTAGTGAACGTCAACAGCACCTCGACTTCGCTGTTGTCGGGGAAGGCCTTGGTGCGCTCAAGCCACAGCGCACTGCGTGCCTTGTCGACCTTGTAGCTCGCCTTGGCGCCACCCAGTTTGCCACCCGCGTTGGTCGCGTCGCGGATGACGAACTCGGTCGCATCGACGACCACGGCATCGCCGGTCTCGGCCTTGATCGGCAACGAAGCGATCACCGACGGCGCAAACGATTCCGCCACTGCCAACCGTTCGCGTGGGTTGTCAGACAACGCGCGGAATCGCAGGTTCTTGGCCATGACCAGAACCTTCTTGCCCGCCCGACGAAACTCGATGACGTGCTGCGGGCCAAGCGAGCCGCGGTCGAGGCCGATAGGGTTGGAGCCGAGCCCAGACGCT
>JBNMND010000308.1:0-6987 GCA_051274975.1 Planctomycetota bacterium | reverse complement strand
AAGAAGATGAGGGCGGCCCGGTCAAGTGGAAGCGTGGCCTGCCGCGCATCAAGCCGGCCAAGGATCAATCGGTCATGACCTTCCGCGCCGACTTCAAGCAGCTTGGCCTAGCCGAAGCTCCGAAGCTCGACGAGCGTTCGAAGGCCCTGCTGCACGTGCGCTAACTAGCGCTGCGCGATTCCGTTGAGCACTGGGTAGTGCTCAATCATGCATACGGGGCACACGCCATGTGTGAACTGCGTGCCGCTGACCTCTTGGAAATACTGCTCCACGCGTTGCCATTCGTCGGATTCGTCACGCACCGCGTTGCAGTGACCGCACATCGGGATCATGTCGGCGATGCTGCGAATGCGTTCGAGGCAACCAGCTAGCTTGCGATGGTTGCGACGCATCTCCAGCAGGTGCGCAACTTGGCGCGACAGGTGCTCCAGCGTCTCTAGTTGTTTGCTCGTCAGATGGCGTGGTTCCCGGTCAATGACGCAGAGCGTGCCGAGGGCATGGCCATCTGTATCGACGAGCGGTGATCCAGCGTAGAAGCGGATGTTCGGCGCGCCGGTCACCAGTGGATTGTTCGCAAACCGCTCGTCTTGTTGCGCATCGCCCACAACCATCACGCCCTGCTTGCGGATCGCGTGGTCGCAGAACGCCTGGTCGCGCGGCGTCTCAATCGCATCGAGGCCGTGGCGCGACTTGAACCACTGTCGACCCGAGTCGATCAAGCTGACTAGCGCGATCGGCGTTTGGCACACATCGGCAATCAGGGAGGTCAGGTCGTCGAAGGCGCGCTCGCTCTTGGAATCGAGCACCTCATAGCTTTGCAGTGCTTCCAGACGTGCGGCTTCGAGGTCTTCGCTGACGTTTGGTTGCATGCTTCTGGCCTTCGAGGTGGGAACTTGGATCTGGGCGAAGATGATCTGGGTATGGCAAATCACTTACTGAGCGCATTGCTAGGTCTGCTCTCCACAGCAAGTCTTTCGTCGCAGCAGGTCCCGCAACCTGATGGTGGCCTTCCCGTAGTGGTTTCTCCGTCGGGCTATCAGAAGAACCACTGGGTGCCCGTGGTGGCGCTTTGGTGCAGCTCGGGCGAACGCTGCGACGCGATAACTGGTGCCCTCACTGCAGATGGATTTGCTGTGGTGCAACTGCACAGTGCTCCCGGTTCTATTGAGCTTGGGAAGATCATGGGGAAAGTTCGTCAGCGCGTGCGCATTGCGCAGGGCGGCGTGCATGCCCTCATCGTGTCTGCCAAGGAAAAAGCCGTCGCGGCTGTGTTGGCGCAACGACAAGAATTCCAGACCGTGTGCGTTTGTGACGGCACTGCGGGGGCGAATCTGGATGCTCTGATGCGACTTCAGAAGCGGAGGATTGGGGTAGTCGTGACCAGCGACGCGAAAGAGATCAGTGCCTACGTGAAGGCGTTCCATACGGAGCGAGTCGTCGCAGGCGCTGCCGGCGAAGTGCATCAGGTCTTGGATTCGTTCCACGACGCTGCCGCGGTAGGAGATGAAGACCGCTACTTCGCGATCCTGCCGGATGACTCGGTGTTCTTGGGCACGGATGCGACCGAGCGGTGGACGGGCAAGGAGTTTCGCAGCTTCGCTATGCGATACTTCAAGCAGCCGTCAGCTTGGACATACGTGCCGCTAGAGCGACATGTCACGTTGAGCGCCGATGGCAAGTTGGCTTGGTTCGACGAAGCGCTCGACAATGCGGGCTACGGCGAGTGCCGTGGAACCGGCGTGCTGACGAAGCGCGATGGTCGTTGGGTTGTGCTTCAATACAACCTGACGGTGCCGGTGCCGAACGATCTGATGAGCGGTGTCGCCAAGAAGATTCGAGCGCACCTCGATGGCAAGAAACCCACCATCAGGAAGCCAGCTGCGAAGAAGCAGGCCGGCAACTAGCCCGCCGCTACGAACTGCACGACAACGCGGAACACCCCGGCTTGTGTCGAGCCCACTCGGGCCGCTTGCCAGCTAGCTCCTCGTGCTCAGGCTGCTCATCAAACGGCCGCTGCATGACCTTCTGTAGCCGTTCTAGCACCGAGAAGTCGCCCTTGTGGGCGGCGTCAATCGCGGTCTGCGACAGCCAGTTGCGCAGCACGAACTTTGGATTGCATTGGTTGAGCGCCGTCGCCAGTTCGGCTGGCGCACGGCTTTCCTTGCGCGTGCGGTGCCACCAACGTTGCAGCCAAACGATGCCCGCCGCGACGTGCGCTTCGGACGGCTCGGCATAGAACGCAGCCTGGCACGCGGTCGGCATGGCTCTCGGCGCCTCAGCCTCGGTCACGACACTCGAGAGCGAACGGAAGAACACCGTCATGTCGGTCTCTTCCTTGCCGAGCCAATCGAACGCGCCTTGGATCAGTTCGACGTCGTCCGGTTCGAACGTGATGCCGAGCTTGTCCGAGAAGCGCTTGGTAGCATGCTCGCTGTAGCTCTTCTGGTAGCGCGTCGCCGCGGCCTCGATGCACGTTTCGTCGCCGTCGAACAATGGCAGTAGCGCCTCACCGAGCCGCGAGACGTTCCACAGGCCAATCGTCGGTTGGTTGCCGAAGGCATAGCGATGTTGCTGCGCATCGGTCGTGTTGGGCGTCCAGCCGAGATCGTAGTTGTCGGTCCAGCCGTAGGGGCCGTAGTCGATCGTCAAGCCGAGGATCGACATGTTGTCGGTGTTGAGCACGCCGTGCACGAACCCGACCGCTTGCCAGTGCGCCATCATCTGTGCCGTGCGGTCCGCGACTTCGGCGAGCCATGCCGCGTAGCCGTCTTTGCCTTGGCCTGCGAACTGCGGAAACCAGTTCGCCAGCGTGAAGTCGGCGAGCGTCTTCAGCAGTACCGAATCCTTGCGTGAATACGGCAACTGGTAGCTGCCAAAGCGCAGGAACGACGGCGCCACGCGGCAAACGATCGCGCCGGGCTCTGGTGCTGCGTTGCCGTCGTAGAACATGTCACGCACGATTTGATCGCCCGTTAACACCAGCGACAGGGCGCGCGTCGTCGGCACGCCTAACGCGTGCATCGCTTCACTGCACAAAAACTCGCGAATCGAAGAGCGCAATACTGCGCGGCCATCGGCGCGGCGCGAGTAGGCGGTAGGCCCGGCGCCCTTGAGTTGCACTTCGGAGCTCTCGCCATCGGGTCGAGTGAGTTCGCCGAGAACGATTGCGCGGCCGTCCCCGAGTTGACCGGCCCAATTGCCGAACTGATGGCCACCGTAGTTGGCGGCATATGGCTCCATGCCAGACCACAGTGCATTGCCGCCGAGCACGCGCGCCGTCTCGGGATCCTGCATGCGTGCCTCATCGAGCCCGAGTTCCTCGGCGAGTGGGCGAGACCACGCCACCAGCTTTGGGTCGGCAACAGCCGTCGGCTGCACGCGCGACCACATCGCTCCGAGGACTTCTCGCGACCTGGGCTCGGTCTGGTCGTCGCCAGGGAGTGAGTCGAGGAAGCGCCGAGTAACAACAGGGGATGCCATGCGCCCTTCCTACCACAAACGCACTGCGGGTAGATTGTGGCAGTGGCGAACGTCTCAAGCTTCCTTCCCGTCGCGCGCAAGAATGCGCGTGTGTTGATTCTCGGCAGCATGCCGGGCATCGCCTCGCTGGAGGCTCAGCGCTACTACGCCCATCCTCGCAATGCCTTCTGGCCCATCCTGGCCGAGATCTGTGGCTTTGATCGGGAGTTGGCCTACGAACAGCGCCTGAAGGAGGCGCTGAGCAAGGGCATCGCCCTGTGGGATGTGCTTGCTAGCTGTGCTCGCGAGGGCAGTCTCGACAGTGACATCGAAGCTGCTTCGATTCGCACCAACGACTTCGCCGGCTTCCTCTCGTCGCATCCAGGCGTCACCGCGGTGTTCTGTAACGGCGGCGCTGCGTTCCAGATGTTCCGCAAGCGGGTCGTTCCGGGGCTGCCCGAAGAGTTCGCGAAGGTGCGTGTTCGTCAGTTGCCGTCGAGCAGCCCGGCGCACGCTAGCATGACCTTGGCACAGAAACGGGATGTCTGGGTGGCCGAGATCGGCCCGCTACTTCAATAGCGGCGTCAGCTGGGCGGCGAGAGCGTGCGCAGTGGTGGTGGGAGAGCTGCACTGCCATGTGCGGTCTAGTGTGGGCTTCGCTACGAGTCGAATCGCATCAGGCGCGAGTAGCGGTAGAAAGGCTCTAGTGCCAGGCTCACCAGCGCCGTGGTGCTGATTGCTCCGCGGCGGCCAGTCGCCGGATAGCAGCCGAAGTACTTGTGCCCTTTGTCGCGGTTCATCTTCGATTCGAGTCCCTTCATCTTGAGCCGCCACTCCTCCCAGTTCGGACCTTCAAGAAGGAACAGCGCGCTGGTTGCCCAGAAGCATTCGTCGGGATCCTCGATGGAAGCTTCGGCACGCACTCGGTTTGCCAGAGCCGGAGCGGTTTGGCCGGCTATGGCGCGGCAGAGCAATTCGCATGCTGCGTGCTCGGCCGTGGTTGCGGGGTGGTGATCGAACCAGGTGAGCAGATCCTCGTCCGATGGTTGCTTGGGCGCCGCGTGCTCGAAGAACCTGGCGGACATGCATGCCAACGTGCACCAAGCCGTCGCTTCTGCGTCGCTGTGATCTTGGTTTGGGTCGCTGCTCCATCCACCATCTTCATTGCGATGGGCCAGTAGGGCCTTCATGGCTGGATTGGCGTGGTCCCACATCAGGCTGTAGTTCGACAGGCCCGCGCCTTCGACCAGCGTGTAGGTGGCGAGCCCGTGTTCCAGCATGTTGCCTGGCGCTCCGACCGTGCCGTTGGGGCGTTGTGTATTGCGGAGCCATCGCATGGCATTTTTGATCTGAGCTCTCTCTGGGCCGGCGCGCATCGTGCTGCCGTCGCCGAGCAAGGCCAAGGTCACGAGGCAAGTGACGGTGATGTCTGGTTTGCGGGCGCCGTTAGAGCCCTTGCTTTCGGAGCCAACGTTGTCCGAGTAGCTGCCATCTGAGGCTTGGTTCTGGACGAAAGCCGGATAGGGCGAAGCGGCGTAGCAGACCGTGACAGTCGTCTTTGCCGCTTCGGGGGCTTGCGTGTCGTTGACCATGGGCGTCGCGCATGCGGCCAGGAGCGTGCCTGCGATTGCCGTGGTTGCGAGCCAGAATCTGTCAATGCGGTCGCTCATCTGCGCGATAACGGTACGCGGCGGTGCGGGGTTCAGCCAGGATTCGCTGGCCCGTGCGGTCCGAATCACGCGGTGGTATCGGTTACTGCTTGAGTTGCTTGCTCGTCCGACTCCACCCCTCTTGCGCTCGGTCGCAACGCGTCGCGTTAGCCAAGGCATCGCTCCCTGCACAATGTTCGCGCGGACTCGATAAGCTCTGCGGCCTCGCAAGCTACCCCTCTACCAATTACACGGATTCGCTTCCACCGATGCTTCGATCCAGTCTGGCCGCCACCGGCCTGCTCTGCGCCGCAGTCAGCGCGCAGTCTTTCTCGTACCCCAACTTCGCGTCCACCGCCCAGCTCAACTTGTTGGGCAACAGCATTCAGGCCGGCAATGCCCTTCGCCTGACGGCGAACGCTTCCGGTCAAACTGGCTGGTTTTGGCGTAACACGGCGATGCCGATCCTCAATGGATTCGACACGACGTTCACGTTCCGCATTCTGCCACCGCCCGCCGGCACCAAGGCCGAAGGTTTTGCACTCGTAATCCATGACGATCCCAACGGCGCTACCGCAACCGGCGGCACCGTGTGGGGCATGGGCTACGGCAACGGCCAGAACGGCAGCCCAGGCATCCGCAACTCGATCGCGATCGAGTTCGACACCTACCTGGATCCGTTCCTCAGCGATAGCAGTGCGAACGAACTGACGATCCACACGCGTGGCACAGCGGGCAACCACGAGCACGAGAACTGGTCGATCGGTCGCGTGACGCCGCCCGGTAACTTCGTTAACAGCCAAGTGCACACGGCGCGCATCGTCTACGTGCCGGGCACGATCGAAGTCTATGTCGACAACATGGCGACGCCCGTTTTGTCGCGCGCCTACGACCTCGTCACTGGCGGCACCTACCAGAACGGCAACCCCGTTGGTGGCATTGGTGCGGTTGGCGGCACGGGCTTCGCCGGTTTCTGTGCGACCACGGGTGGCGGATCACTGACCGAGCAAGTCGACATTCTGTCTTGGGATTGGACGTCGACACCGCCGACCGATCCTTGCTACGCCGGCACGCTCGGCCAAAGCACGCTGACGATCAATGGCAGCGACGGCGGCTTCTTCCGTCGCGTTGAGATCGCCACGCACCAACCGTTCTCGATTGGTGTCGCCAACCCGCCGTCCTTCGGTGTTGGCGCTCCTTACATCCTGGTTGGCTCGTTGTTGGCCCAGCCCGGTGCTCCCGGCACTGGCCTGAGCTTTGGCAACGCGTGCTTCCCGATGCTGCCGTTGGGCCCGGCCGAGTTGCTGCTGGCGAACACGTTCAGCGTGGGCACCGGCCTGCTGCCGGCACTGCCGACGCCGCACACGATCAACATCCCGGCGAGCATCATCACGTTCCCGTTGGAGATGACGATGCAAGCGGTCACGTTTGACTCGGCAACGCCGCTGACGCTTGGTTTGACCAACGCGGTCGAACTCGCCGTTCTGCAAGTTGGCCCGCCGACGATCAACAGCGTCTTGCCGCTGAGTGCCGCCGCCAACACGCCGATCACGATTTCCGGCGATGGCTTCGTGCCTGGCTTGACGTTGACGCTCGGCGGTTCGTTGATCGCGCCGACCTCGATTTCCCCGGAGGCAGTCACGTTCTTGTTCCCGGCCAACACGCCGTGTGACACGACGCTGGTGCTGACCAACCCGGATGGCCAAGCGCAGAGCTGGGTGCTCAACCCGACGCCGACCGTCACCGGCACCATCCTCGGCCAAGGCTCATCGGCCGGTGGAGCCGTCTTCATCGTGCAGGGCACAGGCTTCGCGCCGGGCACCGTAGTCACGATTGGTGGCGCGCCCGCCACTGCGCTGTCCGCCAGTGCGACCGTCAT
>JBNMND010000307.1:0-7059 GCA_051274975.1 Planctomycetota bacterium | reverse complement strand
AAGTCGCGCGGCGACCAGATCCTGCAAGTCGTCTTCTACACACAGTTGCTCGCCGAGATGCAAGGGCGCATGCCGGAGCACGGCGCGCTGATCCTCAAGGATGGTTGTGAAGAGCGGTTCTTGATCGCTGACTACGTGGCTGCATGCGATGAAGTCGTTACGGAGTTGCGGCGCTTGCGCGATGATCCGGACAGTTCGCGGCCGTTCTTGCAGATGGGTTGCAGCGGTTGCTATCACGATGAGCGTTGCTTGCCTGAGATGAAGGCGCGTGGTGACCTGTCGTTGGTGCAAGGCATGAGCCATGGTGCTCGTTCGATTCTTGAGAGCGTCGGTTGTCACACGGTGCATGCCCTTGCCGATTTTCATCCCGAGAACGCGCGCGCTCGTGGCAACCTCGATGCCACGTTGATGCGTCGTTTGCGTCGTGCGGCCCAAGCGCATCTGGCTGGCTCGCCGGTGGTCGAGGCGCGGCCGCGTGCCGAGAAGCTTGACCGTTCGGCGATCATTCACATCGTCACCGACGCCTTCGCCGACCGAGTGCTTGGCTTTGGCATGCTTCATCCCGCAACCGAGGACGGCAAGTTTACGTTCGTGCTGCCAAAATCCGCCGCAGAGGAGTGGCCGGCGTTCCGCGAGTTGACGGCTGGGTTCCCGCCGCGATCTGTGTTGTTGCACTTCGGTGCTGGCTTGCGCAAGTGGCACGAAGAGCACGCGTTTTCGCGCGACGCGGATCCGTCAGTGGAGGCGCGATTTGTGGACTTGCAGAAGCGCTTGAAGGGGGCCGCGATCTATCCTGCGCCAGTGATTCTGTTGCCGGACTTCGTCGAGCATGGTTTGGACCGTGACCCGCTACGCGGCGGGCACGCTGGTGCCGCTGCCATGTGGGCGCTCGAAGACGATGGTGACGCGCGACTCGAAGCGAAGCTGCGCACCGACCTGCTCGACTTGGCGGCGTTGAAGGCGCAGATTCTCGACATGTCGGCTGATGGCGAAGTGATTCCAGAGCCTGCTCCGCGCAAGAAGAGAGCCGCCAAGAAGAGCGCGAGCAAGAAGACCACCAAGCCCGTTCCCGATGCCAAGCCTGCAGAAGGTGGGGGTTAGGCGCTCGCCTGAGCAATGATTGCCGCTGGCGATCCGATGTTCGATCCGGTCGTCGTAGACCGTTTCATGCTCGGCATGGGCATCGTGCTCATCCTGGTTCTCGCCCGCGAACTGCGCAAGGCGCCGGCCAAGCTGTTGGTGTTGATGATGACTGCGTTCATCGACATGGCCGGCTTGTTCATCATCATTCCGTTGGTGCCGTTCTACGTGGTTCAGTTCCGCGAGAACGGCGAGACGCTGTTTGGCCTCGATATCCAAGAAGGCTTCCTGACGGGGTTGGTCGTCACGTCCTTCACCGTTGCGCAGATGTTGACGGCGCCGTTCTGGGGGCGCTTCTCGGATCGCTTCGGGCGCCGGCCGGCGGTGATGGTTGCGTTGTCGGCGTCGACGGTGGCATACCTGCTGTTTGGCTTTGCCGACTCGTTGTGGCTGTTGTTGCTGTCGCGCGTTGTGCAGGGCGCGGGCGGTGGCCTGGTCGGCGTCATACAGGCATACGTCGCCGACACCGTTGAGCCGCAGCAGCGCGCGCGCGCACTCGGCTGGTTGTCCGCCTCGACCAACCTCGGCGTAGCGCTCGGCCCCTACATCGGCGCCAAGGCCGTTAAGAACCTCGGCGGAGTGGACCTGTGGCCCGGTGAAGAGACGGTCGCAATGGGCAATGCGGCGCCAGGCATCCTCGCCGCGTTCTTGTGCATGTTGAACATGGTCTTCGCCATGTTCTTCCTCAAGGAGAGCGCCGCGCGCACTCCCAAGGATCGCAAGCGCCCATCGATTGTCGCCGCGGTCTCGCAGATTCTAGCGAAGCCAAAGCAGCCAACGTCGCGCATCATCCTGATCTACGCGTTGGCAATCGGCTCGGCGCATGGCATCAACCCGTTGCTAGCACTGTTCCTCAAGGACCGGCTCGCGTTCGACATCGACAGCATCGGCTACGTGTTCATGTACATTGGCTCGGTGTCGGTGTTCGCCCGCGTTTTGCTGCTCGGTCGTGCCGTCGATCGGTTTGGCGAAGTGCGCGTCTCGCGAATAGGAATCGTCTCGTTGTCGCTGGCGTTCTTGATGATGCCGTTCGTGTATTCGATTGGCACGCTTGCCTTCGTGCTCGCATTCCATCCGATTGGCATGGCGTTGACGTTCCCGTGCATGACGTCGCTGTTGTCGCGATTGGTGCCACAGGCGGATCGCGGCATGTATCTTGGCGTGCAGCAGACGTTCGCCGGTCTGTGCCGCATTCTCGCGCCGCTGCTCTACGGCAACGCCTACGACCTTCTGGGTAAGGGTTCGCCGTTCTGGTGTGCCGGCAGCGTGGTGCTGGCGACGTTGCTGCTCGGTGTCGGCTTGCAGAAGATCGTCGATGCGGATCACCCGGAGAACGCCAAGTGATCCCGCGCCTGCACCTGTTTGAACTCGAAGATCTCAAGTGGTTCCCGTCGCGTGTCCGCGACTTTGGCACGGACTACATCCACTTCCTCGAGACTCGCTTCGAGCTGCATAAGTCGATTGTGCCATTGCTCGGCGATGCGCTGCGTCGCACCGGCAGCACCAAGGTCGTCGACTTGTGTTCTGGTGGCAGCGGGCCCGTCGCCAACATCGCGAAGGACTTGGCGCAAGAAGGCCTGGACGTGCAGTTTACGCTGACGGATCGATTCCCCAACATCGCGGCGTTTGAACGCATTGTTCGCGAGTCCGACGGCCGCGTCGACTACTCGCGCGAATCGGTCAACGCGCTCAGCGTGCCGCCGGACCTGGTCGCGTTCCGAACGATCTTCAACGCGTTCCACCACTTCCGACCCGATACTGCACGCGCAATCCTGAGCGATGCTGTCGACGCCGGCCAACCGATCGCAATCTTCGAGATCTCTGAGCGGGCCGTGCACACGATCCTGCCGATGTTTTTGACGCCGCTGTTCCTGTGGTTGGCGACGCCGTTCATCCGACCGTTTTCGTGGTTACGGCTGCTGTTCACCTACCTGATCCCGATCGTGCCGCTCTATTGCCTGTGGGATGGCGTGGTGTCGCAGCTACGTGCCTACCGCGACAGCGACCTGCGCAAGATGGCTGAGGGGCTCGGCGACGGCGACGGCGACGGCGACGGCGACTACGAATGGCGTGCTGGCTGGGCGCCGGTGCCGTCGATTCGCGGCAAGGTTACTTGGTTGATCGGTCTGCCGAGGAAGATGCTGGTTGATGATCCAGCGCCCGATGCAACCGCACCCGAGCCGGCTGTGCTGTAGCTCGCACATGGTCTCATTGAGGGACATGCTCCTCCTGGGATCGGTCCACGGCAACCCTGAGGCTCCCTCCGCAACGGCCGGCGCAAGAACGGTGAGATAGTTCGCCGTGATTGGTGATTCCCGCAATCACACTGCATGTGCTTTAATGTCACGATGCGTCATCGGGACCAGGAAGCACATGGATACTGCGCGATCGTTGCGTTGCTGCTGTTGTCGTCTTGCGGTGGCGGCGGCGGTGGCGGTGGCGAAACCGTGCCCGTCGCACCATCGGATCCCATCATTGGCGAAGCGCTCATTGGACCGGCCGGCGGTGACCTGATCATTGCGACCGGTGAAAATGCCGGCGTCTCATTGACCGTTCCTGCAGGTGCCGTGGCGGTCGAAACCCGCTTCCGCGTCTTGCGCGACCTCAGCAACGACGAGGTGCCCAGCCTCTTCCCGATCTATCGCATCGAACCAGAATCGCTCGACTTCAGTGCGAGCCCGGTGACCGTCACCGTGCCAATGAGTGATGAGTTTCTGCCGGGAACGACCGCTCTGTCCATGTTCACGCGCATCGACGATGCATCGCCGTGGCAGGCGAAGACCAATACGACAGTCGATGCTGCCGCTCGCACGGCCACTGCCGTTGTCACCCGCCTCGGCGAGTTCTTGGCGTGGCAAGGCCACCTGCATCGCTTGTTCACCCAAGAGTTGCGGCTCTACGATCCTGCTGAGCCGGTGGCATCCGAGTTCTTGAATGGCACGCAAGTCACCATCGATAACGGCACGATTCCGCGAACGATTGGCCAAGGCAGTCTCGCGTCGCTCTGGAACTCGCCGACTTCGGAGAACGTGATCATCCTGCACGGCGTGTTTGGTTCGCCGCTCGATTTCCTCGGCACTGAAGACCTGGTTGCCAACCTAGGCCTGACGCGCAGCAATGTCGTATTACTTTCGTTTCCGTCGGCGCGCGGCATCGCCTACGCCGCCAATGAGCTCTACGACCTGATCGCCAACAACAAGAAGCCTGGCTTTGGTTGTTCGATCATCGGCCACAGCATCGGTGCGATGGTCGGGCGCTACATGCTTGAGAAGTCGGCGACCGATCCGGCGCGAAGAGGCTTCCAAAGCGGTGATACCGCGCTCGAAGGCGTCGTCGATCAGTTGATCATGCTCGGCGTGCCCAACGCCGGTGCGCAGACCTCGACGATCCCGTTCGCGGCGATTGAGGCGAAGCTGCCGGAGTCCGAGCGTTGGTTGCTGCAAGTCGGCCAAGATCTCGGCGAGCAGCCCGAGTCGTTGCCGTTCGTGATGAACGTCAGCTACGTCAATAACGCGACGCGCTACCACATCATCTACGGTGATCTCGGCAACGGCTCCGACGGCGTGGTGACCACGGCCAGTGCGCTGGCCTTGCCGCTGACGGCGCCCGAATCCGCCACGTTGTTCATGGTTCAGCACGATGATCTGCACCGCCGCGCGACGACGTTGGGAATCGCGGTGTGGATCGGCACGCTGCTGCAAGGGCAGTAGCTCCGTTCGTGACGGTCGCTTTGCATGTCGCGGGGCGCCGGACCGTTGACTGTGAACCGTCTTACTAGACGTGCCTATCGAGGTCGATCCAGGGTTTAGCCAACTGCGGCGGAGTTGGCTCTGGACGTTCTCACGATGGGCGCAATAATCGTGTTGCCCTAGTGGCCGCGACACCTTGCAACTGACCCTCGAACAACGCCTGCTTCGCTTTCTCGTGCGCGAAGAACGGGATGAGCAGCGAACCAATCGCGAGCTGCGTGCACAGCCTGTTGAGTTGCGCGTGCTTGAGGGCGAGTGCATCGAGGGCGCCGTCTACCTGCGGGCCAAGAACGGCAGCTTCGTATTTGAGGTGCCGGACAACTCGTCGAAGTTCCGGCCGGGCGACCCGTTGCTGGTTGGTGACGGGCTCGATCTCGAGGGAGCGCTGCCGTTGTCGTATGGCAGCTATGACGCGCAGACCGGCGAACTGGTGTGCGGGCTCGATCCGTTTCGTCGTGAAATCGAGCCGGATTTTGAAGTCGGCGCCAACTACGTGCTCGACCGGCGTCCGCTTGGTTTGACAGGGCGGTTGCGGGACGCAGTTCGCACGACGTTTGAAAACAAGCGTCTGACGGACCTGCTCGCGGGCCGCCACAAGGTGACGCGCGACGATGCTCGCTATGAGCGTGCGGCCAAGTTCTTGAAGGACTCCGAGCTCAATGAGACGCAGGTTAAGGCGGGAGCCGATGCGATCGGCACGGAGAGCCTGGCGCTGGTGCAGGGGCCACCGGGAACGGGTAAGACCCGGTTGTTGGCGACTGTCGTGGCCGCGCTGACGGCGCGCACTTGCCGCATCGCGCTTTGCGCTTTTACGCATCGCGCGGTCGACAATGCGTTGTTCGCCATTCGTGCGCAGGCGCCGGATGTGAAAATCTTCAAGCTGTCGTCGTCTTCGAGCGAAAACCGTGCGCGCATGCGCGAAGCCAATATCCAACTCGTCGATGCGCGACGGGCGCGCTTTCCGGAGAAGGGATGCGTTGTAGCTGGCACTTGCTTCCAGTTGGCCAAGCTGCACGAGCGCGAACTGTTTCACTACTCGGTGTTCGATGAAGCGGGGCAGTTGCCGATCCCGCACTCGCTGCCCGGCATGTTGCGTTCGCAGCGTTGGTTGTTCTTTGGTGACCATCAGCAGTTGCCGCCGGTTGTGACCACTGCGGACGCCGACCGCGGCGCGGCGATTTCGATCTTCGAGTTGCTACACGAGCACTATGGCTCGTCGTTGTTGGACACGACCTATCGCATGAACGAAGGCGTGTGCCGGCTGATCAGCGAAACGTTCTACGGCAACAAACTGCACTCGGCGGAGATTGCAGCATCACGACGGATGCCATTCACAGCAGGTGGTCGGCTTGATGACGTGCTGAATCCAGATGAGCCCGTCGTCTGGTTGCGACTCGACCACCGCCAGCCGGGGCAACGCTCGACGGAGGAGGCCAATGCGGTCGCCGACGTCGTCGAAGACCTCGTGCGCCGTCATGGCGTGCCGGCCAAGGAGATCGCGATCATTGCGCCGTTCCGTGCCCAAGTGCGATTGATGCGCTCGGCGATCGAGCGCAAGTTGCTGACTGGCTTTGAGGAGCTGACCATTGACACCGTCGAGCGCATCCAAGGTCAGGAACGCGAAGTCGTCGTCTTGTCGCTGGCTGCTGGCGACCCAGCCGAAGCCAAACGCGGCACCGCATTCCACTTGTCGTTGAACCGCCTGAATGTGGCCCTGTCCCGCGCGCGCACCAAAGCCATCCTGGTGGGCAGCAGCCATGCTTTCCGGGCGCTGCCGAAGGATGCCATAGGTCTTCGCATGGCATCACGCTGCAAAGAGCTGCGTGATCGCATGACGAGTGTCGACATGTCGAAGCTCTACGTGATCGGTTCGAGTTCCTGATGAAGTTTTCCACCGCAGCCGATGCGGTTGCCTGTGTTCGTTCGGGCAATCGCGTGTTTGTGCACGGCGCTGCCGCAACCCCGCAAGAGTTGCTGCGTGCGTTGGCGGAACGTGCGCCTGAGTTGCTCGATGTTGAGCTAATCAGTTTGCACACGGAGGGAGAGAACCCCTGCGCGGTGCCGGGAGTTGCCGACAGTTTCCACATCAACGCGTTGTTTATTGGCGCCAATACACGCGTGGCGATTGCTCGTGGCGATGCGGATTACATCCCGGCGTTCTTGAGCGAAA
>JBNMND010000306.1:0-7061 GCA_051274975.1 Planctomycetota bacterium | reverse complement strand
CTGCGTCATTGCAGAGCAGCCACAGTCCGCGAGCGCCGAACAGTTCGACGACGAGCCTTCGTGGTCCGTTGCTGGTCGCGAACACGAACGTGCACCGACGTTCGCCTGGCACCGCTTCGATGGCTTCGAAGGTCGCGTCTTGCAGTTCGCGCTGGAACAGATCCGCGCCGGGGCCACGAGCACGCGCGTCACGCCCGAAGCGTCGCTGCGTCGTCGCGATGCGTGCACGTGGGCCGCCAAGGGCTGCGTGCACAAAGACCTTGCGAGCACCATCGCTAGGAGGTTGCAGCACTAGCAGCACGTCGTCGTGACCGCTGGTGCCTTGCAAGGCCACCGCGTCGAGCACCGTGGCTTTGCTGTAGGCCCGCAGCTCCTCGATGGCGAGGGAAAGTTCAGCGGCCGTCAGGCCGCGCGCTGCGGGTGTCTGCATGCGTTATTTCTTCAGTTCTTCAACCGGATCGTAGATCCAGTTGTACGCGGCGTAGTCGTACTCGACGAGGCCTTCCGGGAAGAACAAGCCGAGCTCGCGCTCTGCCGCTTCCGGGGAGTCACTGCCGTGCACCAGGTTGAAGCTGCGGCTGACGCCGAAGTCACCACGGATCGTGCCGGCTTCGGCATCCGAACCAAACGTCGCACCCATCAGCTTACGGCAGGTGGCGATGGCGCCGATGCCTTCGAGGGCGAGCGCCACGACCGGGGAACTGGTCATGAATTGCACGAGACCCTTATAGAACGGACGTTCCTTGTGGGCTTCGTAGTGCTTCGCGGCGAGCTCTTGCGGGATCTGCATGAGCTTCATGCCGGCGATCTTGAGGCCCTTCCTTTCGAAGCGGTTGAGAATCTCTCCCGAGAGGCCGCGTTGGACGGCGTCGGGCTTGAACAGAATGAGAGTGCGTTCCATTGGTCGTTTGCGGGGTATTCGTGCTTGAATGAGCGCAAAGATGATAGCCAGCTGCCAGCAACTACGGCCATGGTTTTCGCGACCAGCGTCGGTCGCCTCCCTTCTCCTCGTGCTAACCGTGCCATTTTTGGCCGGCTGTGCGAGCGATCGGGAGAACACCATGATGCGTTCCAGTCGCGCCCGTGCCGTGGGAATCTTGCGGGCTGAGCGCCAGCAACAGGAGCGCGAATTGGAGCTCTGGGAGGCGACGCTCAAGCAGACCAGCAAGGATATTGGCGTCGCGCGGTTCGACTCGGTGCGCACCAGTTCGCATTTGCGTGGGGTGAGATTGGGCTTGTTGCGGCAGTTGCAGGACCTGGGCGCGGCGGAGAGGGAGCTGCTTGACGCGAGGAAGCGCGCCGCTGATATCGAGGTCCAGATGAAGCCGTTGCGCGCCTTGGAGCAGCAACTGCTCGACCAACAGAAGTCGATTGCGGTGGCCAAGGACAAGATCGAGTCGCTGACCAAGGAAGTCGCTAAGGCGACTGCCGAGGCAGCTCAGCAAGAGGCTGTGCTCAAGCCGAAACTGGTTGCGTTGCAAAAACGGTTGGCGGAACTGAAGACTGCTGGCCTGCACATTGCCGAGACGGAGGCGAAGATTGCTGCCGCGCAAAAGGTGTTGGTCCCACAAGATCCCAAGAAGCCACCTGCGAAGAAATGACCCACCAGCCCGTGACCCACCAGCCAGTGACCGAGTCACGCATCTAGACAAGCACCAACCGAGACCATCCATCAGACCCGAATGCAACGCTTCCTGATCTGCACCGCGCTTCTCACCGCTTCGCTGTTCGCCCAAGGCGAGGAAACTCCGGCCCGCGAGCCGGACCCAATCAAGATGGCGGGGGCGCAACCGTTGCCGCCAGCCGAAGCGATGGCGGCCCTTGAACTACCCGCCGGGTACCACCTCGAGTTGGTCGCTAGCGAACCGATGATCCACGAACCGGCGGTCGTCGCGTGGGACGGCAACGGCCGCATGTATGTCGCTGAGATGCGCACCTACATGCAGGACATCGATGGCTCGGATGCACACGATCCAGTCAGTCGGATCAGCTTGCTCGAAGACACCAACGGCGATGGCCGTATGGACAAGCACACGGTGTTCATCGACAAGCTGGTGTTGCCGCGCATGATCCTGCCGCTGCAAGACAGCATCTTGGTTCGTGAAACCAACACGCTCGATCTGCACGAATACCGCGACACCGATGGCGATGGCACAGCCGACGAAAAGACGCTCGTCTACAAGGGCGGCAATCGCGGTGGCAACCTCGAGCACCAACCGAGCGGCCTCGACTGGAACCTCGACAACTACCTCTACGTCACCTACACGAATAAGCGCTACCGCTACGAGAACGGCAAGGTCACCGCCCACCCAATGCCGGTTGGCGATGGTCAGTGGGGCATGACGCACGACGATTGGGGCCAGTGTTACTACTCGCGCGCGGGCGGCGAAGTTGTCGCCACGGCGTTCCAGCAGAACATGCAATACGGCAAGCTCGACTTGCCAGGTCAGTTAGCCGAGGGCTTCAACGAGTGCTGGCCGATTGACGATATCCCCGACGTGCAGGGCGGCACCAAGAGGGTGCGCGATGATGGCTCGCTCAATCACTTTACCGGTTGCTGCGGCCAGGTCGTGTTTCGTGGCGACCGTTTGCCGCGCGAGCTTTACGGCAATCTGTTCGTGCCCGAGCCGGTTGGCCGCCTGATCCGCCGCGCCATTGTCAGCGATGATGGCGGCACGCGCGTTCTCACCAACGCCCACGAAGGCAGTGAGTTTCTGCGCACCAAGGACGCCAACTTCCGTCCAATCAACATGTACACGGCGCCGGACGGCACAATGTACATCGTCGATATGTACCGCGGCATCATCCAGGAAGGCAACTGGGTGCGAAAGGGCAGCTACCTGCGGGGCGTGGTGCAGGAGTATGGACTCGATCGCAACATCGGTCGCGGCCGCATCTACCGCTTGGTGCACGACGACTTCAAGCCGGGACCGAAGCCGCGCATGCTCGACGAGTCGACGGCCGAGTTGGTCGTGCACCTCGCGCACCCGAACGGCTGGTGGCGTGACACGGCGCAGAAGTTGATCGTGCTGCGCGGCGATCGCAGTGTTGTGCCGGCCTTGCGCACGGTGATGACGACGCATGCGTCGGCGTTGGCCAGAAACCACGCCATGTGGGCGCTCGATGGCTTGCACCAACTGACGCACCGCGATGTGCTAGCTCGCTTCCTCGATAGCGATGCGCGTGTGCGCGCGTCAGCGATTCGAGCCGGCGAACAGTTCTTGTTAGGCCAGCATCAGCCTGAGTTCGTCGCGGGCTTCCGTGCCATGGCTGACGACCCAGATACGGGTGTGTTGTTGCAGGTCGTGCGAAGCGCGATCTACACCGATTTCCCAGCGCGTGGCCCGCTGGTCGAAGGCATCGTCAAAGTTCACGAGGGCAACGACGCGATCACGATGACTGCCAAGCGCTACTTCGATCGCCTCGCAAAGGAAAAGGCCGAGGCCGCACGCCGCGCCGAACTCGCCAAGGCCAACGCCGCGCTGGCCGCTTCGGTGACGCGCGGTGCGACGATCTACAAGTCGTTGTGCTTCTCGTGCCACGGCAACAATGGCGAAGGCATGCCGGTTCCCGGTGCGGAACACACGACGTTGGCGCCGACGCTGATCGGCTCGCCGCGTGTGCTCGGTTCGAAGCAGCGCGTCGCCCGCATTGTGCTGCAAGGTCTGATGGGGCCAGTCGATGGCAAGACCTATCCCGGGGCCATGGCCGCGATGGCGAGCAACGACGACGAGTGGATTGCGGATGCGCTAACCTACGTGCGCAACAGTTGGGGCAACGAGGCTGGGCTGGTTACCAAGCAAGAGGTCGAGACGATCCGCAGCGAGATGAAGCGCCGTCGCCAGCCGTGGACGCTAGCGCAGTTGCGCCGCTTCGATCCACCGGTGAAGTCGCGCCTGAGTTGGAAGCTGACTTCGAACCGTTCGAAGGGGCAATTGAAGCACGCCATCGACGGCAAGCCTGCGACGCGCTGGACGAGTAATCGCCCGCAGCAAAAGGGCACCTGGATCCAGATCGAGTTGGGTGAGGCGGCTAGCGTCGCTGGGGTCTCGCTCGATACCGCGGGTTCGCCGGGCGACTTCCCTGCAAATTACGAAGTGCGCACGTCGCTGGATGGCAAGGCCTGGGGCGAGCCGATCGCTGCTGGCAAGGGCTCGCGCGACGATCCGATCATTCGCTGGGAAGCTGTGCAGGCCAAGTTCGTGAAGGTCACGCAGACCGGCAAGAAGCAGGGGCTGTATTGGTCCATCCACGAGTTGAACCTGTTTGGCGAGGGCCATCCGCTGCCAAAGTGAGCGAGTCGAAGAGTTTCGGTCGACCTGCTAAGGCATTGCTGCTGATCGGGGACGCGATCCCGATCGGGTTCGTTGTGGCGATGCTGCTGCGCGCCGAGCACGATGAAAGCGTGGCGCCCAACTTCGCCGTGCTCGGCGTGTTGGGCATGGTTCTATCGTTGGCAATGGCCATTGCGGGCCGGGTTCGGACCAAACGCATCCAGAAGGCGTGGCTGCTAGTTCTGTTCGCAAATGCCATGGTCGTGTTCACCGCTGCCGGTGTGATCGACTTTTCCGGCTTCGCCGGCGGCGGGCATTAGCGGCGGGCGCTGGCCACCGAGCGCGCGCGATCTGCATTTCGGGGCCTCGGGGCCATAGCCAACGGGCGAGCAAATCTGCATACTGTTCGCCCCAATGTTGACCCTGTCAGGAGTTTCGAAGTCATACGGCGACCGCACCCTATTTGCGGATGCGGCTCTGCAGGTCAATCGCGGCGACCGCATCGGCCTGGTCGGTCCCAACGGCGCCGGCAAGTCGACGCTGTTCTCGATGATCTTGAAGAAGGAGTCGGTCGACGATGGGCAAATCGCGTTCGAGCGCGATGCCCAGATTGGCTACCTGCCACAAGAGAGCGCGCCGATCGGTGATGAGACGGTGATCGAGATTGCCTGTGCGATCACTGACGACTTCCTCGAGTTGCATCGCACGATCAAGTCGTGGGAAGATGGCAACTACGACGAACTGAGCGCCGGCCAAGAAGATGTGCACGAGCGCTACAACGAGCTCAACGGCTACCTTGTCGAGGCCAAGGCCAAGCAGATCCTGGCGGGCTTGGGCTTTCAGGATTCCGATCTGGATCGACCGGCAAAGGAACTGAGTGGTGGTTGGGTCATGCGCGCGCACTTGGCGCGATTGCTGACGCAAGAACCCGATCTGCTGATGCTCGATGAACCGACCAACCACCTCGACCTCGAGACGTTGGTGTGGTTTCAGGGCTACTTGATGGGATACCCCGGCGCGATCCTGGTGATCTCGCACGACCGTGAGTTCCTCAACGCGTTGGTCACGGCGATCGTCGAGATTCGGCAACGCGGCCTGACGCGCTACACCGGCAACTACAGCAAGTTCTTGATGCTGCGTGATGCGGCCGATGAGCAGCTGATGGCGTCCTACAAGACGCAGCAGAAAGAGATCGCCCACCTGCAGGCGTTCGCCGATCGCTTCAAGGCCAAGGCCAGCAAGGCGACGCAGGCGCAGAGCAAGCTTCGTCAGATCGAGCGCATGGACAAGATCGAAGCGCCGCTCGGTGACGACAAGAAGATGGGTGGGTTCCGCTTCCCGCAGCCCATTCGCAGTGGCATTCGCGTCACGTGGCTCGACCAGGTGCACTTTGCCTACGGCGAGAATGTCGTCTACAGCGGTGCCGACCTCGAAGTTGAACGCGGCGAACGCATCGTCTTGGTTGGCCCCAATGGCGCGGGCAAGTCAACGCTGCTGAAATTGCTCGGTCAGAAATTGGAGCCAAGTCAAGGTGAGCACGGTCTCGGCCACAACGTCACCGCCGGCTACTACTCCCAGTATCGCGTTGAGATGCTCGAGCCGAAGCGCTCGGTGCTCGAGGAAGCGCTCGACACCGATGCCCAGGTCACCGAGCAAGCGGTGCGCACGCTGCTCGGTTCGTTCTTGTTCTCCGGTGAGTCGGTGTTCAAAAAGGTGTCCGTGCTCAGTGGTGGTGAGAAGAGTCGCTTGGCCTTGGTCAAACTGTTGCTCAACCCGCCAAACCTACTGCTGATGGACGAGCCGACGACGCACCTCGACATCGCCAGTATCGATGCTCTGGTCGACGCGTTGAAGCAGTTCGAAGGCACGCTGGTATTCATCAGCCACGACGTGCACTTCATCAAGGCGCTCGGCAACAAGGTCATCCACGTCGCCGACGGCAAGCTGACGCACTACATGGGGGACTACGAGTTCTACCTACACAAGACGGCGTCGACGTCAGCACGCGCCGCGTTGACGGCCGGTGGCACCAAGCAGTCGAAGAAGGCTGCGAAGGAAGCCAAGAAGAAGGCGAAGGCGCTGGCCCAGGGCAATAGTGGCCAGAACGCCAACGGCCAGGGCAGCAACGGCCAGGGCAGCAACGGCCAGGGCAACAAGAGCCAGTCGCCGCGCGCCCTGATGCAGAAGCAGCAGAAGGTCGTCAAGAAGCTGGAAGACCAGATCGATGCGGCCGAGCGCCGGCAATCGGAGCTCACTGCTGAGCTGGAGCTGCCGCAAACCTGGAACGATCAAAAGCGCGCCGGCGACCTCAACAAGGAGTTGGATACGAGCAAGCGACGCAGCGCCGAGTTGACGGCAAAGTGGGAGAGCGAAGCGGCTCGCCTTGAAGAGGTGACCGTTTGAACAACCAGCCCAATAACCCACTGCACGGTGTGACGCTCAAGATGATGCTTGAGTACCTGGTCGAGAACGTCGGCTGGGCCGAGATGGGGCACAACATCCCCATCAACTGCTTCCAGAACGATCCGTCGATCAACTCGTCGCTGAAGTTCTTGCGAACGGTTAATTGGGCGCGCGCCAAGGTCGAGAGGCTCTACCTGCGCGTGCGTCGTCACATCGATGACTGAAACCTGCTAGCGTTAGGGCCGTATGTCAGAGCTTCGGGCCGTGAACACATCCCTAGTCCTGTCTGCCCTGCTGGGCGCAATGCTCAGCACTTCGCTGGTTGCGCAGAAGCTGCCTGACCCGCACGACAATCGTCGACTGGTTCAGTTGCACGATGCTTCG
>JBNMND010000305.1:0-7078 GCA_051274975.1 Planctomycetota bacterium | reverse complement strand
GCGGCGACCCCGGTGGCGGTGGCGGCCCCGGCGGCCCCGGCGGCTCGGGCAACCCGCGTGCCATCGTGCTCGATTTCTCGGTCAACAACGACTCCAGCGAGCCCCGCACCGAGACCGTGCGTGCGTCGGTGCCGTTCCCGCAAGGTGGTTATCTACCAGTTGACCTCGACAACATGGTTGTCAGTGGTCATCAAACCGCATGGAAGCCCCTGCAGCTGTGGTCGGACGGCCGGGTCAAGGTGGCACAGGCGCAGTTCACCGATGAATTCGCCGCAGGGGAAACGAAGCAATACACGGTCGCACGCGACGAGCCGGCCCTGACGGGGGCGTTCACTCGTAATGCTTGGGTGGAGGAGTTTTCGTCGCTTGAGTTCGGCGCCGAAGTCCGTGACACGTTCCAGGTTCCTTACCGCAGCTTTGCGACCGGTGGTGGCGAAGTGCTGAGCACGTCGCCGTTGGTCGAAACGCGTCGGCATCGCACCTACCACATGCCAGTGTCCGCACCGGGTCTCGGTCGCGACTACCTGAGCTCGACATACTACGTCACCGAGTTCCGCGACATGCCGTTCGTCGTCGTCGACTGGGTGCTCGGCAACGACTACCTCGGTGCCGACAACGAACCGTCGGGCAACACGAACCCGAACCTGGTCGCGCTCGGCAACGCCGATGTGCGTGGCGCCTACTTTTTGTGCAAAGGCGCGACCGAGTGCATGCCTTACCGGAAGGACAGCGAGGAGATCGAGTCTGCGGTTTCTATGACTGATGGTTATGACGGCTTCCGCGTCATGCAGGACACCTACCTGTCGGATGCCCAGACGCGTCGTTATCGCTTCATCCTGCGCTTCGAGCCGAATGCTGCGTCGCAGGTCGACAAGGATCGTTGGCAGGAAACCGCGACCGGCCTGATTGAGAAGCCGATCTTCGCGTTGGCTAGCCAGCAGGCGTGGGAGCAAACCGCTGGGGCGGGCCTGCTCGGCGGTCCGGTTCCCGGTCCAGGTGACGCCAACTTGCGCGCCACTGGCGCCTACGACAGTTGGAACAACAACTCGTGGTTTGGCACGTGGGGCCGTCGTGGGGATGCGCTCGCGACCGCTACGACGGGCACGCCGCGCAACCATCCGCTGAGTCCTGAGCTCGCCCATGCGATCCAGGGGCAGCATCACCGATCGCTGGAAATGCTCGAGCAGATGGCTTGGGCGCAAGCGATGCGTCCGTATCACCTGTGGGATCTCGAGGTCGGCGCCGAGGAGCAGATTTGTCTCTGGGACGGCACGCCGTTTTTGGCCGTGGCCGGCCAACACCTCGGTCGCAAGCGCTTGCGTGATAACGATCCCTACCCGTCGTATCGCACGCTGAGCAGCGGCCAGTCCCGCGCTCATGGTTGGGAGCACTTCGATCATGAGCACTGGTCGACCGACTTGCTGTTCGACTACTGGACGATCAGCGGCGACGAATGGGCAAAGGAAGAGTTGCGCAACCTCGGCCAGAGCCTGAAGGGCACGATGCGCTTGATCTACTTCTACACGCAAAATCTGCAAGCGGCGCGCGCGGAAGGCTGGTGCATGCAGGGCTTCGCCCAGGTCTATCAGGCCACTAGGGATGAGTCGCTGAAGGCGTATGCGATGCGTCGGGTCAACGAGATCATCGAGCCGGAGCGTCATAAGGAGCACTCGAGCCGGGCGATGACGTTCCAGGCGAACTACCCGGGGACGCAGTACCCGCTGAACAACGAGTTCTTCATGCCTTGGCAGCACGGCGCGGTGATTTATGGCTTCCTCGGTGCCTACCGTGCATTCGACGAGCCGCTGCTACTGGAGATCGCTGAGGATGTGGTCGAGACCGTCGAATACTCGTGGGTCACGAACATGAATCATCCGGTGATGGGCTTCGTCAGCCAGGGCCTGCGCTACTACGTGCCGGTGACCCACAACGGCGCGCCGGTTCCTGCGAACTACTGGGACAACCTGTCAATTGGCGCGCACTTTGGCGACTCGCCGCTCGGTGGCGCTCATACGTTCTTGACCGCCAGCCTGTATCTGCTCGCCGACTTCACGGCGGATGGTGCAGTGCGAAGCAAGGCGCTGCAGTATGGCAGTGAGCTGCTTGGTACTGTGCAAGAGAGTAACCGTTGGAATAAGTGGATCTATTGCATGCCCGACACGTACTTCGGTCAATAGGCTGCGGCCACAGGCAATAGACAGAAGGCCCCTGGTCGCCGGCCAGCAGAAGCTGGGCCGTCGCAATTACGACGAAGCAACGTCGCGGCCGCACTCGCAGGAGTGCGTGCCGGTGGGCAGCTGACCGGGCTCATCTGCTCGGGCGACTAGCTTGCCACAGGCGCAGACCAACCCGGTCACGCGCGCTGGATTGCCGACAACCAACGCGTGGTTCGGCACGTCATGAGTAACGACGCTGCCCATGCCGACCATGCAGAACGCGCCCAGTGTCACGCCAGGGCCAATCGTGCAGTTCGCTCCGATCGTTGCGCCGCGACCGACGGTGGTCGCAAGCGTTGCCTCATCGGGTTCGCTTGCGCGCAGTTCGCGAACGTCGGGATCCGTTGCTCGCGGTAGCAAGTCGTTGGTGAAGACGGTGTGCGCCGCGATCATCACGCCATCGTGCAGTGTGACGCCGGCGCAGAGGTAGACGTTGGCGTTGATCTTGCACAAGTTGCCGACCACGACGTCGTAGGCAATGTAAGTCTTCTCGCCGATGATGCAGTCGCTACCGATGATGGCGCCGTGACGAATGTGCACGCCATCCCAAACACTGGTCCTTTCGCCAATGCGAACGTTCGGTTCGACGATGGCGGTGGCGTGGATGCGCCCAGAGTCATTCATAAGAAGTCGTTCATGATGGGCTCACGGGTCAGACCGGAATCGTGACCCAGCGTTCTTGTTGTGCTGATTGGTAGGCGCAATCGATGACCACGACCGAGGCCATTGCGTCCGTGTCGCCGATCACGGCGGCTGCATCACCGGTTACGCACGCAACGAAGTTCTCGAGCTGTGCCTGGAACGCGCCGATCTTGTCGTAGCCACTGCCAAACTCTTGCCACGCGCCATCCGTAGTCTTCCACCGCGATCCGCGCCACCCGATTTCGAGTGTGCCCTTGGTGCCGTGCAGGCGCACGTAGGCGTCGGTTTCCTTGCGGATGCTCCACGATAAGTCGATCGATCCGAGCGCGCCGCTTTGGCTTTGGAACAGCATGCGAGCGGTGTCTTCGACTGCTAGTGGCTGAACCCGTGTGCCGAACTGGGCCTGCACTTTGGCGAGCGGGCCAAGCAGGTAGCGGGCCAGGTCGACGCTGTGGCAACCGTTGTCAATCAGGACGCCGCCGCCGCTGATAGCGGCTTGCGAGTTCCATCGCTGGCTCATGTCGACGTGCGAACAGAACACGTTTTCATAGATTACGATGTCGCCACAGACGTTGTCGTCGAGCAGCGCGCGCGCCTTCGTGACGTCCGCTGTGTAGCGGAACTTGCTGCCCATCATCAACCGGCGGCCGGCTGTCTCGGCGCACTTCAGCATGCGCTTGGCGGCGTCGACGGTCGGGGCTAGTGGCTTCTCGCATAGAACGTGCATGCCGCGTTGCAGCAAGGCGCACGAGAGCTCTTCGTGAACGTTTGGTGGTGCCAAGACCAGCGCGGCGTCGACCTGAGCCAGGCGCTCGATGTTGGCATGTTGCGCGATCGAAGCGTCGTCGCCGGCGATGCGCGTTCGGGCCGCAGCGTCGGGATCGACGACCGCTGCGAGGCGTGCGTTGGGCATGCGTAGCAGCGCCTTGGCATAGGCGTCGGCAATGCCACCACAGCCTACGATTGCGAGTTGGCACTCAGCCATTCTTGCGTCCTCCGCTCAGCTCTCCATGCGCCTTGACGATGGCGTTGGCCACGGTTTCGACATGGTGGGGGCGATAGCGTTCGTTGATCGGTAGCACGACGACTTGTTCGAGACCTTGCACCGAACCAGGATAGTCGACGCGGTCAAACAACGCGCCTTCCTGTTGCCCTCGTGGGTTGTTCTGTAGCGGCATCGATGTGACCGGTGAGTTGCGCCAGTCGCGGAACAGTTGGCATTCGAATGCTGGCTTGACGACGTAACGTGGCGCGCATGCGATGCCTTGGGCCCGCATGCGGCTGCCCAGTTCGACGGCGCCTCCCTCGATGATCTTGGCGTCCACGCGGAACGCAAACTTCCAGTAGCTGTGCGTGCCGTCGCTGGGGTCTTCCGGGCAAGCGATGCCGGTGAGATGCGAAAGCCGCGAGTGCAAGTCCGCGGCAATCATGCGACGGTGGGCGACGACTTCGTCGAGCTTGGGAAGTTGCGCGCAAGCAACGGCACCTTGTAGCTCGGTGAGTCGGTAGTTGAGTGCCGGGAAGTAGTGATCCGGGTTCTTGTCGCCGTAGCCCCACGCCTTGTTGACGAACAAGAACATGCGTCGAGCCGCGTCGTCATCGTCAGTGCAGACGATGCCGCCTTCGCCGGTCGTGATGTGCTTGCCCTGCTGCAGTGAGAAACAACCAATCTTGCCGATCGTGCCAATCGCAGCCTCGGGCGCATCCCCGCTGGCTTGGGTCGCCCCAAAAGCTTGGGCGGCGTCTTCGATCACCGGAATGCCATGTTTGGCTGCCAGCGCCATGATCGGTTGTAGGTCGCACGGCCGGCCGAACAAATGGGTGACGATGATGGCCTTGGTGCGGTCGGTCAGCTGGGCTTCGATCGTTGCTGCAGTGACATTGAGCGTCACTGGATCGACGTCGGCGAAGACCGGCACAGCACCTTCGTAAAAGATGGGGGTCAGGGCACCCATGTCGGTGATCGAAGTGGTGATCACTTCGTCTCCGGCAGCTAGCCGGATGGCGGCTATCGCGCAGTGCACCGCGGCCGAGCCACTGGCGCAGGCGATTGCATGCTTCGAGCCGATCCACTCCGCGAACTCACTTTCGAAACGACTGACGAACGTGCCGCGCGTCGAGTTGAGGGTTCCTGATCGCAGCGCGGCATTGAGCAGGCGCAATTCGGATTCATCAAAGGTGCGGCCGGTAGCGTTGGCTTCGGTCGGCAGGGTGCCAGTCGAGGTCTCGACGGGCGCGTCGGGATCCGCGATCCAGCCATCGATTGCTTGCACGACATTGCCGGCAGCATCGATGGTGCCTTCCGACGCAACCGCTGCTGCGCGGCGTTCGAAGGCTTGGGGAATGGCTTGGCGAAGTTCAATCGCTCGATCGACGACTTGCACAGAACCGCTGACCAGCAAGTCCCAGCGCGCACCGGCCGGAGCTAGCACGATGCACGGGATGCCTGAGGCTGATGCTAGCTCTTGGTAGCCGACGCTGTCGGTCACGATGACGCTGGCTGATCGCGCCAGTGCTAGTTGCTCAGCTGCCGGAATCGCAGCGCTGGCTTGTTGCAGTGCGAGGCCGCTGTTGCTGGCCGCTTCTTCGCAGTGCACGAGCAGTTCTTCGCCATGGAACTCAGATGTCTGGCCGTGTTCAAGCGCGAACCACACGAACGGTGACTCGGGCGTCGGTGCTTCTGGTAGCTCGGCTAGCACCTGTGCTTGCAGGGAGCCCACGACGGCAATGCGTTCCTCTGCGAAACCTTCGTTGAGCAGTTGCTGGCGTTGCGCGTCCGTGCTGACGCAGAAAGCATCGGCGGCATGATCCGCGCGACGACGTTTGGCATCGCGCACATCGCCGACGCGTTCGCCCGCACCGAGTCGTATGACTTTGGCGCCGCGTTCGTGCGCGGTCTCAGCAAGCGCGACCGCGAACGAGTCATGGCCGTTGCTGAGCACGATGGGGCATTGCAGCCATTCATCGTTCAAGAACTCGCATGCCTGTAGCAGGTGCGAGTCATCGTCGAAGTCACCGGCGATCACGGTGTCCGTGTCCGGCAAGCCGAGTGCAGCCGCTTGCTCAAACTCGGTGGTCGAACCGAACCAAGCAATGCGTACTTCGTGTCCGGCAGCGAGTAACGCGCGGACCACGGGAGCAGAAACGTTGGCCTCCTGACAGGAGGCCAGACCGAGCAGGATGAGAGACAATTCTGTCGACTAGCCCGGACCCGGGCGCTGGTTGATACGGACAGCCACGTGGCTGAGCAGGTCGTTGATTGCCTTCTCGGCGCGATTCACGTTGGCAACGTTGTCGACGACGATCGACTTCTTGGAAGTCATCGGGCTGAAGATCAGTCTGCCGCTTCGCAGCAGCACGTATTCCGCGACGTCGTAGATCTCCTTGTTCATTTCGAGACCTTCGGTCGACCAGCGAGTTACGTCGCCGAGGTAACCGTGGTGGTGCAAGATCTCACGCGCGTTCACTTCGTAGTAGTGGAAGCGGCTGTTGACGAACACGATCAGCAGCAAGAGGCCCATGCCGCCACTAAACCAACCGTAGTATTGGGCGTTGCATTCGATATCCATCTCACCGGCGACCTTGCCGACGTATTCACTGAGGTCGAGCCACAAGGTCAGCACGATCAGGAACGCCCCGCCGATGATCATTACGATCGTCCAGATCCGCGAGAAGTCGAACGCAAAGATCAGCAGGTTGACCAGCCAGACGACCATGAACGCGTTGCCGAGAATCCGAGGCTCGACGAGGTTGGTCCAGCTGAGCAGGAAGAAGATCGTTGCGACCACGAAGGTCGGGTAGAGGAAGACAACCTTGGGCCACGGCCGGATGATCACGCTTTCGGCGGGACCCTGCGGAGCTGGGGTGACTTGGGGAGTTGGCGTTGCTGTCTCGGTCATGAGCTTGGGGTTGCGGTTTTGGAGTTCGGCGGGCCGTACCCCTACGGACACCGCGGCCGAGGATTGTGGCGCTGCCGGCTTGTCGGCGCCAGAGCCTTGCGGCTCGTGTTAGGAATCTGCCCGTAATCCTGGCGGGTCAGACTACGCAGACTCGCCCAAGTATTCATGAACGTGCGCCGCGTAGTAATCTTTCTGACCGTCATGTTGGCCTTGCTCAGCTGCAAGCGGAGTAGTTCGGGGCAATTGGTGGTCGATGTGCCCGCGGTGATCGCGGCGGTCGTGCTGGGCGGCGGTGATGTGCTGCTCAATCCGGCCGCGACG
>JBNMND010000304.1:0-7105 GCA_051274975.1 Planctomycetota bacterium | reverse complement strand
CCAAGCCGCCGAAGCTGGCGTTCAGCAAGGACGCTGAATACTTTTGGCACGTGGAGACGGCCGTTGGCTCGTTGAAGATTCGCTACTTCGCCGACACCGCGCCGATGCACGTTTCGAGTGGAATCTACCTTTCGCGCCTCGGCTTCTACAACGGCCTCAACTTCCACCGCATCATCCCGGGCTTCATGGCGCAGGGCGCTTGCCCGACGGGCTCCGGTAGTGGTCGGCCCGGCTTCGTGATGGCTGGTGAGTTCAAGGGTGGGCGTCGCCACAGCAAGGGTGGCTTGCTCAGTATGGCCAACGCCGGCCCGGGCACCGATGGCTCACAGTTCTTTCTGACGTTCGTTCCGACTCCCCACCTCGATGGTAAGCACACCATCTGGGGCGAAGTCGTCGAAGGTCAGGCCACGCTGAAGGCGCTCGAAAAGTTGGGCTCGCGCTCCGGTCGGCTGGCGAACGCCCCAAAGATTGTTCGCGCGTGGGTCGAAGTCGTCGTGAAGCCGAAGAAGGCCTCCGACAAGAAGCCTGCCGGCGGCGCCAAGAAGGGTGCTGGCAAGAAGGTCAAGATCCGCGAGTTGAGCGAAGGCAAGGGCTAAGCTCTTGTTCGTGCGTCGCGCGGATGGAGCGGCGCAAAGCCCAAGATGCGGCCGCGTTCAGCCTAGAATACGGCCTGCAATCGCGTCGACTTCGGCGCGGTCCTGACCAACAACGGTCGCATGGCCGAGCTTGCGGTTCGGTCTCGCCGACTTGCCGTAGTCGTGCACATGCACGCCCGGCAGCGACAGCAGTGGCTCGCGCTCTGGCATCTCGCTGATCAAGTTGATCATCGTGGCGACGCCACCCTGCGCCATCTCAGTGCTGCCGAGCGGCAACCCGTGCACGGCACGCAGGTGGTTTTCGAACTGCGAACAGACCGAACCCTCGATGGTCCAGTGGCCGGAGTTGTGCACGCGTGGCGCCATCTCGTTGGCCAGCAGCGTGCCGCCGACGTCGAACAGTTCGATGGCGAGCACCCCGACGTAGTCGAGTTCGTTGAGCAGCGCTGTGGCAATCTCCGCCGCCTTCGTCTGCACTTCGGGCGATAGGTTCGGGGCGGGCGCGCGGCTGCGTCGCAGGATGCCGCCTTCGTGCTCGTTCTCGACCAGTGGATAGCAGGCGATCTCGCCTGAGCGGCTGCGCACGGCGAGCACCGACAGTTCGCGATCGAACGGCACCATGCCCTCGACGATCAGGCCGCCGTGGTAGTTCTTGGTAAGCGTTGCGTGGGCCGCGTCGATCGCTTGCGCGAGATCGTCGCCGGTTTGATCAATACTGGCTTGCAGGCGAACCTGGCCACGGCCGTCGTAACCGAGGCGGCGCGTCTTGATGATGCAGGGTGCACCAACGGTGGCAACGGCCTCACGCAGCTCTTCAAGAGTGTCAGCCGCTTCGAACCTAGCGACGCCGATGCCGAGTCGCTGGAACAGTTGCTTCTCTTGCACGCGGTCCTGGCCGATGCCGAGCGCGCGCGGATGCGGATGCACGGTTGCGTGTTCGGTCAGCCACTCGGTGGCCGCGACCGGAACGTTCTCAAACTCGAACGTGCATACTTCGGCGCCGTCGGCCAGGCGGCCAAGCGCTGCGACATCATCGTAGTCGGCAACGAGCAACTCGCAGACGTGACCGGCGACGGCATCGGCAGATGGATCGAGGCAGCGCGTGCGCAGCCCGAGTGGCGCGCCAGCAAGTGCGAGCATGCGGGCCAGTTGGCCTCCTCCGAGCACCGCGGTGATCATACGTTCTTGGTGGGCGGCGCGGGTTCACGCGGGTCAAGGTCTGCGAGTACCTTGTCGGTCATCGCTTGACGGCGTTTGCGCAAGGCTTCGCGCAGTTCGGGGTGCGCCTCGCCAAGCATCGATGTTGCGAGCAGGGCTGCGTTGATGGCGCCCGGTTTGCCGACCGCGAGGGTTCCGACTGGCACGCCACCCGGCATCTGCACGATCGACAGAAGAGCGTCCATGCCCAACATGGCCGTTGCGTCCATTGGCACGCCAAGCACTGGCAATACGGTCTTGCTGGCAGCCATGCCCGGCAAGTGTGCAGCGCCGCCGGCGGCTGCGATCAATACCTGCAGGCCGCGCGATTCGGCGGTGCCTGCGTATTCCATCAGCCAGTCCGGTGTGCGATGCGCGGACACAATGCGCACTTCGTGGGGCACGCCCAGTTCTTCGAGCGTGTCGGCGCAGTGCTGCATGGTCGCCCAGTCACTGCGCGAACCCATGATGACGCCCACCAGCGGATCCGCCGTGAACGTTTCGGAGAGGGCCTTGCGGGGATCAGTCATGGTCAGAAGTCGGTTTCGAGGGCGAGCGCAATCTTGCGAGCCAGGTCTTCGGCCAGCTCGGCGCGCGCGGATGTCAGGTTCTCGCCGATGCCCGCCCGAAACTCAGTGCGGTCGAGCAGGTGGCGCTCCAGCTGCACGGTGCCGTCGTTACGCACCAAGCGCAGCATGATGGCTCCTTCGAGCGCACCTTCGCGAACCCGCGCGTATCCGGGGTTCGGCACGCCGGGCGTTGGCCGGCCAGTTACGACGGTGCGCTCGCGCACGTCGGAAAGCACGACTTGCAACACCGCGTCGGCAGTGCTGCGGTCGGCAAGCGTGAGGTCGGTGGTGACTGGTAGTTCGCGCGCTAGGAAGCGGTTGATCTCGACTTCGAGTCGTTGCCGGTAGCTCTGGTTGCCGACGACCTGGAACGCGACGGTGCGGATGCCGTGCTCGTGCAGCCCTGTGCCATACGTGTAGCCACAGCTACCCAGCGTGGTGGTCGCGAGCAGGACCGCTAGCAGTAGGCCACGTTGTTGTCGTGCTGTGGAGCGTGCAGTGAGTCGAGCCATTATGGTCGACCTCCGGTCGGAGTTGGGGTGTCGGTACCTGCTGCTGAGACGGGGTTGGCCGCGCTGAAGGCCTGGCGCCGTTCGACTGCTTGCTCGTAGCCCGGCACCTTGTCGAACTCGGAGCGCGTCGCCAATTGCAAGTGGTAGCGCTGGCCTTCGATGCTCTTCAGCGTTTGGTAGAAGTCGGCAATGTCCAAGTGCCGTTGCACCTGCCACTGCTTGACCATCACGAGCGCCTTGGTTGCCGCTTCGACCATCTTTGGGCCTTCGGGCTTGCTGATGAGGAACTCACGCAAGTGTGCCGCCGCGAGTTCCATGCGATTGAGGTCGTAGTCGGCGCCGCGCAGGCTGGCGACGAGGCTCATCGCCAGTCGGAACTGGGCGTAGAAGCGCCAGTCACTGTCGGGCCGGCTGTTGATGATGTCGCGATAGCGCTCTTGCGCGAGTTCGTAGTTGGCGTTGTCGAACGCCATGTCGCCGAGGATGCGTAGGGCATCTGCGAGTCGCTGCGTGTCGGGATGACGCGTGACCAGGTGCTCGAGCACCGTGCGGCCGGCGCGCTTGTCGGACCAGAAGAACAGGAAGCCGCCGTCGCTTTCGACTAACAGCTTGCCGGTGTTCCAGATGATGTCGACGGCACGGCTGCGCAGATCGCTGTGAGGGTAGAGCGACGAGAACTCTTCGAGCTCGAGGAACGCTTGCCACGGTTGGCCCAGTCCGAACAGGGCCTGTGCGGTGATCAAATCGCGCTGGTCGCGCAGGCGCTTCGGGCACTGTAAGCCGACGATCGGTTCCAGTGTCGCGAGTGCCTGGTCGAACGCCTCGGCATCTAATTGCTGCTCGGCCGCGGTGATCAACTGCGGCGCGCTCTGCAGCGGCTGGCTAGTCGTCGTGCAGGCCGTCCCCGCGAGCATGATGCCCAGGCTAAGACACGCAAATCGGCGACCGTTCATTGACGACGATGTTGGGGCACGAACGCGTCGGCGGCAACCTTGTGTCCTGAGTTTGCGGTGCCTTCCCACCCCCGGCAGGGCTCCAAGGCATAGATGCCGGTGGGCGTGAGCTCAGTTCGCTGCGAAGATCAGGCGCCGGTAGGGGGCCCGCTGCTCGACCGCGGCCGCCAGCCACAGGACGGTCATGGTCGCTGCGGATCTGATTTCCGAACCGACCTCCAGGCTTGGCCAGTCGCGGCCGCTGGTGGCCCGCAGCGTGCGCAGCAACTGCATGGCGGAGCCGAGCATCGGGTTGCGCGGCAGGCCGGCGTGTAGGCGGCACGCGAGCCCCATAGTGTCTTCTTGGCGGAATACCTGATCGGTCAGCGCGACGCCGCATTCGGCACAGGAATCGAAGTCAGGCAACGCGCCGACGGCTTCGAGGTGGCGGAGTTCGAGGCCGAGCACGACTTGCGGAATGGTCGCGAGTGGACAGCGTTCGAGCAGGTTGAGACCGCCGAGCAAGAGGTCGAACAGTTCGGGGTCGGCGCGGCCTTCCAAGCTGGCGACATCGACGAGCCAGGCGATGTGGCCGGCCGCGAGGAAGCGCTTGGGCGTGCGCAGTGCGCGACGTTCTCGGGTCAGCTTGGCGCGCACCAAAATTCGCAGGCCGCCGCGATCGGGGGAGAATGATGCCGTCAATTCGTTGAGGAAGTCGATGCGACCGAGCAACGGCGAGTCGGGTCGATGTGCGCCCTTGGCGAGGCCCGTGATCTTGCCGTGGTCGCGCGTGATGCAGGTGACGATGCGGCTGGATTCGCGGAAGTCGCGGCGCCGCAGAACGATCGCTTGAGCGGTCGTCTGCCGGCCAGCGCGCTGGTTGGGCGCCCGGCCGGTGGCCGTCACCGCTGGCCCTGCGCAGGGTGCGCAGTGATGGCCGTGGCGCGCATGCGTTGCACTCGACGTTCGTCCGCGTCCAGCACTTCGAATTCGACGTCGTCGACCACGATCGATTCGCCGATGGTCGGGATGCGGTTGCACGAGTTGATGACGAGGCCGGCGACGGTGTCCCAGTCACCATCGTCGGAGAGTTGCGTGCCCAACAGCCGGTTGATGTCGACGACCGATGTGCGGGCGGCGATCTCCAGAACGCGGCCTGCCTCGACGACGCGGATCTGATCGTCACTCTGCGCGTCGGGTTGCGGATCGTATTCGTCTTCGATCTCTCCGACGATTTCTTCGACGAGGTCTTCGATGGTCGCGAGACCAACCGTGGTGCCGTATTCATCGAGCACGATCGCCATGTGCTGGTTGCCCGCTTGCACGCGGTTCAGTAGTTGCGCGACGCTGGTCGTTTCGGGCACGAACATAGGTTCTCGCAGCAGCGTGCTAATCGGTGTGTCGGCGAGCTTCTCCGGGCTCTGCTGCATCATGCGTAGAGCGTCTTTGACGTAGAAGATGCCGATGACTTCATCGAGGCGTTCCCGATAGACCGGGTAGCGCGAGAACTCGTGCTCTAGTGCTTGGTCGACGGCTTCGCGCAGCGTCATGTTTTCGCTCAGCGCCGTGATGTCCGGGCGCGGCGTCATCACGGTCGAGACCTGGTGATCCTTCAGCGCGAGGATGTTGCCAATCCACGTGCGCTCCGAATCGACGAGCTCGTCCTCATCGACATTGTCGGCGACCGCGGCCATGACCTGCTTTTGCAGTTCGGCGGGATCGCCAGTTTCGACACGTTGTAGGCGCAGCGCCCGCATCGCCAGCTTGGTCGTGCCATACAGTGGCATGACCACCGGCCAGCGCAGCACATGCCAACTGGTTCGCAGTAGCGGCAGCAACGACAGGACCGTGGCTTCGGAGCGTGCGTCGGCGAGGGCGCCGGGCAAGCTGCCGGCACCGAACAACATCATCGCCGTCCACACCGCAAGGGCCCACGGATAGGTCGACGGATCGACGGCTTCGCGCAGCGCGAGCATGCCGAAGACCCAGCCCGCGCCGGTGAGGATGATCGCGACGACGAAATACTCGCGGTCGCGTGCAGCCAGCTCTTGGCGAAGCTTGTCCGCATTCTTGTGGCGGCGATCGTCGAGCAGTTGGCCCAGCAGCGTTGGCGAGTAGCCGATCATGCTGGCCGCGGCGATGGCGCCATAGCTGCCGAGCACGCCAGCGAGCAACGTTAGGATCGCGTAGAGCGGGCTGAACGAAACCACGACCTCGTTGGCCAGGATGTCGGGTGGGAAGGAACCGACGCCCGGCAGATGAACGCTCGACATCTCTGCGGGTACAGCTGTTGGCGCTAGCGGTAGCAGAGCTAGCGCGGCGACGTGTGCTTTGGGCTCGCGAGCTGGCCTAGGGCGGCTCGCTCGCGTCGACGGAGGCTCGGGGTCCTCGGCGCATCCGTCGGCGGCGGGTGCCGCTGCGGAACCGAGATCTAAAGTTGTGCTTGGCACTGGTTCGAACAGCATACGTTCGGTCGGCGCCATGTGGACGCCTTTCCTATGGGGGCGGGGGCCCTACGGATCCTTCGGCACGATGGGGCATTGAGGGTTAGCCGACCCGGAGACGGGGGGTAACTGCTCGTTCGGTTGCTCACCGATTTGGCCGTCATTCGCGGGCGTATCTCCTGTCGGAGAGGAAGCCTCGGTGGTTTGGGGCGCTGCTCTAGCGGATGGGTCCACAGTGCCATCTTCGGCGGGTGACCCGGTAGATTTTTGCTCGGGGGTGGCCGTTGCGGCTTGGCCTTCGTCCGGTGCTGTGTCGTCGTCGACGTCTACATCCGCGGAGAAGCGGTTGCGTCCGTAACCCTTACTCGCGTACAGCGCGTGGTCGGCCCGGATCAGCAAGGACTCCATCGTGTCGCCTTCGCGGTGGCTCGTCAGGCCGATCGAGATGGTGATCGGCAGGCCGAGTTCTTCGCCGCGCGCATGCACGGCGGTGAACATCCGGGCCGCAAGAACGGTGGCATCGTCGGGCGTCGTGTCCGGCAGCACGACCAAGAACTCTTCGCCGCCATAGCGACAGACGGTATCGGTCTTGCGCACCGAGTGGCGCAGTACGTCGGCGGTGACGCGCAGTGCCGCGTCGCCGCTGATGTGGCCGAGCGTGTCGTTGAGGCGCTTGAAGTGGTCCATGTCACACATCAAGATCGTCAGCGGGCGGCTGTCACGCTCGGTGCGGGCGATGGCTTGCTCCAGCGCGTGCATACCCATGCGTCGGTTGAACAAGCGCGTTAGTGGATCGGTCAGCGCGAACTTCTGGGCGCGTTGCCGGCGGCGGCGAAGCAGCAGGTTCTGAATCAG
>JBNMND010000303.1:0-7146 GCA_051274975.1 Planctomycetota bacterium | reverse complement strand
CCGGCTCTTGGCCAACTCAGGAGCTTTCCACGCCAGCTCTTGCATCGGAAACGCCGATCCATAGCATGCTTCCCCCTAACAGCGAACGTAAGCCCGGCCACCAGTGACCGCGCAAGACCTCTTCGCCCCTAACGCAACCAAGCGGGTTCACCCAATGGGCCCCAACGGAGTAGATACAGATGACGGGTAGAAACACCCTTGGCATCCTGGGCAAGAAGCTCGGTATGTCCCAAGTCTTCCTCGACGATGGCACGTGCGTGCCCGTCACCATCGTGCAAGCCGGCCCGTGCCCTGTCATGCAGGTCAAGATGGTCATGGCAGCCGAGCACCCCGAAGGTCACCGCACAGCGTCGATCAACAAGGGCAAGAAGAGCGGCAAGCAAGAACGTGCCCGCGCTGCGGACGGTTACTACGCCGTGCAAGTTGGCTTCGATGAGCGAGCCACTCGCTTGTGCACCAAGGCCGAACTCGGCCACGCCAAGAAGTCCGGCCTCGAAAACGGCAGGCGCTTCATGAAGGAGTTCCGTCTCGAGCAAGCGCCGACGCAGGTGCCGGGCGACACGCTGACCGTCGACGTCTTCAAGGGCGTCAACCACGTCGATGTGACAGGCACGACCAAGGGTCGTGGTTGGACCGGCGTCATCAAGCGCTGGAACTTCGCCACGCAGGACCACACGCACGGTAACTCGAAGGTTACGCGTCGCGCTGGTGGTATCGGCCGTCAGTACAACACCAGCCACGGTGTCCCGAAGGGCAAGAAGATGGGTGGTCAGTACGGTGTCGAGCAGGTCACGATTCAGAGGCTCGAAATCGTCAAGACCGATGTGGAGCGCAACTTGCTCTTCATCCGCGGCGCCATCCCGGGATACTCCAACGGTTACCTCGTCATCACGCCGACCGTCAAGAACGAGCGCGAGATGTCGGAGAAGCCGGGCATGGCCGTTTCCAACGCAGCAGCCAAGGCGATGATCGCCAAGGGCCGCTAGTTTCTACACACCCACAGACATAAGGAATATCAACTATGGCACGCGCAAATCGAAAGGGCGGCGGTGGCTGCAAGGGTCGCTTCAAGCCGAAGAAGATGGGTAAGGGCTGGTTGACCAACCGCAAGGTTGCTGTCGGCAGTCGCCCCGTGCTCCGTATCACGGAGCCGGTCGAAGAGAAGACCGAAGAAACGCCGAAGTCCGAAGGCTAGTCCTTCGCCGACTGGGTTCTTCCCGACGGCAGTGACGAAGGCCCACGCCTTCGCCCTGCACACTGAGTGCGATCCAGCCACCCTATGACGATGACGCATGTAGATGTGGTTGTCGTCGGTGGTGGCGCGGCAGGCCTGATGGCCGCCATCCAGGCCGCTTCGCGTGGCCGACGCACCGTGCTGCTGGAGAAGAATCAGCAGCCAGGATTGAAGATTCTGATCAGCGGTGGCGGTCGCTGCAACCTCACCACGACGCGTGAGGGCCAGGATCTCGAATTGCAATACGGCAAGCGACGCGGTCGCTACCTGCGTCATGCGTTGCGTGCCTTCCCGCCGATGGCGCTGCGCACGTTCATTGAAGACGCCGGCGTGCCGCTGCGCGAAGAGGACCTCGAGAAGCTGTTCCCGGTCAGCCAGAAGGCGCGCGATGTGGTTGTCGCGTTGATGAAGCTGGTTGCGGAATCCGGCGCGGAGCTTTGGAGCAACGCGCCGCTCACGGGTATCAACCACGACGGTGATGGGTTCGTGTTGGATACGCCGCGCGGCACCGTGACGGCGAAGAGTGTTGTCCTGGCAACCGGTGGACTGAGTTACCCGAAGACCGGCGCGACCGGCGACGGCTACGCCTGGTGTCGCCAGTTCGGCCACACGATTACGCGCACTTGGCCAGCGCTCGCACCGTTGCGTTGCGAGGAATCGTGGGTGCGCGGTCTGCAAGGCATCGTGCTGAAGGGTGTTGACATCGCGTGCCTTGACCAAGCTGGTAAGGAGACGCTGCGTCGACGCCGCCCGATTCTGTTTACCCACAAGGGGCTGTCCGGCCCGGCACCGATGGACCTGGCTGGTGATGTCGAAGAGCAAGGCGGGCATGCCAAGGTGCGCTTTGACTTCCTGCCGGGCACCCAACGCGAGCAGCTCGAGCAGGCGTGGCTCGAGCAAGCAAAACTGCACGGCGCGCGCCGCGTGGAATCGGTGCTGCCGCGTACGCTGCCCGAACGAATGCGTCACGCATTGTTGGCGATCAGTGACACCGAACTCGACGACCGGCTTGGCAGTTGGTCCAAGGATGCGCGTCGCCGCCTGCTGCAGGCGGTCAAGGACCTACGTATTCCGGTGCCGAAGAGCCTTGGCTACGGCCATGCAGAAGTGACCCGCGGCGGCGTCGACCTCGACGAGGTCGACGCGCGCACGATGCAGTCGAAGTTGCAGAGCGGCCTGTTCATCTGTGGCGAGCTGCTCGACATCGATGGCCCGATCGGCGGATTTAACTTCCAGGCAGCGTTCGCGATGGGCCGGCTGGCCGGACTCAACGCCTGAGCCTGGCTAGGTCTGCGAAGACCTGTGCAGCCCCCGTGCTGTCCTAGCCCAACGTTCCCTTGGCCTTGTGGTCTGAACCGTGTGCAGTACACAAGAATGCATGAGAGGAGCCCGCAAGCGGTGTGAGGACGGCCGGGTAGTCGAATGGATGCGCGCAGTGGTGGCCATCGCTTTGCTCTCGGTTTGCATGCCGCCCTCGCTTTGTGGTCAGTCGCTGCTCGAACGCAAAGTCGCTGGCGCCAGTGGCGCGGTTGAAATTGTGCTTAGCGATGATGCGCCCGAAGGCGCCGGCAAGATGGCAATCGCCGCTCTCGGCGAGATGTTGGATGCGCTCGGCAATGGCGCGGAATGCGACGCAGCTAGACTCGTGCTTGCCACGATCAAGGCTAGCGATGGTGGCACGGTCATCATCAAGAACGACGTCGCGGCGCAGTTGCTCGATGCCGTGACCAAGAACCGTAATCGCGGGAACCCCGACCGACTGTTGCCGGCGCTGTTGTTGCTGCAGTCGCGCGACCCGTCAGATCCACGGGTGCAGTTTGCGCTCGGTGAAGCGCTCGCAGTTCGCTCGGCGGTGTTCGATCCGGCGCGCGCCGACAAGCTCTTCGGCACGCTGCTCGACGGTCTGCGCGATAGTGACGATGCTGTTGGCGATCCGGCTGTGCGCCGGGAGTTGTTGGCGGCGTTCCTGCCAGAGATGTCGGTGACGGCGATGCTGGACCAGCGCGCCCGCAGCGAGCAATCGGTTTGGCTGCGTCGGCACTTGTTGGGGTTCCGTGACACGTTGCAGAAGAGCGAACCGATCCAGTCGGGATTGCTGGCCGACGAACGTCTGATCGCTCTGCACGAACTGTTGGCGAAGGCGCGTCGCAAGTGTGATCAAGCCATGTGTCTAAAACTGGTCACGTCGATGGTGCGGTTGCAGCCAAACCATCCCGTGCTGCTCTACGCGCTTGCCGAGGTTCATGCGTCAATGGGGCCCGCCTTCGATGCCAAGCGCGCGGTGCAGTTGTTCGACGAGTTCTTGTTGCGAACCGACCCCGAGGTGATTGGCAGCATCGATGGCGAAGCGATGGGGGCGTTGCCGTTGCAAGAGATGCAACGCGATTTGATCCGCCACCAGTTGGCGCAATCGCCGGGCGGCGTGCCACAGCTGCGCGAAGCTGGCGAACAACTGCGCAAGGAGCTGGCCAAAGCGAAGCCTGAACCGACGCTACTTAGTCCGAATCGCAAGCAAATCGATCTGTACCGCCGCAAGATCCTGTCGCGCACCAGGAGCAAGCGCGCGCATCGCAGCAAGGTCGTCAAGAAGCTGGCGAGGAACGAGCGGAACCTGCTGATCGTGCGCAAGGCTCGGGTTTCTGCTGCTGCCAAGGGCCAGCGCATCGCGGAGTTCAAGCAGGAGATCCGTAAGCAGAAGGCGACGATGGCGAAACTCGATAAGGAACTCGGGCTCGTCGATGAGCAGCTCAAGCGCATCAATGCCCTGTTGAAGCCCAAGTAGCTGCGGAAGCCGAAGTAGTTGCGCGCGCCCGCGGCCGGCCGTGCACTACGCGTACCGGTACTCATGCCCTCGGCTTCCGCATTCCGACCCCGCATCAGCAATGATCCGCGCATACTTGCTGCAGGGGCTTGCGCACGCGGCTGGCGGCCAGCCGCGGCAAGAACCTGACCGCGGACCAGTTCGTCGGGATTGCTGCGAAGTCGTCGCGCACCCGCGACCCATACCACATGCAACACAAAGACGGCACGCAGGTGACGGCGGCCAAGTGGTTTGGCGAGCAACTGGAGGAGCATCGCAAGAAGCCAGTTGCCGCGAAGGGTGCGTTGTCAAGGCCGTGATCGCCGCGCTACACAAACTGCTGGTTGACTGAGCGCGCGGCAGTCGCGATCGTCCAACCATGATCGGCGATACGATCGTCGCGTTGGCGACGCCGTCGGGCCCGGGCGCTCGCGCCGTGCTCCGGCTGTCAGGCCCGCAGGCGTTTGCCGCGGCCGCGCGCTGCCTTGCCACCGCACTGCCATACGAACGCGCCCAAGTTGAAGGCCACGTGCACGTCGGCGGCCGGCCCGTGCCCGCGATGGCGCTGACGATGATTGCGCCGCGTTCGTTTACCGGCGAAGACGTCGTCGAGTTGCACGTTCCTGGCAGTCCGGTGTTGGTGCGACTGCTGCAAGACGAATTGTTGCGCGATGGCGAGGCACACGGCATCCGCGAAGCGCTGCCCGGCGAGTTCACCGCGCGCGCTTGCGAGAACGGCCTGCTGGACCTCGCCCAGGCCGAAGGCTTGTTGATGCTGTTGCACGCGCAAGATCAACAGCAGGCTCTCGGTGCCGTGCAGTGGTTGCAGGGCGGCTTGACCAAGGCCGTGCAGTCGGCGCGCTCGGACCTGCAAGACACTCTGGCGTTGCTCGAGGTCGGCTTCGACTTCGACGAGGACGACACCGGCTCCGTTGCCGAAGAGTTGTGGTTGTCGCCGCTGTCACCGCTGGTCGAGCGCCTGGACGCCTTGCTGCAATCGCTGCCCTCGGCGGCTCCCGGCGGCGAAGTTTTGTTGGTGGGCCGGGCTAACGCGGGCAAGTCGTCGCTGGTCAACGCGTTGGCCGGCCAGCAGACGTTGCTGGTCGCCGACCACGCGGGCACCACCCGAGACCTTCTGCGCGTCGAAGTCGCCCCGTCAGTGTACCTGTGGGATGCGCCCGGCGATCTCACCTCGCCGACCGCCGCCGACGACGCCGCGCTGGCCCTGCGCGAACGCCTATCTGGCCGTGCCGCCGGTTTGCTGATTGTGCTCGATGCCAGTGACCCACACGTGCCGCAGATGGCGCTCTCCTCGCCGATGCCGTGGTTCGGAGTCGTATTCACCAAATGTGACCTAGTCGAGTCCGCACCAGCGCTTACGGAAGCTGCGCTGGCCCGGTTGCCATCCCCCGACCGCGTCTTCGTCACCAGTTCGACGGCCGAAATCGGCCTGCCGAGGCTAAAAGATTGCCTGCGCCGCAGCGCCGGATCGTCGACCGTCGACGCTGGTGGTCCGCTGCGAACCGCGCTGCAAGCGGCCGTCGATGCGGTTCGGCGCGCGATCGACGCAGCCGCCATAGCACCAGAACTTGCCGCCGCGGAACTGCAAGTTGGACTGCGTGCGATGAACGGCATTGCTGGTGAACACAGCCCCGAACAGTTGCTCGACCGAATCTACGGCCGCTTCTGTCTCGGCAAGTGACCGTAAACAACCGGCCCAGAGTCGTCGTGGGGTTTTGACATACAAGGGGTTGGGGCTGTAGAGTCCCTCGGACTGCAAGGTTTGGAGTCCGTGGTCAGACGGGTTCCTTTTCCGCTCGTTCGAAACTCCCGGTGGTGGGCGTCAAACACAGGCTTCCCGGCTTGTGGCCACCGGAACGAACTAACTGCAATGCGCTGTCCCTACTGCAAGGCCGACAATGATCGGGTCATCGATTCGCGTGCAAGCGCCGATGGCTTTGCGATTCGTCGTCGCCGCGTTTGTGCCGATTGTGGCCGACGCTACACGACCTACGAGCGCGCCGAGATGGCGCCTTTGCGGGTCGTTAAGAAGAACGGAGAGCGCGTTGCGTTTGATCGTAACAAGGTTTTGGGCGGCTTATTGCGCGCGTGTGAGAAGCGTCCGGTTTCCAACGACCAAGTCGAGGAAGTCACGGATCGCATCGAACGCCAGTGCATGGAGGCCTTCGACAAAGAGGTACCGAGCAAGGTGGTCGGCAACCTCATCATGCAGGAACTGCGCCAACTCGATCAGGTGGCTTACGTGCGCTTCGCGTCCGTCTACCGCGAGTTCAAGGACGTCAGCCAGTTCCTGGAAGAGTTGAAGCCAATGCTGGAAAAGCGGCGAGAGGGTGGTCATGAAGCGTCGGACGGAACATCTGGTTGAGAAGCGCGATGGTCGTCGCGAATTCCTCAGAGCAACTAAGCTGGCACGGTCGGTGCATCTCGCTCTCTATGAGATCGGGGTGGACGAGGACTGGCGTGCGCTCGAACTTGCGAGCGTGGTGCTCGAAGGTCTGCGTCAAAAACGCAAGGCCGCGCAGACTGCTTCGCAGGCTGCTTCGTCGGCAAATCCTGTGGTTGGAGGTCCGGTCGTGTTGACGACTACGGAGATCGCCGACTCGGTGCAGCACCTGCTGGTAGTGACTGGTCAGCCGACTGCTGCTGTTGCCTATGGCGCGGTGCAAGTCGAGCGCGCCCGTCGTCGTCAGGTTGTTGGTGTTGGCGGCGGTGTCGCCAGCGTTAGCAAGCCGGTCACGGCTACGGATCCTTCGCGCCTGAGCCTCGGCTCCATTGCGAAGGCTGGTCCGCGAACTGGAGCGCCCCAAGTTGGAAAGCCACAGACTGGTAGCCCACAGGCTGGCAAGCCGAGTTCGGCGAAGAACAGTTCTGCAAGCAAGCCGAACCTGAAGCCTGTTAACCGAATCTGGGGAGAGGGCTAGCGATGCGGCTGAAGCGCCTAGTTTGCCGCGGGTTCAAGTCGTTTGCCGACAAGACCGAGTTCGAATTCGACTCGCGTCTGACGGGCATTATCGGCCCGAACGGTTGCGGCAAGTCCAACGTTGTTGACGCGATCAAGTGGGTGCTGGGTGACCAGCGCGCCAAGAGCTTG
>JBNMND010000302.1:0-7146 GCA_051274975.1 Planctomycetota bacterium | reverse complement strand
TTTGCGGCGGTGAACGACTTCAATCACCGCCCGCGCCAGGGTCATCTTGCCCGCGCAGTCCGGCCGCAAGGCAGCTGGCTCGCAACAACTAGGTGACGCGCAGAGCCAGGTTATGCATGGCGGTTGCTACGTGTGCAGATGTATGCGCGCGGGTTGGTTCTGCGATCAGGCAGGTTGATCGTCTTTGCGATCAGGCAGGTTGATCGTCTCTGCGATCAGGCAGGTTGATCGTCTCTGCGATCAGGCAGGCTTGTGGCCGTGCTTGTGGAACATGTAGGTGCCGAAGCCGATGCCAAACAAACTCATCAGGTAGACGGCCGGGTAGAAGATCACGTGCTCCAGCCAGATCAGCCAGAACTCCTGTTCGCCCGAACCGACCTCAATGCGCGGTTCGAACTGCATCTGCGTCATCGGGTTGACGATGTCGCGGATGGTGTGGATGTCGAGGCATGTGCCGAGCTCGTTGCTGCTGGCGAATTGGCTGAAGAACGCAGCCGGCAAGCGACCGAGCGTGATGCCCGCGGCAATCATGACCAACACGGCGACCAGGCTCTTGGCACTCCTCGACGCTACCAGGCACAGCGCCAGGCCGGCCGGCCACAGGACGCGATCGATGCCGATGGGTTGCACCAGCATCGATGGCGCCGCATAGGCCTGCTCGCCGAGCCATGTGGCGAGGCCGGTCCAGGCGAATAGCAGTGGCAGGATCCACGGGCTCTTGACCGTGCGTTCCTTCAGCATCAGCAGAACAATAATCCACAGCCCAGCGAAGCCAACGAACGGCAGCGCCCATTGCCAGCCGTCGGCGGTGAAAGAACCTGTCGGAAAACTCACCATGCTGACTTCCATGGCAGAACCTTCGAAACCGGCGTAGGTGTGCACCGTATCGAGCGTGCGCGGGCTCTCGCCGGTCATCGCCGTGATCCCGGTCAAAACGGCGATTGCGGCCATGATTGCCGCTGCGGGGCGGCGAAACGGTGGAAGGGCGATCGCAAAGGCCAAGCAGATGTAGGCCAGAACGTGAGACAGAGAAATCAGGAGGTCCATGGGGGGTAGCCGGTACAATGCCTCGGCGGCAGGGGGTTTTCGTAGTCCTGTGCGCCGGATACCAGACTTTTCCCCAAGCTGGACTTGCTGGTATCCCGATCGATCGCTAGCCTGTTCGCCCTTCCAATTCCCCCGGGGGGCAGTGAGTTATCCAAACTCACAGGCAGTTTTCCACATCGGACCTCTGGCCTGCAGCTTCCTCTCGGGCCACTACGAGCAGTCATGACCAAGCAGAAGACCAAGAAAGCCGTTGTTAAGCGCATGAAGCTTACCAAGACAGGCAAGGTCAAGTTCCACCATGCCTTCACGTCGCACCTGATGGTGCGTCGCTCACGTAAGCGCAAGCGCAACCTGCGTCGCGCTGCCACGTGTGCGGGCAAGATCAACGCCAACATGGCCATGCTGCTAGGCGGGAGATAACTTCGAATGAGTCGCGCAACTAATGGTCCCGCCACAAAGCAGCGTCGCAATCGCGTCCTGAAGCGTGCCAAGGGTTTCCGTCAAAGCCGGGGCAACCTGTTCCGTCAGGCCAAGGAGACGACGCTGCGCGCTGATGCGTTCGCGTTCTCCGGTCGTCAACAAAAGAAGCGTTTGTTCCGCCGCTTGTGGATCACGCGCCTGACGGCTGCGGTTCGTCCGCACAGCCTGCGTTACTCGCAATTCATCAACGGCATCCAGAAGGCCGGTATCAAGCTCAACCGCAAGGAACTGAGCGAAATGGCCATCCACGATCCGAAGACGTTCGAGGCGATCTGCGGGCAAGCCCGCACTGCAATCGCGTAAGGACGAGGTCCGTGTCGGTGCTTGCGAACGCACGCCGCCACGATCGCCACTCCCAGGCACTTAGGGTTGGGACTGAGACGGCGCTGGCTTGACCAGCGCCGTTGTGCTGTACCGGCTGAAGTTGACTCATGGATATCACTGCCAAACAGGATGAGTGGCTGCAGGCGATCGCCGCAGCATCTGATGGGGCTGCGCTAGCTGAGCTAGACAAGCGACTCTTTGGCCAGGGCGGAGAAGTGCTCGGCATGGTTCGTTCAGTGACGAGCTTGCCGAAAGAAGAGCGCCCCACGTTTGGCAAGGCCGCCAACGCCGTCAAGCAACTGGTGGAGGTCGCGCTGAAGCAGCGGCGCGAAGGCTTCGAGCAGGCTGAGCTCGAAAAGGATCTCTCGGCGACCGACTTCGATCCGACCGAGCCGGGCCCGAAGCAACGCAAGGGCGCGATGCACCCGATCACGATCGTTCAAAACGAACTGGTGGACCTGTTCACCAGCATGGGCTTCCAATGGGAAGACGGGCCGGAGGTGGAGTCGGAATACTTCAACTTCGACGCGCTCAATATCCCCAGCGATCACCCGGCTCGCGAAAGCCAGGACACGTTCTGGCTGACCGACGGCAGCTTACTGCGCACGCACACGTCGCCCGTGCAAGTGCGCACGTTGCAGCGCCTCGTGAAAGAAGGCTTCGAAGCGCCGTTGAAGGTGATCGTGCCCGGTCGCTGCTTCCGCAGCGAAACCGTCGACAAGACCCACGAGCACAGCTTCTACCAAATGGAAGGTCTGGTCGTCGATCGCATTCAAGTGGGCCCCGACGGCAAGCGCGGTGTCAGCACCGCTAACCTGATCCACACGATGAAGACGTGCTTGCGCGTCATCCTCGAGCGCGACGTCGAAGTGCGCTTGCGCCCCGGCTTCTTCCCGTTCGTTGAGCCCGGTTTCGAACTCGACGTCAATTGTCCGTTCTGTAGTGGCAAGGGCTGCTCGGTCTGCAAGCAGAGCGGTTGGATTGAGATCTTGCCGTGCGGCATGGTGCATCCGAACGTGCTCAAGGAATGCGGACTCGACCCCGAAGAATACACGGGCTTTGCGTTCGGCATGGGCCTGCAGCGCGTCGTGATGCTGCGCTACGGCATTGATGACATTCGCCACTTCATGGGTGGCAACCTGCGGTTCTTGTCGCAGTTCCCGGAGGTGCCGCGATGAAAATCTCACTGCGATGGTTGTCGCGTCACGTCGACCTCAAGGGCATCGACCCGAAGCAAATCCTCGCCGATTTGACGATGAGCACGGCCGAGGTCGATGATCTTATCCGCTTCGGTGACGGGCTCGAGCCATTGGTTGTCGGTCACGTTCGCAAGCGCGAGAAGCATCCGGATGCCGACAAGCTGTCGGTCCTTGAAGTGGATCTCGGTCCTAGCGGTGGCGTCTCCCAAATCGTCTGCGGTGCGCCCAATGTCGACGCCGGTCAGCGCGTCGTGGTCATCAAGCCTGGTGACGTGTTGCCGGCTACTGGCGGCAAGGGCGCGCTCAAGATCAAGGTTGGCAAGATCCGCGGCGTCGAGTCGCACGGCATGATCTGCTCGGAGTCTGAGCTTGGCTTGTCCGAAGAAGCCGACGGCATTTTCGTGCTGCCGCCCGACACGGAGATTGGTGCTCGCTTCGTCGACGTGTGCGCAGTGCAGGACTGGGTCTTCGAGATCGATAATAAATCGATCAATCACCGGCCTGACCTGTGGGGTCACTACGGCTTCGCGCGCGAACTCGCGGCGATCTACGGCCGCGATCTGTTGCCGGCTGTTGTGCCCGCCGAACTGCCGACGGACGGCAAGAAAGTCGCCATCTCGATCGACGATAAGGTTGCCTGTCCGCGCTACTGCGGCTTGATGATCGATGGCGTGGTCAGTGGCCCGTCGCCGAACGAGCTGCGCTGGCAGTTGCAAGCCGTCGATCAGCGCGCGATCAACCTGCCGGTCGACTTGACGAACTTCGTCATGCTCGATTTGGGGCAGCCGATGCACGCGTTTGATGCGCGTCACGTCGGCGACTCGGGCATCCGGGTTCGTTGCGCCAAGGACGGCGAGTCGATCACGACGCTCGATGGCCAGGTGCGCAAACTCGACGACAAGGACCTGCTGATCTGCGCGGGCGACAAGCCAGAAGCGCTCGCTGGCATCATGGGTGGCGAGGGCACGATGGTTGAGGAAGGCACCACTAGCCTGTTCCTCGAGTCGGCCAATTTCCGCGCTTCGACGATCCGCCGCACGACCATGCGACTCGGCTTGCGCACCGATGCCAGCACGCGCTTCGAAAAGGCACAGGATCCGGCCAACGCCGAAACCGCCGTGCACTACTTCCTGGCGCTGCTGCAGGACTACTGCCCGAGCGCGAAAGCTGCCGGTCCACTGGTGGATCCGGAAGGCTTCTCCTACGAAGCAACCCCACTGGTGCTACGGCGCGATCGGCTGGCGCTCAAGCTCGGTGTCACGCTCGAAGACCAGAAGATCGTCGAGATCTTGACGTCGTTGTCATTCGAAGTCGTGACGACCGACGTTGGATTCGCTTGTAAGGCGCCGAGCTTCCGTGCGACCAAGGACATCTCGATCGAGGATGACCTGATCGAAGAAGTCGGGCGTATGTATCGCTACGACAACATTCCGGAAGAGCCGCTGGTCGGCACGATCCGGCCGCCGAAGCACAACGAAGAGTTGTTCTTGGTGCGTCGCATGATCGAGGTCAGCTGCCTCGAACTCGGCTGCCACGAGATCTACAACTACAGCTTCACGCCGGATGCGGTTTTGGAAGCGGTTGGCGCCAAGGGCCAGCCATACCTGAAGGTAAAGAACCCGGTCGCACCCGAGATCACGCGCATGCGTCGTCACGTGCTGCCGAGTTTGTTGTCGATGGTGGAGGGCAACCTGCGCCAAACCGCGAGTGTTCGTCTTGTCGAAACCGGTAAGGGCTACCACGCGGAGACCAAGGACGAGCACGGCCTGCCGCACGAAGTGCGCGAACTGTGCTTCGTATACGCCGATCGCGACACCCAGGGTGCTGTGCATCCCTACGGTGCGTTGCGCGAAGGCGTGCAGCTGTTGCTGCGCCGATTGGGTTACCCGGTCGAGGTTTCGCGCAAGTGGAGTGGTGCCGATCAGCCGTGGGTTCACCCCGCGCGCGCCGCCGCCATCGACCGCGATGGCTCCCCGGTTGGCTACGTGGCGCACCTGCACCCCGCAGTTGCTCGCGCCCTCAACTTGCCGAAGAACACGGCGATCGCCTGCGTCGACATTCGTGCGCTGATCGCCAACGGCCGCATGGAGCCGAGCTACACGCCGGTGCCGACGCATCCCGAATTGCCAGTCGACGTCGCTTTGATGGTCGATGCCGACATCCAGGCTGCGACCGTCGCGAACTTCCTGCGCGAGACCGGCCGCAAGCTGATCCGTAACGTGGAGCTGTTCGAGGTCTACCGCGGCGAGAACCTACCCGAGGGCAAGAAGTCACTAAACTTCACCGTCACACTCGGCGCCAACGACCGCACTCTCTCCGACAAGGACGAGAGCAAATACCTCGACAAGGTCCGCAACAACGCCTCCCAGATCGACGCCGAACTGCGCGGCTAGTGAACGTGTTGGTGCCGTGCCTAGCATAGTACTAACGCATTCGGCGTAGTGCCGGCTTCCAGGTCGGGGCTAGGCCCGGAAGACTTCTGGCGTTGCGAGCACCAGGCGCGCGATGGTCACTTCAGCTGGGTGCTTGACTGCGTAGTAGCGTGTGTCCAGCTCCTCGAAGAGTTCTGTGGCCTCGCTGGTGAGGCGCGCGAGCTGTTTGTGCCGGGCGTCGCGGTCATTGCTCGGTAGGTCCGGGAACTGGGAGATCGCTTCGCGGAGAATGTCTCTCCGGGCTAGGTCCGAGGCGCTCTCTAATGCGGTGAGCGCCGCCTGCCAGCTATCGCCACTGGAGTTGAAGAAGAACTGCGTGTGGCCGCCATTGCAGACGTTGCAGTCGTAGTCGAACACAGCCATCGCAGCCCGTTCGGCCTCGCTGCGCAGCGTAAGCGGTCGTTGCGCGACGGTCTCCACCCAGTCTTGCAGGCCGTGGTAGTGGAGCAGCGCGCTTGCGGCGGCGGCGGCGGTTGCATGTTCTCGTTCGAGGATCTTGCGCAGCAGCGGCAGGTCCTCGTCGTCGCGGTGGCTGGCGAGCATTTGCAATACGGGCTCCGCGTCGAGCTTCGATGCGTCCTCGGAATCGATTGCTTGCCACAGTTCGCGTAGTCGTTGTTGCGGCAGTCGCTCGCCTTGGGCCAGCATGGCTCTCAGTGTCTCGCGGAACGCGTCGTGAGATGGGCTAAACACACCTAATTGCTCGAAGCGGGCGAGTGCCTGGTCACGGTGCCACTGCAGCAACAACTGCGCGGCTTGCTCAGTGTGTTCGCTGCCGGCTTGGCTGAGCAGCGCGGCGACTGGTTCGAATAGGTCGATCGCGATGCGGCTATTGCAATCATGCTTGCCATCACTCAGTCCGTTGAGCACCGCCCAGCACTCGTCTTCGTCGCCACGCAATCCGTCGATCAAGTCGTCGACATAGGTGGCATCTGCAACCTGGGCGAGCCATCGTAAGGCGTTGTTGCGCACGCCTTCAGTGTTCGCGGACAACAGCCGCCGCACTTCAGGAGCTGCGTTCGCCTGAGGTGCGAGCATCAACACTTGGCAAGCGCGATAGAGCGCCGGCTCGCCCTGCGGCTCCTTGCGGAGACGCGCTTGCATGTCCGGGGCGCGGAGCGTGGTTAGCGCCCGCTGCGCCGCCTTGTCCGGCTGTTGCGCTAGCTTGCGAAACCACTCGTGGGTGTCGTCGTCGCTGTGTTTGAGCTTGAACACATACTGTTCCATCGCCAGGTCGATCTCGTCATCACTCCAATGCTTGGCCTGCTCCAATTCGCGGTCGCGTTGTTGGAAGTGCTCGTTCATCGAATCCCACAGATCGGGATTGTTGACGGCGTCGTCGAAGCCGCCTTGGCTCCGGTTAGCGATTTGCTGGCGGCTCTGCAGCCAGCGCATTAACAGCGCGATCGCGATGCCGATACCAAGCAGGCGAAGTAGGGTGGGGATCATTCGGTGCCCCTCGGGATGAGTGCGACTAAGTCGCGAATGAACCTCGCCGTCAAACCCCACAGCAGGTCTTCGCCGAATGGAAAATGTGGGCCGGTTCTTCGCGCGATTCCCGGAGTTGCGATGGGTGGTGGCTTCTCTTGCCAACGGGTGTCGTCGCGCAATTCGTCCAGTGGCATGTGCAGAATGCGGGCGACCTCGCGCGGGTCGGGTCGAAG
>JBNMND010000301.1:0-7148 GCA_051274975.1 Planctomycetota bacterium | reverse complement strand
GCGGCCTACGTGTTCTTGGCCAAGGATGCACTCGCCGGCGCGATGACAGTCGGTGGTTTGATGCTGCATGCGCAAGCCGCGCAACGCACGCAGAACGCCGTTCGCGACCTGTTGGCCGCATGGACAGGCGTGCACGAACACCGCTTGTTCCTGCGCCCTTTGGTGGACTTTCTCGGTCGTTCCTCGTCCCGTGCAAGCACGCCATCCAGCGAGCTTGCAGCCGCCGGACAACCCGCTGCGTTCGCGGCAACTGGTCTTGGTTTCCGTTACCCAGAGACGCCGCGCGAAGTGCTTAACGGCGTCGATGTTTCAATCGCATCCGGCGAGCGCGTCGCCATCATCGGCGCGAATGGTTCTGGCAAGTCGACGTTGATCAAGCTGCTAGCAGGTTTGTATGCGCCGACTAGTGGACAGCTGTGTCTCGACGAGCGCCCAGTGTTTGCGTGTAATCCCGCCTACTTGCGGCAACGCATCGCGGTGTTGCTGCAAGATGCATCCGCGTTCGAACTGACCCTGCGCGAGAACCTGCAGCTTGGCCATACGGCACCTGTGCACGACGACGTGCTGTGGCGGGCACTCGATCTAGTTGGCCTCGGCGAACGAGTGCGCGCGCTGCCGCTCAGCCTGGACTCACCATGGAGTCGTCGCTTACAGGGTGGTGTCGATTGGAGTATCGGGGAAGCACGACGCATTGTGTTGGCTCGCACCTTGTCGCACCCGACCGACGCGTTGCTGCTGGACGAACCGTTCGCGTCGCTCGATGGCAAGACTGCGGCTAGCATCGCAACCCACCTAGCGGAACTGCCGCGCACCAACACCCTTGTCATCGTCGACCATCGCGGCCCGGCGCTACGCTGTGTCGATCGCGCGATCTGGCTGCACAACGGTCAGGTTGTCGCTCAAGGAACCCCGGCCGAACTGGCGAAGCACCCCAAGTTCGCCGAGCAGTTTCCGGACTGGAGCGATAGCTAGTGGTGTGATGCCGAAATTAGCCATCTTCTCCGCGGCCCTCAACGCCGACTGCGTTGGGTTGTCCTCGACGTATCCATGAATAGGCCTGCGGCAATCCGCTTTGTGAGCGACGTCGATGACTCGCGCATAAGACGGCAACTGTCTGCATCACACCACTAGCGACCGAAAGCCCAGGGACATCTGGTGCGCTGGTTGCGATCTGCAACACGAATGCAATCCACGATGCCACTGCTCCATCCAACGAAACCAACGCTATGGTCCGTAGTTGCGCGACTTCCGTAACCGGAGACAGGTTTGCTGCCCCTCGTTCCCACCTACCAATCGTTCCTCTCGCTGTTCACAGCGGCACTCCTAGCTTTCACCTTGCCGGCTCAGCACGGCGAGGCTGCAAGTGCGGAAGTTCCGCCCGGTCATCCACCGGCAGCACAAAACGCAACGCCAGCTGCTGCAACGCCAGCCAGCCAGAATCCGGTCGGTGACACCACTGGCGGAAAGCAGGGCGCAACCAAACCGCCCAAGAAGCGGCCCGAGAAGCCGGGCATTCCGGTTGAAGACTTGTTGGTGCGAAGCCTCTGCGGCCGCTGCCACACAATCGACGACCGCAGCCACATGACGCGCATCTCCTACCTGCGCAAGTCACCGGAAGGTTGGGCGCAATCGATCAAGCGAATGGGCCGCCTTCATGGCCTCCAGCTGACCCCCACCACCGCAAAGATGTTGGTGCGCAGCTTGTCGAACTCGCATGGCCTGTCACGCGCCGAAGCCGAGAAGGGCCACTACGAAAGTGAGCGCCGCGTGCACTGGTCCGAAGACGATCAAGACAAAGACTTCAGACAGGCTTGTGCGCAATGCCACCCGCTGGGCCGCGCGTTACTGCAATACCGCGACAAAGACGAGTGGCAGTTGTTGCGCGCGACACACGTCGCCATGTTCCCGTTGGCAAGCCGCCAAATGGGCGGCGGACCCCCGCGAGCCAGCAGCAATCGCAGTCGCTTCGGCGGCGGCAACTCGACGGGCGCAAGCAGTCCATCAAGCAGCAACACCTCGAGCAGCAACACTTCGAGCACTCGCGGCGGTCGTGGCGGCTCTAGCACCACATCGACAGCGAACACCGCCGGCAGGAGTAACGCAGGCAGCAGTCGCCGAGGTGGCGGCACCAGCACGGGTGATCGCGTGCTCGAACAGCTGAGCAAGGATCAACCGCTGTTCACGCCGGAATGGGAAGCCTGGACGCAACACAAGCGCGAGGTTCCGCTCGCCGGCACGTGGACCGTTCATGGCCATGAGACTGGCCGCGGCGACGTCATCGGCACGCTGCATCTGGCGCGCGCCGACGTAGATGAATACACGCTGACCTGGAACCTCAATTGGAGCGACGGCTCGAGCGAGACACGCACCGGCAAGGGCGTGCTCTATGCCGGCTACACGTGGCGAGGTCGCAGCCAAGGACCAGACCGCAGCAATTGGCGCGAAGTGCTCCTGCTCGACGAGAACTGGCAGACGCTCAAGGGACGCGTATTCCAAGGCCAATACGACGAGATTGGCATGGATGTCACGCTCGATCGCGACGTCGGGCGCACGCGCATCGTGTCGCTAGGCAATGCGTCGGTGCCCGTGCCAACCTTGGCTCACCAGGTCGACGTCTACGGCGAACAGTTCGAAGAGGGCATCAAGGTCGGTGACTTCTTCATTGGCCAAGGACTGACTGTCACCGGTGTCGAACGCAAAAGCGACCGCCACCTTGTGGTGACCGTGAGCGCCGAAGCAGGCACCAAGCTCGGCACGCGCACATTGGCATACGGTCCGCGCCCGGGCTCCGCCAAAGTCACGCTCTACGACACGGTCGACTACGTGCGCGTGCGACCACTGCAGGGCCTGTCCCGCAATGGTGGTGCCAAGCACCCCCGCCAGCTCGAGCGCTTCGAAGCGTTTGCGATGCATCGGGGCAAGGACGGCAAGCCCTTCACCAAGGACGACGTTGACCTGTTCCAAGTGCGCGGCAAGTGGGCGCTCTCGGAGTTCGCGGTTCGCGATAATGACGATGATGTGAAATACGTCGGCGCGATCGATGAAGCGACCGGCGTCTTCACTCCGAACATCGACGGGCCAAACCCGAAGCGAAAGTGGCAAGCCAACAATATTGGTGATGTCTTCGCGACCTTCGAAACCGAACTCGACATTCCGGTTCGCCCTCCAGAAAAGAAGAAGAAGGAAGGCGACAATGACAAGCCGGACGATGCCAAGCCGGACGATGACAAGAAGGCAACCAACAAGAAGCCAGAGGAACCTGTGAAGTCAAACGATGCCGATGCGCCTAAGGCGATGCCCGCTCGCGAGACCAAACGGTTCTTTGCGCGCAGCCACTTAATTGTCACCGTGCCGATCTATGCACGCTGGCAGGTACTCGACTGGGAGGACCGCTAGTGCAACTTCGCACTGTGTTGCACCGTCGCTTTCGCGACGAATCTGGCACCGAGTTCATCTACCTAGCGAACTCGGCCGCAATCCTCGCGCTCGACGAGCCAACTGCGGCCGTCGTCGACGCGTTCGTCACCGAAGACGGCGTCGATAGCGAACCGTGGCTAAAGGAGCAAGACAAGCCGTCGGCCTCCGAGTTGACGCTCAACGACTTGATCGACCTAGGTGCCATTCGGCCGGTCGATGAAACCCCCGCTCCGCGTGCCGACCTGCCGCCGATGCCGTTCCCGTTGGCGACGTTGGTACTCAACGTCACCAACAAGTGCAATCTGTCCTGCACCTACTGCTACGAGTATGGCGAGGACAAGCTGTTCGACGAGTCGACGGCTGGCAAAGCGCTCATGGACGAGAAGACGGCGCGCGACTCGATCGACTTCTTGATGCGCAGCAGCGGCGACCGACCGCAAGTTTCGATCACGTTCTTTGGTGGCGAGACGCTGCTCAACTTCGAAGCGATCAAAACGGCCGTGCTATATGCCGAGGAGCAAGGCGCGCAGACTGGCAAGCGCGTGCACTACTCGCTGACGACCAACGCGACGCTACTGACCGATGACATTGTCGATTTCTTGACGACGCATCGATTCGGCATCACGGTGTCGATCGATGGCGACAAGGACGAGCAGGACCGGCACCGCAGCTACAAGAGCGGCAAGGGTTCCTACGAGGTCATGGAGCCGCGCATCAAGAACCTGATCAAAAAGAACAAGGAGCGCAACGGCCGCCCCATCGGCGCCCGCGTCACGGTCACCGCCGGCGCCACGCCGGTCGTCGATACTTACCGCTACCTGGCTGGAGAGCTTGGCTTCGATGAAGTCGGCTTTGCACCAGTTACCGCCGGCCTTGGCCGTGATTACGCGCTCGGCGAGCAAGGCTACGAACGCTTGCTGCACGAGTTCGGCGTGCTAGGCGACGAGTACGTTGAGGCAGCCGGCCGCGGCGAGAGCCACGGCTTCAGCAACCTCGGCGACCTCGTCCGCGAACTGCACCAAGGCGTCAACAAGGCGCATCCATGTGGCGCGGGCCTTGGCTTGGTTGGCGTTTCGACCGAAGGCGAAATCGGCTTGTGCCATCGTTTCGTCGAATCGAAGAGTCACTCGATCGGCACCGTGCAAGAAGGCCTCGACGAGAAGGCGCGCGCCGAGTTTCTCGCGCAAGCGCACATCGACAAGAAGACCGACTGCGCGCAGTGCTTTGCGCGCCCGCTGTGCGCTGGCGGCTGCTACCACGAAGCGCACGTTCGTTATGGCAAGGCCACGGCCGCCAATCTGCACTACTGCGATTGGATCCGCGGTTTCATCGATCTCGGCCTAAAGAGCTACGGTCGAATCCAAGCAACCAACCCCGCCTTCCTGGCCCGATTCGATCAGTAATGAGCGACTCACAAAACGATCCCGTTACCGATGCATCGGAAGTCGAGCAGGAACCTGCACGCAAGCAACCGCGCATCATCGCTTGCAACCAAAAGGCAAAGCAACTCGCCAGCATGGTGCTCGCCCGCCGCGGCGCAGCACGTGCCCTGACGCAAGATCCACCTCCGACGCAGTATCCGTATGGCTGCACTACGGTGTTCGCACCGGGTTGGGAAGTGGACTCCGGCAACGGCACGCACGGCCTCTGCCAGCCGATCGAGCGCGATCTCTACGATTGCTACCACACGTGCTACTGGCCGGCCCAAGTGCCCGACGGTGTCACCAACGCTCCTTCCTGGACCTCTTCCTGCGGCGCGCCAATGCAGGATTGGAAGTCCATCGACCTCGTCTTCCCGTAAGGCCCCAGATGCTCGTTCGCCTGATTAGTTCGGCTGCATCGCTGCTCTTGATCGGAGCTGCTGTGCACGCGCAAACCCCGCCACCGGTGACACCACCGGTCGTGCAGGAAGTTGTGGAACCCCCACCACCGCCGCCACCGGAAGCGGAAGAAGCCAATACCGGCGCCGAAACCGAGGGCCGACGCGGCCGCGGACGCCGTGGCCAAGGTCAGGGTGAAGGCGGTCGTGGCGAAGGCCGCCAGGGTCGTGGATCGCGTGGCGCCAGCGGCGCAAAGGGGCGTGACAAGACCAGCAGCGACCTGCCCGAGTTCACCCCCGTCACCGCTCCGACGCTCGCAGCACTCGACGGCAAGCAGTATTTCTGGTTCACGATGTATCCCGATTTCGTGGTCAAGTTTGACCCCGAGACCGACAAGGTCGTGCATCAAGTGAAGCTGAAGGGCGGCATGTTCTGGCGCTCGACGCGCACGCACGATCGCAAGCGACTGCTAATCGTTACCAACCAACAGCGCACCATCGAAGTCGTCGACATGACGACTGGCACGTTGGCCGGCAACCACCTATTCCAAGAGGAAGGCATCACGTTGCGCATTCGCAGCGTGCGCGAGTGTCCCGGTGGCGTGTTTTGGTTTGTGCAGACCGATCGAGTCAAGAAGGAGATCGATCGCTACAGCTTCGAGGCGACCCAGTATCTGCTCTACGACAGCTCTAAGAAGAAGATCGTGCGCAAGGTGCCAAAGCTGCCGGACTCGATGAGCCGCGCTCGCATGAGTGCCGACGGCACCTACTGGCTGTCGTCGACCGGCGGCAACTTGGCGTTCCTCAACGCACGCACGTTCAAGGAGATTGGCAAGATCGACTTGTCGACGCCGCGCTTCTTTGGTGCTGGCGCCATCCGCCTTAGCAACACCGACCTGCTCGATGACCGCGACCCCAATCGTTCGCTGCAGATCTTCACGACCACCGATCCGGTCGAGAAGAAGCGAACCAACTGGGGACTCATCGACATCGACCTAAAGAATCGCAAAGTCGTCAAGGTCACCGAATGGGGCCCTAGCAAGAGTTCTTGGGGCATGCGCGTCGCACACAAGAAGCGCATCGCCGTCGCCATGGGCCGCGGTCGCACTTCCGAACGCCAGATGGTCACCTACGACCTCAACACCGGCGAGAAGCTCAACGAGGCCTACTACGAGTTCCGACCGCGTCGTTCGCTGGTTGCGATCTCCCCCAACGGCGACAAGGCTTACGTGGGCGTTGCCGGTAGCGATTTCGAGGTCTTCGACGTCAAGACCCTGAAGCGTCTGCCGACCGTTGAGCTCGCCGGCGAGATCGTTGGCACCATTCACGTCGTCGACGGATGAGTCGACCCAAAGTGGTCGTTATCGACAGCGGTATCGACCCTCAGCATCCGGGCCTTCGCGGCGGCGCCAGCGTGATCGCTGGCCCGCGATTTAATCGTGAAGGCATCGCCGAAGAAGCGGGTGGCGGCATCGATGATCTGGGCCACGGCTCGGCCGTTGCTGCGACCATCGCGCACTTTGTCAAGGACGTCGAGATCGTTTCGTTGCGCGTCTTCGACCGCGAATCGACCTGCGATTTCCTTGCGGTGCTGCATGCACTTGAGCACGCGGTCGAGCTTGGCATTCCGCTGATCAACGTCAGCCTTGGCACGACCTCACTGCGCTACCGAACACAACTCGAAGCGATCGCGGCCCGCGGCCGAGAGCTTTCTGTGCGCATTGTGGCGCCCGCCACCTACGCCGGCTTGCCATGCGATCCAGGCAACCTTAGTACGGTGGAGGCAGTCGTCGCCGACGGCAACGTGCTACCGCAGATGCCGGAGATGCGTTCCCACGGCCCGCGCCTGGTCTGGTTCGCTTCGCCGCTACCACCACGTGATGCCGACGGCGGGCGCAAGCTGATTGCGCGC
>JBNMND010000300.1:0-7164 GCA_051274975.1 Planctomycetota bacterium | reverse complement strand
TCAAGAAGACCAGCCCAGCTCTCGTAGACCCGCTGTGGGCTGCCACCCGCTGGGGCAGCAACCCGATCCCAAGTAGCTAATGCTACTCGATGATCTCGGTGATGCGACCGGCACCGACGGTGCGACCACCTTCACGGATGGCGAAGCGCATGTGCTGGTCCATCGCGATCGGCATGATCAGCTCGACGCTGATCTCGACGTTATCGCCCGGCATGCACATCTCTGCTCCGACCAAGTCCGCCGTGCCAGTCACGTCCGTCGTGCGGAAGTAAAACTGCGGGCGGTAACCGCTCATGAACGGCGTGTGGCGACCACCTTCATCCTTGCTGAGGGCGTAGACCGAAGCCTTGAACTTGGTGTGCGGCGTAACCGACTTCGGCACGGCGAGGACCATACCGCGTTCGATATCTTCCTTCTTCATGCCGCGAAGCAGCAGACCAACGTTGTCGCCGGCGCGACCTTCGTCGAGCGTCTTCTGGAACATCTCGACACCGGTAACCGTCGTCGGACGGGTCTCGCGGATACCGACGATCTCGACAGCGCCGCCAACCTTGACGATGCCGCGCTCGATACGACCGGTAGCGACGGTGCCGCGACCTTCGATTGAGAACACGTCTTCAACGGGCATCAGGAATGGCTTATCGACGTCGCGCTCCGGTTCCGGAACGGCTTCGTCGATGGCATCCATCAGGTCGAAGATGCACTTGCTGGCGGGATTATCTGGGCCGGGGTTCTCCGTCTGGAGAGCCGCGAACGAGGCGCCACGAACGACCTTGGCGTCGTCGCCCGGGTATTCGTACTTGTCCAGCAACTCGCGGATTTCCATCTCGACGAGGTCGAGAAGCTCCTCGTCGTCGACGAGGTCACACTTGTTGAGGTAACAAACGATTGCCGGAACACCGACCTGACGAGCGAGAAGCACGTGCTCCTTCGTCTGCGGCATCGGACCGTCGTCAGCAGCCACGACCAGGATGGCGCCGTCCATTTGGGCCGCACCGGTGATCATGTTCTTGATGTAGTCGGCGTGGCCGGGGCAATCGACGTGAGCGTAGTGACGGTTCTTCGTCTCATACTCGACGTGTGCCGACGAGATCGTCACAACACGGCTAGGGTCACGCACCGTGCCGCCCTTTGCGACTGCCGCGTACTCCTTGTACTTGGCCAAACCAACAGACGCGAGCGTGTAGGTAATGGCCGCGGTGGTCGTGGTCTTGCCGTGGGCAACGTGCCCGATAGTCCCCACGTTGACGTGGGGCTTAGTTCTGGAGAAGGTTTCCTTGGCCATATGTCTGGGTCGGGGGGATAGTCGGTTGTGGGTATTCGCTTCTAGGACTGAACGATCAGCCGAAGATTGAATGGGAGAATGGAGCTGCTACTGGGACTCGAACCCAGGACCTCCTCCTTACCAAGGAGGTGCTCTACCACTGAGCTATAGCAGCTTGCAGAAATCAAAAATGAAGGAAAGAACAGTAGTGCCGGGAGCCCGCAAGGACGACCCGCCACACCCATCACTGCTTTGCGATCAGGCAGAAGATCCGGCGAACCAGATGATCCAGCGAACCAGAAGCACCAGAAAAACTGGAGCGGGTGATGGGACTCGAACCCACAACACCCAGCTTGGAAGGCTGGTGCTCTACCATTGAGCTACACCCGCAGTGACGGGTGACTGCGCGCATCGACGACCAAGTTAGCCATCGCAACGAGCAGTCCTAATTATCAGTCGAGCAGACGTTCTCTCTGACCCAATGGACAGTGAGAGTTGGTGGGCGAAGCAGGATTCGAACCTGCGAAGGCATAGCCATCAGATTTACAGTCTGACCCAGTTGGCCGCTTTGGTATTCGCCCGTGTGTTGTCTGAACGTTCCTTTCCCCGTTCGTCTGCCCTAGGCACGAAACTCAAGGAAAGACCTTTATCGGCTGGAGCTAGCGATGGGACTTGAACCCATAACCTCCAGATTACAAATCAGGTGCTCTACCAATTGAGCCACGCTAGCAGGGTAGCTACTGCGGAAAGGACGGAGCACGATACCGACGCCCAAAAGTTGTGCAAGCTTGGCGAGGAGCATTTTTTGCGCTGATCGCAGCAAGTTGGCCGCGCCGCTCTCTATCGAGCACAGCGACAGCGACGAATGCGGCCTCTGAGCTCCGCTCGCAGGACTCTGGTCCGCTCGCAAGGCCTCGTCAAACGGTTTCGCTAGTAATCTACGGCGACTTGACCGCCACCGCTGGACTTCGGCTCGGCACCAGCAAGTCGCCGCACGACCGCAGCAAAGACAAGCAAGTCGAACGGCTTGCGCATGACCTCTTGAACAAACGGGAGCGCGCGCAAGCGCTGCTCGATCGAACCATCGAGGTAGCCCGAGATAACCACGGACTTGGGCGGGTTCGGCAGATCCCGCAGCGATTCGAGCACTTCCAGGCCCGAGGCCCCCGGCATGTCGAGGTCGCAAACCAGCACGCGTACTTCTTCATGACGCGCCATACGACTGGCTTCGTCGCCGTCGTATGCGTTGCTTGTGTTGAGGCCGGATTGGGCCAAGACCTCGGTCAACAGGCCGCTAACGGCCCTATCATTATCGGCGATCAGCACCGTCATGGGCCTGAATGGTAGCAACCGACCCCCTCAGGCAACAGATGCTTACTTGAGCGGATCCAGAGGTTGCAGCCAAGATACGTCCTCGTAGGGCACCTCCATCCTCACCTTGCCGTAGTCGACGAACGCGAGTTCGCGCACCTTGTCTATCTTATGGACCTTACACAGGCGCCCCCATCGCGGCAGGAACACTTGATCGCCCTTCTTCAGACCGTGACAGAAGGCCATGCGGCGCCGATGCAGGGCAGCGTCCTTGAGCAGACCGTCAACAATCTTCTTTAGCTCGCGAGCGCGCTCGCCGTGCTGTCCAGGAGCCTGAGTCAACGCCGTAAGTAACTTCGCCATAGATGCATGTGCCCTGCGAAGCTCTGCCTCCACGACGCCATCGGCCTCCTCTTGCAGCCAATTCTCCTTCCTGACCGCCTGAGACATCCGCTCCTCTAGGTCGGTGTGCTGCTGAGTTACCTGGCGCGAACGGTCGGCGGTGGCCTGGCGGTCGGCCTCGGCGTCGCGGCGCGCGACCTGAACCCGCTGGATCAGGTTGTCCAAGGTCTGATCCCGCTTACCGAGCAGCTCCCGGGCGCGAGCGACAATGCTCTTCGGCATGCCGACGCGAGACGCGATATCGAGCGCATGGCTGTTGCCGGGAATCCCGAGATCCAGCCGGTAGAGCGGCTCCAGCGACTTGCCATCGAACGCCATCGAGCCGTTCTCGGCACCCTGATGCTGGTAGGCGAAGTCCTTCAGGCGGCCGAGGTGTGTGGTTACGACAGCGAACACGTTGGCCTTGACCAACGCCTCAAGCACCGCATAACCGAGCACGGCCCCTTCTTCGGGATCGGTGCCGGCGCCAAGCTCATCCAGCAACACCAAAGTGTCCGGCGCCGAATGCTCGACGCAACGAGCGATGCGCTGCACGTGCGAGCTAAACGTCGACAGATTCTGCGCAATCGCCTGTTCGTCACCAATGTCGGCATGCACGGAACGAAGGAATGGAATCTCTGCGCCCTCGTCAGCAGGGATCGGCACGCCACTGATCGCCATCAGCGACAACAGCCCCACCGTCTTCAAGACGACCGTCTTGCCGCCCGTGTTCGGACCGGTAACGACGACCAGGTGATGCGGATCGCCGAGGGCAATATCGAGCGGCACGATGTCGGCGGCGGCGTGTGCCTGCAACAACAACGGGTGCCGCGCGCCGCGTAGCCGCAGCGGGCCATTCTGCGCAACCTTGGGCACGACATAGCCATCCTCGGTCACCAACCGAGCCTTCGCCTGCAGCATGTCGGCGCGGGCGACGAACTCGACGCACGCCGCGATCTCGGCCGCATTCCGGCGTAGGCCCCGGGCGGTGTCCGCCATGACGACGTTGATCTCGCGGTTCTCAGCCGCCTGCTCATCGGAAAGACGATTGGCGACCTCAACCACGGCGTCTGGCTCAACAAACAGGGTGGCGCCCGACGTGCTGCGGTCGTGCAGAACGCCGCGAACCCGGCCGCGGTAGTCGACCTTGACCTGCAACACTGGCCGGCCGTTGCGCCACGACGGCTCTGGCGCCTGCAGGCAGCGGCGGATGTCTGCATTGGTCAGGACGCTGGACATCGCATTGTCGACGGCCCGCTTGTATTGCTCGATGTTGCGGCGGAGATGGGCGAGCTTCGATGACGCCGAATCCAACACCTCGCCACGATCGTCGATGACCCGCTCGAGTTCTTCGACCAGCTCGCCCAGGTCCGGCACGCCCTGGGCAAAGCGACTGAGCGCCGCCTCCCCGGCCGAGCACCACATCCGGCACCGGCCGGCCGTGCGCAGAACCCGCTTCAGGTCGGCTGCATCGCGAGCAAGAAAAGAATGCTCACCGGCGAAGAATCGGTCCAGCCAGGACCTCACCTCGACCGCACCGCTCAGCGGCAACAAGTTGCGATCGCCGATTCGCAGCGCCATCGCCGTAGTCGCAGCCAGTTGGTAGATAGCTTCTTCGGCCGTTTCACACGGCTGCAACGCGTCCACGGCGGTCCGGCCAAGCGGCGTAATCAGCCGCGTGGTCAGCAGCGACCGCACGACTTGGAACTCGAGCGCGTCGCCATCGAATGAGGAAGAAGACTCAGACATTGAGGTCAGCCATGTTGCCGAATCGCGCCGACTTGTAAACTCGCTCGCCGAATGAACAGCGACCGCACACCTGGCTTCGGCACGAACGCAATCCACGCCGGCCAATCCCCCGACCCCACAACTGGCGCCATCATGACGCCGGTTTACATGACCAGCACGTATGTGCAGGAAGCTCCGAGCGTCAACAAGGGCTACGACTATTCACGGTCGCACAACCCCACCCGATCGGCGCTCGAAGGCAACCTCGCCGCGCTTGAGGGCGGCAAGCATGGCCTGTGCTTCGCCAGTGGCATGGCTGCAATCCACTGCGTGCTCAACCTGCTGCAGTCAGGTGATCACGTCATCGCCGGCAACGACCTGTACGGCGGCACTTATCGACTGCTGCAAACGCTCTACACGAAGTTCGGTTTGAAGACGACGTTCGTCGACATGACGGACCTGAAGCAACTCGAGGCGGCGTTCCAATCGAACACCAAGCTCGTGATGCTGGAGACGCCGACCAACCCGCTGCTGCGTTGTTGCGACCTCGAAGCGATTGCCAACATCGCGAAGAAGAAGGGCGTGCTGACGATGGCGGACAACACGTTCGCGACGCCTTACCTGCAAACGCCGCTCGCGCTCGGCTGCGACATCGTTGCCCACTCGACGACCAAGTACCTCGGCGGCCACAGCGATGTCGTCGGCGGCGCCTTGCTCAGCAACGACCAAGAACTGCATGAAAAGCTCATGCACTTCCAAAACACTTGCGGCGGCACGCCGGGCCCAATGGACGCATTCCTGGTCCTGCGCGGCACCAAAACGCTGCATGTGCGCATGGACCGCCATTGCGATAACGCCATGCAAGTCGCCCAACACCTGTCGGCGCACGACAAGGTTGCGCGGGTCATCTACCCCGGACTCGAGAGCCACCCGCAACACGAACTGGTCAAGCGCCAGATGCGTAAGGGCGGCGGCATGGTGTCCGTCGAGCTGAAGGCAAGCGACGAACAAGCCAAGCAGGTATGCAGCTCGTTCGAAGTGTTCTCACTCGCCGAGAGCCTCGGCGGTGTCGAGAGTCTGGTCGATCACCCGGCGTCCATGACGCATGCTTCGATTCCAGCTGAAGAGCGGCGAGCTGCTGGCCTCGAAGACGGTTTGATCCGACTCTCGGTTGGGATTGAAGACGGCGATGACTTGATCGCCGATCTCGACCAGGCAATTGCGCGATCCATCACCTAAGAGGCCAAAGCCTCGAAGGTTCTAGAGCCTTCGCCTGATCGTTGGTTGTTGTCCAGAACGGCTTTCGCGCACACCCGCCCAGGATGGTTGCGCGAGGCCGGCAATGGACCAGCCGCCTATAGCGCTACGCCATCCCGGTGGCTTCACCGGCGTTGCCGGTTACCGCGGGCGGAATTGCGGGCGCCTTCTTCAACGAATCTTCATCGTCGAGACTTAGGTCGCCTACGTCTTCTCCTGACACCTTCTTGCGCATCAGGCGACCCACTTTGAACTTCACGATGCGCTTTGCAGGCACCGGGACTTTCTCGAGGGTACGTGGGTTTTGTGCCAATCGAGCCGCGCGTTCACGCGACTCAAAAACACCGAACTCGCGGAACTCCAATCGGTTGCCGTCTGCGAGTTCATCGATGATCGAGTTCAAGAACGCCTGGATGACGTCTTTAGCCACGACCTTGGTAACGCCGGTCTGTTCCGCAATGCGGTGGACCAACTCCTTCTTTGTAACCGTCTTCACCTGAGCCTCCTGGGGGGTAGTAGCGCGTGAAACCGCCGCGGTTGCACGTGATGCATCAAGTCACGGTGGAATATACTGTTGCGAGCACTGTGTCAGCAAGAGTCCCCCAACAACCAACGCTCGTGTTCGCTTCTGCGAATTGGCAATCTCTTGCCACGACCCTGCCGGACCTGTCGGTCTTAAGCGCCCGTAACACCGGGAATATTGTCGTCGACCACCGCAGTTCGTGGGTCCGCAGGATCGAAACAACCACCCTCGACGCGTTCATAAAAACTTACGAATACACGTCTTGGGGAGATCGCTTTGGCAACTGGGCGAAGTGGACGGCGCCATGGAGGCACTCGCGCGCGGCCCGCGAATGCCTCGCCCTGACCTGGCTTCGCGAGCACGGCTTCGCGGCACCCGAACCACTCGTATGCTTCGAATGGCGCCAGCGAGGTTTTCTCTCGCGGGCCACCTTACTGACCGCATCGTTCGGTGGCGAAGCGGCGGACCAAATCCTTGCGACTGCCGACCCGAAGACGCGACGTGAAATTGCGGCAGCGATCGGGGCGTTGGTCGTAGCCCTTCACGAGCGCGGCTTCCGCGATCGCAACCTCGATTTACGCAACCTGTTGGTCCATCAACACGACGGGCAAATCACGATCGCCAAGATCGACTCGCCACGCTTCCGACTGGTGCAACCCGGACGCCGCGAAGACTCACTAGCAATCGCAGACTGGAACCG
>JBNMND010000299.1:0-7212 GCA_051274975.1 Planctomycetota bacterium | reverse complement strand
GGTCGGCGATGAGTAGTCGCCGTTGGTGCCGAAGGCCCCGACTTCGGCCCCGATCCCGACTCGATGCCGTTCGGACTGTGTCAGGGTTACCGTTTTGCGGATGCGGCCGGAGAACAGTACTTCGCCGTGGTCCCGCACGTGGAGCTCCTCCCCGGAGGTGCAGCCGGTCAATGTGCTAATCAGGACGATGCAGCGGAAACGCATGATCGGGTTTGGTTACCGAGCCGTGATGTTGAGCGGAATGCGCGGTGCCTTCTGCATCCACGCCTCAATCGCGTCGGGGTGCGACGGCACGTTCTTGGACATTACTTCGCAGCCATCGTCAGTCACCAGCACGCAGTCTTCGATACGGCAGCCGTAACCCTTCTTGGGCAGATAGGCGCCAGGTTCGACGGTGATCACCATGCCGGCCTCGAGGCGGCTGATCGACGGGTCGTGCACGGCGAGGCCAACATGGTGGCACGGTCCGTGGTCGCTGCGGTAGCCGCGCGCAACCAGCATTTTGGCGCACATCGAACTCAGCGTCATCAGGTTGGCGCCGGGCTTCACATGGGCGAGCAGCTCCTGTTGCACTTCGTAGACGTCGGTGACCAGCTGCCGTTGCTCGGGGGTGAACTTGCCCGACGCCGGGAACGTGCGCGTCACGTCGCTGCAGTAGCCGTGCAACGTGGCGGCGTAGTCCATGACAATCAAGTCGTCGTCGCGCAGTTGCCGCTTGCCCTCGTTGTAGTGCAGGATGCATCCGTTTGGGCCGCCACCGACGATCGCGGCGTAGGCATCGGGGCCGCAGCCATTGAGAGAGAAGACGCAGCGCGCGACGGCGGCGAGCTGATACTCATACGCGCCGGGCTTGACGCTGCGCATCGCTTCGCCGATGCCTTCCGCTGCGATCTCCGTCGAGCGACGCAGCAGTGCGATCTCGGCCGGTGACTTGTGGTGACGCATCGCATGCACGAACGTCTCAAGGCTGGCGATCGTCAGTGCGGGATCGACTTCGTGCAGCGTCGCGACAAACTTCTGTTCGCGTGAGTCGCGGCCGTCGAAGCGATCGTTCTTGATGTCCTTGGCTGCTGATCCCGCCTTGCTTGGCGTGTTGCCAAGACGTGCTGCGGGTTTGAGGTTGGTGAGGATGACGGGCTCCTGGTCGCTGTTGGCGATCAAGCTGAGCAGCACTCGTCGCAGTGCCCGCACGTTGCCGGCGGTGCGGAAGCCCGTGTGCTTGGCGGCCTTTTCGCCTGGCGCCAAGAAGCGCCCATCCCACTTGGCTGAGAACACCGAGTAAGGCGGCACCATGATTTCGTCGCGCACCAGCAAGCCGTCGCCATCGATCATCATCATCATCGCCAGCCCCGGTTCGCTAACGCCGGTCAGGTAGAGGAAGTCCTGGTCCTGGGCGAACTGGCCCATGTCGGCCTGCTTGGCGCCACCGCGTAAGACGATGATGACTGGTCGGCCCTGGTGCTTATTGGCGATGTTACGGGCGAGTTGTTCGCGCCGCTGTTGCAGCTCAAGTTTGTCGATCGGTTGCGTGCCGATCGGTGGGGGCGTCGTTTGTGTCGTCAGGAGCCCGAGGAACAGGGAGCACACAGTGAAACCGCGGATCATGCGGCCAACATACGCACGAATGCCCGAAACTGATGGCGCAGACCTGCCGCAACCGCAGGCGATACATCGTCGTTGCCGAAGACTGCCGGTTCGATCGGGTGCAGGTGACTTCGTTCGCTAGGATGACGGCATGCGAGTAGCCCTCCTCGTTCCGTTCTTGGCTTCGGCCGTATTGTCGTCCTCCTATTTGCTTGCCCAAGAGGGCGGCGTTGTGCCTGTAGAGGGCGACGAGCAACTGGAGACCTATGGCCACTCACGCCACGGCGAAACCTTCGATGAAGGTCCGCGGTCGGCCGCTTCCTTGATGCCTGGTCTTGGTGACGCGGTTCACTTCCCAGTTGCCGGCATTAGCGCAGAGGCGCAAAAGTTCTTCAACCAAGGCGTCACGCAGCAGCATGGCTTCTGGCACTTCGAAGCCGAGCGTAGCTTCCGTCAAGTTGCTTTGCTGCATCCTGAGTGTGCGATGGCGTACTGGGGCATGGCGCGCGCCAATGACGAACACGCCGAGCGCGCGGCCGGCTTCCTCGCCAGCGCCGTGCAGCGCAGCAAGGACGCCCCGAAGCGCGAGCAAGCGTGGATCGACGCGTGGGCGGCCTACTACCAGATCGATGCCAAGCAACGCGAAGAGCTGCGGTCGGGTGACAAGAAGCGCATCGAGGTTGCGACCAAGGCGATCGTCGAGAAGGCCAAGGCGCGCAAAAAGGAGCTGCTCGACAAGCTCGACAAGAAGCTGCTGAAGGATCTCGGCACGATCGTGTTCGACTATCCGGAGGACATCGAGGCCAAGGCGTTCTTGGCGATCCAAAACTGGCTCGCGTATCGCTGGGGCGGTGGCGTGCAGATCGTTTCGCATACCGCGGTCAACGCGATCCTCGACCAGGTGTTTGCTGTGCAACCACTGCATCCGGCGCACCACTACCGCATCCATCTTTGGGATCGTGAAGATGGGCGTCGCGCGCTTGACTCCGCATCGAAGAACGGCTTCAGCGCGCCGGCGATCGCCCACCAGTGGCACATGCCCGGCCACATCTACGCCAAGCTGAATCGTCACTTCGACGCGTCATGGCAGCAGGAAGCATCGGGTCGCGCTGACCATGCGCACATGATGCGCGATGGCGTGATGCCGTTTTTGATCCACAACTACGGCCACAACCAGGAGTGGATGGCGCGCAGTATGTCGCACTCCGGTCGCACGGACGAGGCATTGCGCATCGCGATGAACCTCGCCGAGCTGCCGCGCCACCCTGATTACAACCAGATTACTGGGGGTGGTTCGATCGCTGGCTACGGCCAGAAGCGCCTGGTGCAGATCTGCGAAGATCACGGCCTGTGGCAGCGTGCGATCGATCTGGTTGACAAGGGCTTCCTTGAGCGCAGTGACGAGGTCAGCAGTGAAGTTGAGCGACTTGGGCTTTTGGGCCGTGCCTACTACCGTTTGGGCCGAAAAGATGATGCGACGCGCACCGTTGCCGAAGTGGGCCAGTTGCTTGCCAAAGCTCGTGCGAAGCGTGCGACCGCCATCGACGAAGCGGAAGAGAAGGCCTACACCGAGCGCAAGAAGCGCAACGAGATGACGACAGCGATCGCGACTGCCTCGCGTCGGCCGAACAATGCGGTGCAGTCCGTTCTGAGTCTGCAGCGTGAACTTAACGCCGAGCGCTTGCTGGCCGAAGGCGATGCCAAGGCGGCGCTCAAGGAAGTCGATGGCGTGCGCGGCATTCCGATGCCGTTGATGGCCGGGCTGCGTGTCGCCGCTGGCGAAACCAAGAAGGCGATCGAGCAGCTCGAGAAGGAGAACAAGAAGAACCCGAATCGTGCCGCGACGATGGTGGCTCTGGCCAAGGCTTACGAAGCGCACGGCGCTGAGTCGAAGCCTGAGCTGCGCGAGTTGGTGCTGGCGTTGGCGAAGATCGCAGAAGGCGACTTCTTGACCAGTGTTGGCTACCCGCCAAACCAGAAGACCGGCCTTGGATTGCGCCTGACGGTCCCGAACGATGACAATCCACTGTTCCCTGACACTCGTCACGGCGACGGCTTTGGCAAGCGTCCATCCCTTTCGAGCATCGGGCCACGTTGCTGGGCTCCCGTTGCCAACCCTGGCTTTGACCTGGCGTCCGCTGCCATCAACGGCGTCATCGCCTATGGCAACAAGAAGGCCGCGATGGCCCTCAACGCCGATGGCTCGGTAGTCCTTCGCGGCGGCGCGGCCGGCGAACGCACCGAGACGGGACGCGCCAAGCTGGTCGTGTTCTACCTCGGCTTTGGTTGCCTGCACTGCGTCGAGCAGTTGCATCTGCTGCGTCCGGCCCAGGCGCAATTCGCTGAGCTGGGCGTCGACATCGTCGCGATCGGCTCCGACACCGCGCCAAACATCCATCAAGCGAGCCTGGATCTTCCGGCAGCCGAACGCATGCCGTTCCCGATGCTGGCCGACCCGAAGCTGAAGGCGTTCAAGGCCTGGCGTTGCCACGACGACTTCGAAAACATGCCGCTGCACGGCACCTTCCTGATCGACGCGAAGGGCCGGATTCGCTGGCAGGACATCTCCTACGAGCCATTCACCAAGATCGATTGGCTGGTGAACGAATCGCGCCGCCTGCTGGCTCTGCCAATGGTCGACGCAGCCAGGTAGCGCCATGCGCCCTGCCAACCGGCCCCCAATTCAGCTCCTTACTGGGGCCTGACGTTGCCTTTGCCGGCTGCGAGACTAGGAACTCTCGTTGCCGTGGGGGAGACGGCGTGGCATCCTTCCACCCTTCTCATCTCGCATAAGGCAACCCGGGAGGTTCGCTTGGTAGTTGTGCCGCGTAAGCAGCGATCGAAGGATAAGGTATTTACCGACAAGAAGAGCCTCGCCGCGATTCTGAACGGACTCCGCACCAGTGGCAAGAATGTCGTCTTGACCAACGGTGTCTTCGATCTTCTCCATGTTGGCCACCTGCGCTGTCTCGAAGACGCGCGTTCTCGAGGAGACTTGTTGGTGGTCGCCGTCAACTCTGATAAGTCCGCCGAGGCTTTGAAGGGCAAGGGCCAGCCGATCATCCCGTGCGCTGAGCGTATGGAGATGCTGTCGGGGCTGGCGTTCGTCGACTACGTGACGACGTTCGAGGACGAGACCGCCGATGAGTTGCTGCGCCAGCTGCATCCATCGATGTATGCGAAGGGCACCGACTACACGCTCAAGACGCTGCCGGAAAAGGCGACCGTCAAAGAGCTCGAAATCAAAGCAGTGTTCGTTGGTGACAAGAAGGGTCATTCGACAAGCCAGCTGGTCGCCAAGATCGCGAAGCTAAAGAAGAAGTAGGTAGACATGAATAGACTGCACGCGACGTTCGTTCTTCTCGTGTGCAGCTCGCTCTGTCTTGCCCAGTCCGCGAACGACATCAACGTTCGCGCCTACGAGAAGAGGCTGAAGGAAGAGCTGCTCGAAACTGGGCAGCGCCACGTTGACCTCGGTTGGGGCGTGCGCAACTCCGGCTTGATCCCGCAGTGCACCTATCAATTGGTGCTGGCGGTCGAACTGTCGGAGGGCACGCACGGTGGCGCGAAGTGGGTGCTGAACGTTATGCGCACCTACAAGGACGCCTTCTGGAAGAAGAAGCGCAAGAAGCCGATGCTCGGCGCGCAGAAGAGCTACGAGAAGAAGGCCACGGCCCTGGTCAAGAAGGATATGAAGGGCCAGATCAAGCTCGCGCGCGCTGCTGGCAAGGCGAAGCTGACCGACAAGATGACCGCGCATCTGGTCAAGGCGATGCGCTACGGCGCGGAGATCACGTTCAACAAGAGCGGCGCCAAGATCGAAGGCTTCAAGATCGAGGACGAACTAGCCAAGTGGTTGTCAGAGCAGACGGTCACGCTCAAGAACGGCGAGCGCCGATTCGAGCCGGCGGGCAAAGGCGCGCCGCGACTTGAAGGTCTGGAGGAAGTTGCCGACAAACACCTGATCGTGCGCACCGATCTCGATGCCGCGGCGGCCAAAGAACTGCATGCACTCGGTAGTGCTTTGTGGGCGCCATTACAGAAGCGCCTCGATGGTGCTCCAACCCGCACGCTGCGACTGATCGTGTTCGCCAAGAAGGTCGACTACGACGCCTACCTCAAGGCAATAGGGCACAGCGGCGTCGTCAGTAAGGGGCTGTGTGACTACGGCACGTTCCAGACGTTGGTGTGCGCGGAAGGTCTCGAAAGCGGCAGCGTGAACGCGCTGGTGCTGCACGAACTGTCGCACCTGTTCTTCTTTGGCAGCTCGCCGGTCGCGATGCCTGACTGGTATGCGGAGGGATTTGCCGAGTCGTTTGGCGGCCAAGGCACGTTTGCGTGGAATGGCAAGGTGCTCACGGTTGGCGGATTGATGCGAAGTAATCGTCTCGACGCTATCCAGGAGAACCCTATGACTGTGGAGCAGGTCTTGGCGGGCAACGCCATGAACCTCCTTAGGCAAGACCACGATAAGGCGATGCGATTTTATGCGATGTCGTGGGCCCTGCAGCGTTTCCTGACGACCGGGAAGCACCGGTGGCAGAAGCGTTTCCTCGACTGGGAAGCCAAGTGTCGCGGCACGTTGCTGGGCACGCAGTCGATCCGGAAGTTTGGATCACCTGGGTCGGCTACCGAGTCATTCTTAGCCGAATTCCGTAGAGACATGCCTTTGGTGGAAGTCGCATTTCAGGCTTGGTTGACTGATCTCTAGAGCCTCTTGCCATGGCGGCAAGGAGACTTACATCGAGAAGACTCATTGCGAAGACGATTCAATGAGTGATGGGGGGAACCGTTACAGCAGACCAGCAGCAGGCCTATATGGCCATTCCGATGGCTGGATTGGTCGGCAAGGAGGCTGTGCCCTTCTCTCTCTACCTGCGCACGGCGTCCAATACCTGGGTGCTGTATCGCCCGGCGCACACAATGATCGACGAGTCGCATCTCGGTCGATTGACGTCGGAAGGCATCCCGAACCTCTTCATTCTTGATGAAGATCGCGGCGCCTACTTTATGCGCGTCGAATCGGAGTTGGACACGGTTCTTCACGATCGCACCATGTCGCTGGACGACCGGGCAGGTGTGTTGTACGGCGTGGCCACGATGGTCTCCGACGAGCTGCTTAGCGCGAAACTCGACCGCAAGTCGGTGTTGCGCGCGCGGCGGGTCATGATGGCGATGACGGGCTTACTGTTGCGTGAAGGCCAAGGCTTCCAAGCCATGAGGCGCATGTTGACTGCTGGCTCAGGGTTGTCCCGGCACAGTCTAACGGTTGCGTTCTTGAGCATGGGGTTGGCGCGTGTCGTGCTATCGGCGGACGCCGAGACGCTGACGATGGCGGGCCTTGCCGGAATGCTGCACGATGTTGGTCGGGTAGGTCACGAAGACCTCGAGCACGATCCCGAGCACGCTACGCGCGGTTCAGACTTCCTGCGTGGGTTGAACTTGCCAGTTCCTGTCATCGAGGCGGCGCAGTCGCACCACGAGTGCTTCGATGGCACTGGTTACCCGAAGGGCTTGCGCGGCAAGGAGATCCCGGAGCTCGCGCGCATTGTTGGGCTCGTCAACTTGTTCGACAAGGTCTACAACGATCAAGAGCCTCGCGTCGGCGTCTTTGACGCCCTGCGCATC
>JBNMND010000298.1:0-7218 GCA_051274975.1 Planctomycetota bacterium | reverse complement strand
GCAAGATCACGACCGGTTTCGGTGACCGTGATGAAGTGCCCAACTTTGCCGAGCACACGCGCATCGGGGAATTGCTTGATCGCATCCAAGAACGGCTGGATCCAGCCTTCCTGGAACTCGAGGTCGTTATCGATGAACACGATCCAGTCGTGGTCGGCGGCAGTCGGCGTGATGAAGTCGATCAGGTCGTTGCGACCACCGGGAACGCCGCGGTTGCTCGCGTTGAGCTTGTGCCGCAGCCATGGCTTCTGCTGATTGCCCAGCCAAGAAGGCGTGGCATCGCTCGACGCGTTGTCGATGACATGCAGCAGGAAGCCCGGCGGAGTGTGCTTAGCCAGCGAACTGACCGCGCGGCGGGTGTCCTCGAGCGCGCCATACGTCAGCATGGCGAAGTGCAACTTGGGGGCGTCGCTAGTCATTACTGCTCCTTGTGGAAGTAGGCCATCCACAGGTCACGTTCGCCGAGTCGGTCGATGACCAACGGCGGCATGGTGCAGTCACCTTCGCAGTAGCGCAGCGTGTAACCCTGTGCTTCCACTTGGCGCAGCCATGGAGCCGCTTCGTGGTTGACGGTGACCTCGGCGAAGATGTGCATGTCCGGGTTGCGCTGCAGCACGCCTTGCATGCCGCGCCAGATCGCCGGTTCGCTGCCTTCGCAGTCCATCTTGAGCACTTGGATCGGCGCCAGGTCTAATAGCAACTGATCGAGCGTGCGGATCGGCACTTCAATTTGTCGGCCCGGATGTTTGGTGCCCTCCGGCACGATGCACGAACCTCCGAGATTGTCCTCTGCGTGCACGAGTAGCTTCGCGGTACCTTCGCGATCGCCGACGGCGCACTCGAGGACTTCGAAGTTCTGCCAGCCGTTGCGTTCGCCGGTCAGCCGCAAGCGCCGCGCGAGATCAGGGTTGGCTTCGACTGAGATCACGGCAGAGGCGCCGAGAGAATGGAACAACGCGCCGAAGTAGCCGGCGTTGGCGCCGAGGTCGACGCAGACCGTTCCAGGGCGCATGCAGTCGGCCATCGACTTGGTGACCCACCATTCCCAGAAGCCAACTTCCAGCATGTGCTTGGCGACCGAGCCATCGCGCGGATCGACCACGACGTCGCAGGACTCCAATACGCGCGCTATTGCGTCGTGGCCGGAGTCTAGGTGGGCGGGCCGACCCTTGGCGGCAACGGCGCACCTCAGTTCGGACTGATGACGGGGGACCTGCAGCAGGTTGTAGTTCACGATTGGTATTCCTGGACGACGACTGGTCCTTGAATCGGCAATGCAGGTGCCGCGACTCAAGCCATGCCATCGGAGTTACCGATACATCGGTATGCCCAACCACGACCCGGCCGAGAACGCCACAGGGGGATTCCTTAGCACCTTGCTGGTCGACCCGAGCAACCCGGCGCACGCGACGTTGCTAGCCCAGATGCCTGGTTGGCGGGGGGTTTCGGTTCATGACGCCATTGGTCGGGATCTCGTGGAGTCGCCCTGGGTTTGCGTCGCGGATTGGCGCTTGTTCGCTCAGGTGGACCACTTGCGCGAACTGCTTTGGCAGCGGCGTGGCGCGACCATCGTGCTGGTTGGACTGTCCTCCGAAGAAGTTGGCAAGGAAGGCGTGCGCGCGATGCGGCGGTTTGCCGGCGAAGTGATTGGGCTCCTTGCCGCTGCGGATCCCGAGTGGACTACGCACTTGGTCGTGCCGGTCACGTCGGTTGGGCCTGAGGGCCTGATTCCTGCGATCCAAGAGGCCTCGCGCCGCCAGCCGGCGGACCTGGGGTCAATCGACGTGCATCTCCGTGAAGCCATCAACTACATCGAGCGCGGCGACCACAGCGGGGCATTCTCTTCCGCGGCTCGGGCGCTGGCGATGGAACCGGACCAGCCGGGGATCATCGCCGACGTCGCGCGACTGCTCGGCCGTATGGGCCGTTCGGGCGACGGCGAGAAGCTGTGCAAGGTCTTCCTGTTGCAGCGCCCGGAGAGCGACGCCGTGAAACAGGCCCTGGACGACCTGCAGCCGGTCGTTTCCTGAGCGCTCGGGGATCGACTCTGAGAACTCCTGAGAAGTTCTTTGCAGAGCATCCGTGTCGTGTCGCGATGGGTTCGTATCATCGCCGCCCCGATGGAATCCCGCCTAAGCTGGTTCATGTTCCTGCTCGCGTCGCTGCTTGCGCCGTTGACTGCACAGGACGATCCCAAGTTCTCTCTTGCCGCCAAGTTTGAGCCCGCAGCCGCCAAGCCTGGCGACTCGGTCAAGCTGGTGCTCACCGCTACGACCGCTCCCGGTTGGCACGCATACGGCACGATGGAGACGGGTAACATCCCGGTCTCGCTCGATACCAGTGCGCTAAAACTGACCGGCCTGGAGCTCGATGGGAAGGTGAAGATTCCCCCCGGCAGCCCTGAGTTCACGCCGATTGGTGAGACGTTCCCGCTCGGCACGATATTCGAGGTTGAGATCCCGCTGAAGGTCGCGGTTGGCGCGAAGGTGATGAAGATCTCGGGGGAGCTCGGCTACCAGATCTGCATGCAAGGACGATGCGAGCAGCCGAGCGCGGCTGCATTCGTTGCTGAGCTCAAGGCTGGTGGCGGCGGCGGCGCCGCGCCTGCTACACAAGAGCCGAAGCCCGTTCCGGTTCCTGGTCTCGGTGTTAAGCCGGGGCTGAAGCTGGAGCCGGAAGAGATCGAGCCCGAAGAAGACGGCAAGGTCACGATCCGTGCGACGTTTGATCCGCCGACCGTGCGAGCCGGTGAAGTGACGACGCTCATTCTCGATGTGCATGTCATCGATCATGAGTGGCACGCCTACGGCACGTTGGAGGGCGAGAAGGAGAACGGCAACACTCCGGTCACGTTCGACCACCTGGTTCAGGACTTTGGCGATCTCGAGTTCGAAGGCGATGCGCTGATTCCAGAAGGCGATGAGGCTGAGACGCCGATTGGTCCGGTCTACCCACTGCCCCACAAGTTTCAGGTCAGGCAGCACGTTCGCGTGCCGGCTGGTACCGAGCCCGGGACCATCGATATCACGGCGGTGATTGGCTACCAAATCTGTGACGCGAACGGGTGCCAGACGCCGACCGAAGGCGACGCGGATGGCCAGCTGATTGTAGAAGCCGGTGAAGCGCGCGCGGAGCTGCTGCAGGTTCCGGAGCACAAGATCGAAACGCCGGCTGCTGGCGCGGTTGACGGAGGCGTTAACGAAGGCAAAGGCGACGACGAAGAAGTCGATCCTGATGATCCGTTCGCTTCGTGGTGGGCACTGATCCTCGCGTCCATTGGTGGCGGCTTGTTCGCCCTCGCGATGCCGTGCACGTATCCGATGATCCCGATCACGTTCAGCTTCTTCACGAAGCAGGCGGAGAAGCGCGGCGGCAACGTGATGATGCTGTCCCTCGTTTACGGACTCGGGATTGTTGGGATGTTCGTGTTCGTCGGCGTCGGCTTGTCAGCCGTGATCATTGACGTGGTCAACCACTGGCTGACCAACACGATCATCGGCTTCATGTTCTTCTTCTTTGCGTGCGTGCTGTTCGGGTGGATCAACCTGAACCCGCCGCAATGGATGAACAAGATGGCCTACAAGGCGCAGAGCACTGCTGGCTCTGGCAATGGCTTGATCGGTGGTTTGGCCGGCGTGTTCTTCATGGGCGCGACGCTCGTGTTGACATCGTTCACTTGCACGGCACCGATCGTGGGCTCGCTGATTGGCAGCATCGCCAAGCACGGCACGCTCAAGGTTGCGGTCGGCATGGGCATCTTCGGACTGACGATGGCCATTCCGTTCATGTTGCTGTCGCTGATGCCGACCAAGGTCAAGGCGATGCCCAAGTCGGGCGACTGGATGGAGACGCTGAAGATCTCGCTCGGCTATGTCGAGTTGGCGGCGGCGTTCAAGTTCGTCTCGATGGTCGACATCGCACTCGGCTGGGACGCGTTGCCGCGCGAGCTGTTCTTGATGGTCTGGGCCGCCATCTTTGGGATGTGGGCGCTCTACCTGTTCGGTGTCCTGCGCAAGGCGGGCACGCCAGCGATGGGCGTCGGTTCTGGGCGCATGGCAGGCGGTATGATCGTGACGCTGCTCGCGACCTACTTCCTGTTCGGTGCGATGGGCAACCGCATGGACGCGATCATGACGGGCTTCGTGCCGGCTTACTCCAACCGCATCGTCATGAAGGGCGAAGGTGGTGGCCAACCGGCGATGACGCACAAGGTGGTCAAGGATGACCCCGAAGGGGCGATTGAGGTAGCCAAGGCTGAGGGCAAACTCCTGCTCTACAACATCACCGGCTTCAATTGAGGTAGTTGTCGCATCATGGAAGACTCAGTCTTCCTCGAGCAGGCGGTCGCCTCGCTCATGAAAAAGCACTTTGTCGAAGCTCGGATTCACACGGACTCGCAGAAGACTCTGACCGACGAGCAGTTCGCCAAGAACCGTGAGGTTCGTGATCGTCTAACCGGCGTGACGACCAATCCCTACTTCGTCGTCGTTGATCCAACGACCGGCGACAAGGTTGGCGAGTTCACCTTGTCAGGTGGCTTCGGCGCATGGCCCGGCAAGTGGATCAAGTTCCTCAAGCGCGTCGCCAAGAAGGCCGGCCGCGAGCTTTAAGGAGCGCTGCTGGTGCCGCGCTGACGCCTGTGTGGCGTCGGGTGCGAGCTCGCTAGCCGTTCGCTAGCGAGTGCCGCGGTTGACTTCGACCGCCCACGTGACCTTCTTCTCCCAGACGACTTTCTTGTCTGGCGTGAACTCGCGCACGACCTTGGCCTCCGCGATGATCGTATTGCCGTTAGGCAGTCGGTCGGCGTCGCTCGGCGAATGCAGGTCCTCGAGACTCCAGACGGTGTTGCCGTCGGGGTCGAGTTCGAGCACCGCGCCCTTGTTCCGCATCGTGACAAGCGTGTTGCCGTTCGGCAGGCGGTCCGCATCGTGACAGTTGGGGATATCGCCCACTTCCCAAATGATCTTGCCGTCGCGGTCGACTTCGATCACGCGATCGGCCAAGACGTCCGCGATCAGGATCGTGTTGTTGCTAGTCATCTCCACATCGAACGGGCGGATGTTCTTGCTGTACTCCCAGACGACTTTGCCCTTGGGATTGACCTCGATGACGGTGCCGCCAAACGTGTTTGCGATCAGCGTGTTGCCGTTGTCGAGTCGTTGCGCGGCATAGGGGTTCTTGAGGTCCTCGTATTCCCAGACCCTGTCGCCATCTGGCGTGATCTCGCTTACGCGGCTGACGCTGAACTCGACGATCAGAAGGTTGCCATTGGGTAGGCGCTCGGCGTCCCAGACGCCAAAGAGCTCAGTCCACTTGGCGATGACCTTGCCGTTCTTGTCGAGCTCGGTCACACAGTTGTCTGAGTAGTCGGCGATGAGCGTGGTCTCGCGCTTTGGTGCTGGGGCCTTTTCTGCAGCGGCCTTTGGAGCAGTCTGGATGGCGACTGGTTTCGGCGCGACTGGTTTCGATTCGGCCGCTTTGGGGCCAGGTTGCTGCGCACGGCGCATGCCCCGATTGACCTCCACCGACCAGGTCGCCTTCATCCGCCAAACCACTTCGCCGTCACGATTGTATTCACGGCACTGCTTGTTCTCCGCGACGATCGTATTGCCGTTGGGCAATCGGTCGGCGTCGCTCGGCGACTGCAAGTCATATATGGCCCAGACCACGCGGCCGTCGCGGTCCAGTTCCATGACTTGGCCTTTGTTGCGCAGCGTCACGAGCGTCTTGCCATTCGGCAGCCGATCGGCGTCGTGCACGTTGGGCAACTCGCCGACCTCCCAAACGATCTTGCCGGCGCGATCAACCTCGATGACTCGGTCGTTCAGCACGTCCGCGATGAGAATGGTGCCGGTCGGCGTCTGCTCGGCATCGAACGGGCGGATGTTGTTCTTGTAAGTCCAGACGACCATGCCGGCCGGGGTGACTTCGATGACGCGGCCGGCGAACGTGTCTGCGATCAACGTGTTGCCGTTCTTGAGTCGTTGCGCGCAGTAGGGGTTCTTGAGGCCCTTCTGCTCCCAGACGATCTTGCCGGCGCGAGTTCGCTCGGTGACGCGGCTGATGCTGAACTCGACCACTAGCAAGTTGCCGTTTGGCAGGATGTCCGCGTCCCATGCGCCGTAGATCTGATCCCACGTTGTGAGGACCTTGCCGTCTTTGTCGACTTCTACGATGCGATTGTCCGAGTAGTCGGTGATCAGCGTGGTCTCAACCATGGCCTGTCCGTGCAGCTGCGGTGCTGCAGGCAAGGTGGCGGCGAGACAAGCGGCGAAGGCGGTTGCGGTCAACATGCGAGCGGGCGTTGCGAGTGTTGGCATGGCGGTTCGGTGCAATTTGGTGATGGGTGCAATCGCGCGGCTAGCGCACGTATCGGTTGGCCTCGACGGCCCAGGTCATTTCCTTCTTCCAGACCTCGTTCTTGTCCTTGTCGAACTCGCGCACCCTCGTGTTTTCCGAGACCATCGTATTGCCGTTCGGGAGTCGGTCGGCATCGCTCGGTGAGCTCAGTCCGGACATAATAACACCACGCGGCCGACCCTCGCGACATCATCATCTTTTGCGGCCAAGACTGGTGGTACCACAGCCGCGCCCACAGCGATTTCCAGCTGATGACGCGCGCGGCGAAGCAGCGCAAGGTGCTGCTCGTCAACAGCATTGGCATGCGCATGCCAATGCCCGGCCGATCGCCGCTGCCGTTCAAGCGCATCTTCCGCAAGTTGAAGAGCATGCTGCGTTCGGTGCAGCAGCCGCTGCCAGGCACGCCGAACTTCACCGTCATGACGCCGGTGCTGTTTCCGTTCTATGCAGTGAGAGGGCGCGTGCGTTCAACGCTCGCAACATTCGTCGACAGGTGATGGGTGCCGCTAAGAAGTTGGGCATGGTCGATCCGCACATCATCGTGACGGTGCCGACTTCGATGTGTCGATCATGCCGTGGCTCGACAACGACTGGATCCGTCACTGCAACCCGATCAAGTTGAAGGAGTATCTGTCGCTAGGCCAAGAGGTCGTGACGACGTGGTTCCCCGAAGCACAGCACTACCTCGACTACTTGCACGTCGGCAAAACTGGCGACGAGTTCTTGGCGCGCATAGATGAAGTCGTCGCTGGCAAGAAGTCGCCGGGTGATCGTTACGCGTTGCTAGCGAACGCCACGTGGGATGACCGCACCAAGGAGTTGATTGGCTATCTCGACTCCTTGGCCGAGCGCGCGCCG
>JBNMND010000297.1:0-7231 GCA_051274975.1 Planctomycetota bacterium | reverse complement strand
GGCCATCGGGCGCGCTTTTCGTCCGCAGTATGGCTGCCGAACCGGGGCTCAGGGGGAATCTATGGCCGGCTTAGCATTGATCGCATGTTCCAAGCCGAGCGATGGATCGTTACCGTCTCTGCCCCGTCATGTCACCAGAGTGCCAATGCCACTGTTCCGCCGCATCCTGATCGCCAACCGAGGCGAGATCGCGCTTCGCGTGATCCGTACCGCCCAGGAGATGGGCATCGAAACGGTCGCCGTCTACTCCGACGCCGACCGCACCGCGCTGCACGTTCGCAAAGCGACGCGCGCCGAACACATCGGTGGTAGCCAACCTGCTGAGAGTTACCTCGACGCCGACCGCGTGCTCGAGGTCGCCAAGAAGACTGGCTGCGATGCGCTGCATCCTGGCTACGGCTTCCTCAGTGAGAACGCCGCGTTCTCCGAAGCGTGTGAAGCCGCGGGGATCACGTTCCTCGGCCCAGGCCCGCAAGCGATTCGCTCAATGGGGGACAAGGTTGCCGCGCGCAACATCGCCCTCAAGGCTGGCGTGCCGTTGGTGCCCGGTCTGCAGGAAGACATTGACGAAGACGGCCTCGTTGCCGGCGCGAAGAAGCTTGGCTATCCGGTCATGCTCAAGGCGGCCAGCGGTGGCGGCGGCAAGGGCATTCGCATTGTGGCCGAAGAGAGCGGCTTGCTCGAAGCGTTTCGCATGGCGCGCGCCGAAGCCAAGGGCGCGTTTGGCGACGACCGGGTCTACCTCGAGAAGTTCGTCGAAGAGCCGCGCCATGTTGAGATTCAGATCATGGCGGACAAGCACGGCAACGTCGTGCACTACGGCGAGCGCGAATGCTCGGTGCAGCGTCGCCACCAGAAGCTGGTCGAAGAAACGCCTTGTTCGGTGCTGACCGAAGAGCTCCGCCAGAAGATGGGCGAGTCGGCTTGCAGCTTGGCGCGCAAAGTTGGCTACGTCGGTGCCGGCACCGTTGAGTTCCTCTACTCAAAGAGTGAGTTCTACTTCCTCGAGATGAACACGCGGCTGCAGGTCGAGCATCCGATCACCGAAGAGTGTTACGGCGTCGACTTGGTGCGCGAGATGATTCGTGTTGGTGCCGGCCTCGAATTGCAGCAACCGGGACCGCCTCGCGGCCATGCGATCGAGGTTCGGATCAACGCTGAAGACCCAACCAACTACTTCCCGTCGCTCGGTCGCATCGAACGCATGGGCCTACCCGGTGGTCCGGGTGTTCGCCTCGATGCGGCGATGTATCGCGGCCAGGAAGTCACGCCCTACTACGACAGCATGCTCGGCAAGCTGATCGTGCACGCCGCCAATCGCGAGCAAGCGATTGCTCGCTGCGTTCGTGCGTTGCGGGAGTTACGAATTGTCGGCGTCTTGACGTCGTTGCCCGTGGCGTTGGCGACGTTGGAAAGTGAAGAGTTCCAGTCCGGCAACTACGACACCGGCATCCTCGAGCGCATCAATACGAGCAGCAACGACCGCCGCGACGTGGCGATGCTGTCCGGTGCTGTGGCGCGGTTCTTGGCTGCCGAGAAGGTCGGCGTGGTCGTCGAGTCCGACGGTGGTGCGGCACCCTCGACGCCAGCCTGGGCGATGGTTGCGCGCCAAGAGCGTCTGTGGAGGAAGCGATGAAATACCTGTCACGCATGGGTGACGACGAGCGCGAATACACGTTCGAACGTCGTGAAGACATCCTGATCGCCCGCAGTGGCGATCGCATTGTCGAGATCTCACTCGCACAGGTTGGCGAAGGCGAAGCACTGTCGATGATCATCGACGGCGAGAGCTACGATATCGTCGCCGAAATCCGTGGCCGTGACGTTGCGGTGCAGGTGCACGGCGAGCGCTACGCGATGGAAGTCGAGGATGAGCGCGAGCGCGCCGCCGCGCAGGTCGCCGGCAACAAGCCGAGCGGCAAGCGTGAATTGCGCGCTTCGATGCCGGGCATCGTGGTCGACGTGCAGGTGGCCGTTGGCGACCAAGTCGAGGAAGGCCAGACGATGGTCGTGCTCGAAGCGATGAAAATGCAGAACCCGCTCGGTGCCGAAGGTTCAGGTACGGTGACCAAGTTGTTAGTCGAGGCCGGCGAAACGGTCGCAGCCGGCGCGTTGTTGGCTGAGATCGAGTAGCGATGCTTCGCCGGAATGCACTATTGCTCGCGGGTCTGGGGGCTCTAGTCGGTTCCTGCACGACGCCGTTGGTGTCACTTCAGGATGCGACGCTCGCGCGATTGCGTAGTGGTCCCGTTCAAGTCGTCGCGCATCGTGGTGCGAGTCGTGTTCGACCCGAAAACACACTCGTCGCGTTCCAGCATGCCGTGCACCATGGTGCCGATGTTGTCGAGTTCGATGTTTACCAGACGCGCGATGGGCACTGGGTGTGCTTGCATGACGTGACGTGTGATCGCACGACTGATGCTCGCGACATGTTTGGCCGGCAGAAGGTGCGCATTGATCAACTGACCTTGGCGGAAGTGCAGCGCCTCGACGCGGGGAAGTGGTTTGCGCCACAGTTCGCGGGCGAGCGCGTGCCGACGTTACAGCAAGCGTTACAAGCGATTGCTCCGGCGATGCCGATGATCGAACGCAAGGGCGGCGATGCCCAGCAGCTCGTTGCCGAGTTGCAGCGCCTAGGCGTTGTCGACGGCGTGATTGTGCAGGCGTTCGATTGGGATTGGCTGGCTGAAGTCGCGGCGGCCGAGCCACGGTTGTTGCTGGCCGCGTTGGGTGGCGACGAGCCAACTCCAGAGCGTCTTCGCGATCTTGATCGAACCGGAGCACGCATCGTGCATTGGAGTCACGGCCGCGTGACCCGCGCGATGGCGGACGCAGTGCATGCCTCGGGGCGTTTGCTGTGTGTCTACACCGTCGATGCCGAGGTGCCGTTCTACGGTGCGGTGGCGATTGGCTGCGATCTGATCACAACCAATCGCCCCGGCCACTACGCAACTGCGCGCGCTGCTGGTCAGTTCAGCTCACTGCGACGCTGAGTCGCAGCTCACTGCGACGCTGAGTCGCCGGTCACTGCGACGCTGAGCGTTAGTGTCATTTCGTGGCTTGCGCCCGGCGCGAGCGTCACGCTGTTCTCGCCGACGTTGGCCGACTCGATGCAGACGAAGCTCAGCCAGTCGTCTGCCTGCATTTGAGATAGGCGCGCGGTTTTGTTGGGCCACGGGTTCCAGACGATCGTTGAACGCGAATTGCGTGTGTTGAGCGTCACCGTGCGACCTAGCGTCGTAGCGCGCAGGGACAGAAGGTCCGGCACTTGTTGGTACACGCGGTCGGTCTCGGCGCGGAAACGGATTGGGGCGCTCGTATCCCATTCGCCTTCCGGTTCGCGAGCGTGTTCGACGACCGACACGTTCTCCAAGCCGTGCACCGAGGCCTTGTGGATGTCGCCGGCGGTGAAGTAGGTGTGCAGCGCTTGCTCGAACGAGAACTCCTGTTCATCGGTGTTGGTGATCGTCATCGCGATCTGCAGCGTGTCCCCGAGCGTGACCGTCAGTTCGGCACGGAACGCAAAGTCCCACATCGCGCGAGTCGCTTCTGTGTCGACGCATGAGAAGGTGGCGCTGCGCGCATCGCGCACACTGCACTGCCAGTCGACGCTGCGCGCGAAACCGTGCGCCGGCTTCGACGGATCGCTCTTGTGGTCGCCGAACCATGGGAATACCACCGGCACACCGCCGCGCACGGGTTTGCCGGCCACATACTCCGGCGAACTCGCCGTCCACAACACGTCGCCGCCGGTCGTTTGCCACGACAACACTTGGGCGCCGGTGTGCGAGATCAGGACCGTCTGGCCGTTGGCCTCAAGTTGCATGGCTTCGCGGCCACCTGAATCGACGGTCTTGGTGACGCCTTCAGCTGGCTGGCTCATCGCAGCATTGCAGCAGCCAAGGCAGATGCATACACGGCCCTGCGCTGCTTCTGGAACTTTGGCGAGCAGTTCCTTTGGGATCTCGATGCGTTTGCACCAGCAGTCGGCGCAAGCTGCTTCGTCTTGCGCCGCAGGAGCTGTCACCATCGCGCATCGGTTGTCACCAAAGCACAGTGGGCAGCGATCCGTTGGCAACGTGCGCGAGCCAGGTTTGGTCATGCGACCACGATAGCCTCGAACGACGCGTGGCAACTAGATCGTTGCCGCGCGACTAGCCCTTCATGCTCTTCAGCTTCGCGATTGCGCCGAGCACGTTCTTGCCGCCGGACTTGCGCTCGCCGGTCGTGTAGCCGCTGCCGTCCTTGTCGCCGGACGCGGCATTGCCACCGTTTGCGGCGGCGGGGGCTGCGTGGTTCGATGTGTTGGCCGAACTGGTCGTCGCCGTGGCAGTAGGAGCAGCAGGAGCAGCGGCAGCAGCTTGGGGCGCACTCGTCGCCACTTGCGCGCCGTTCTTCACGGCGGCTTGCACTTGCGACATGCTGGTCGCCAGACCGGCGAGTTCGCGTTGGATGTCCTTGACCGACGTTTCGAGCCCGGTCAGGTTGCCCTCGCGCATTTGCTGGAGGCCCTTCTGGAGACCAGTCGTTGCTTGGTCGAGACTCTGCTGCAGCTCGTTGGTCGCCGCCTTAACGTTCTCGCCGCGTTGCAGCGACTCAAGTTGCGTTGCCAGTTGCTTCGTCGCATCTTCGACGCGCACCAGGCTCTTGCGAACCTCAGTGTCTTCGATGCGCTGCGACATCGCTTCGAGCGAAACCTGCAGCTTCTCAATTTGCCCTGGCAGGTCGCCGAGGTCGGTCTTGCCGCCGCCAGTGCGCACGAGTTGCTCGACGCGGTTGACGCCTTGACGGGTCGTCTCGGCGGCGCCTTCGACCAGTGCCTTGACCTGCGCGACGCTGCCGGCGATCTCGGTGCCCTGACCAGAGATATCCATCAACGGCTTGCCATACATCTTGATGGCCTTGGTCAAGTTGTTGATCTTTTGGTCTTGGCGCTGCAGCGACAGCATCAGCTGTTGGGCGTCGTCGGCCTCCGCGCCGTTAGCGCCTTGGCCGCTTTGTTCCTGAAGAATTTGCGCCAGGGTGTCACGAAGTTCGTCATCGACCGAACTGCGCTCAGTTTCTAAAGCCTGCAATCGCCTTTGCACTCGAGACGTTCGTCTCTGGCTGGTGCCGATCGCGAACACGGCCAATCCGAGCAGGGTGATTGTTGGCGGCGCGATGACGGCCGCCAGTGCCGCGGTTGCGGCAGGCAGTGCTGCCGTGACCAGGCCGGTAATCGTCAGCGCAGCACCCAACGTCATGGTCATGCCACCGGCCAGCGGGACCGACTGGAATTGGCCGCGTCGGCGAGTTGTGCGCGGGGCGGCGGCTACAGGGGCATCGTAAGCCTCTTCCTCGTCTTCCTCGTCTTCCTCGTCAACCACGTCCTCGTCGTAGTCGTAATCCTCGTCGTCCCCGACTTCCGACTCAGCGTCTTCGTAGTTCGTCGCTGCGTCTTCGCTGTCGACGGTGGTGGCCTGCGCCTCGGACGTTCCGTCGGCGTTTGGGCTGAGGAAACTGGGGAGGCTCCCCGAGGAGTTGCGCGTATCGCTGGGTCTGTTCATGGTCAATGCTCTGTCGATCTATGCACGTGATCGGCTCGGCAGGGCCCTTGTATGAAGTAGGTGTGTTGCAAAGTTAGGCACGGTGCCTGAAAACGACGTGCCACCGATGGCTCGTAAACTGAAAGGCATCGCCGCGGCGCCCGGGATTGCGATTGCTCGCGTTGTGCACTTCCACACAACGCTCGATCAGATCCCCGTATGGAAAGTCGCTGACGATCGCATAGACGCCGAGATTGGGCGTCTGTCTGGAGCTATAGCTGCAGTTACCGAGAGCCTGCTCAACTTGCAGAAGGAGCTGGCTGGCGCGCTCGGTAAGCACGATGTGCGGATCTACGACGCCCAGCTCGCAATCCTGCACGACAAGACGTTCCGCAAGGATGTCGAAGACGAGGTCACTGAGCACAAGGTCAACCTCGAGGTGGCTCTGCAGCGTGTGATTGCCCGTTACGAGGGCGTGTTCGAGGCGATGGAGAATGCGCAGATGCGCGAACGTGCCGCCGACCTGCGTGACATTGGCCGTCAGCTCGTGGGGGCACTGGTGGCCAACGACCGCCAGAAGTACATCGCCGACGGCGCGGACTACTTGTTCGCGGCGGACGAGTTCTTGCCGAGCGACGCCGGCCTCCTCGATCGCGCCCACATCCAAGGCATCGTCACCGCGCACGGCGGCAAATATTCGCACGGCGCCATCCTGGCACGCTCTCTCGGCATCCCGGCAATCGTCGGCGTCGACGGGTTCATGCAAGAGACCAGCAGCGGTACGCTGGCGATCCTCGATGGGGATGCCGGGGTCGTGATCATTGATCCGACCGTCGACGAACTTGCCGACTACGAGCGTCGCCTGCGTGACGAGCGCTCGGTCGAGCTACGCATCTCGGAGTTGCGCTTCCAGCCTTCGGTCACACCGGACGGCACCAGTGTGCGGCTGATGGCGAACGTCGAAGGCGTGCAGGACCTCGATAATCTCGAGCTTGATACGATGGCTGGCATCGGCCTGTTCCGCACCGAGTTTGCGTTCATGGAACGTCGCCAGTTCCCGACCGAAGAAGAGCAGGTGACGATGTATCGCCGCGCGGTCGAGAGTGCCGACGGCAAGCCAGTAACTTTCCGCACGCTGGACGTCGGCGGCGACAAGCCACTTGGCTACTTCCAGATGCCCGAAGAACGCAACCCAGTGCTTGGGTGGCGTGGCATCCGGTTGTGTCTGGACTGGCCCGACATTCTCTACACGCAGTTGCGCGCGATCTTGCGAGCCAGTGCGCTCGGCCACGCGCGCATCTTGCTGCCGATGATCACGACGCGCTCGGAAGTGGTGCGTTGTCGTGATGTGCTCGACCAATTGACGTCGGACCTGCGCGCCAACAACGTGCCCTACGATCCGCGGATCGAACTCGGCGTTATGGTCGAGGTGCCGATCCTTGTGCACGTGTTGCCAGAGATCCTGCCGGTCGTCGACTTCGTCTCGGTCGGCACGAACGACCTCGTGCAGTATCTGTTGGCGGTCGATCGCGACAACCAGCGCGTTGCCAAGATGTATGACCCGTTCCATCCGGGTGTGCTGCGCGTGCTGTGGCAAATTGCCGAAGCATGCCGGGCAGCTGGCAAGAGCGCTTCGATCTGCGGGGAAGTCGCCGGCGACCACTGGTTCACGCCGATCCTTTTGGGCCTCGGCTACCGCGAGTTGT
>JBNMND010000296.1:0-7240 GCA_051274975.1 Planctomycetota bacterium | reverse complement strand
GACGTCGAGCACGCGAGCAAACGCAGCTTGATCCATGTCCTCGATAGAACTGACATGGGCGATGCCCGCGTTGGGCACAACGCAATCGACGCCACCAAACTGAACGGCACAGGCTGCGAACATCGCATCGACCGCGGCACCGTCGGTCAGATCCGCCACGTGGGTCGCGAGGCGCGGGCCAAACGAACGCAAGCGCGACGGCAACTGCTGCAACCGTTCGCCATCGATGTCAGTCGCAAACACACAGGCACCGCGCTCCAGCAGCACCTCTGCGATACCAGCGCCAATCGCACCAGCGGCGCCGGTCACCAACGCAACTTGGCCCGCCAATTCAGCAGGCTGCTTCTTGCCAAGCTTGGCGACTTCTAGGGGCCAGTATTCCATCTCAGCCAGTTCGCCGTCACTGAGAGCTACGTAGTCACCGAGCGCATGACCGGACGCCTTGACGCGCAACGTGTGCTCCGCGATATCGGCGGCGATGCGTGCACCCTTGACTTCCTGATGTAGCGCGACGATGCCAACACCCGCCAGCACTGCCACGATCGGCTTGGGCGAGTGCATGTAATTGGGCGAGATGCTCTGCGCACTTACCTCGTAGTAGCGCCGGTAGGCCACTTCGTATTCGGCAACCAAGCGCCTGATGCGCCGCGGATCCGCGACGTCCTTGGGTGCGAGGTAGAGGTAATGCGCTTTGGTGCGGATCACATGGTCGGGAGTGATCGGGTTACTCAGACACAAGCGACTCGCCTGTTCATGCATGCCAAACGCAGCGAGGTCGTCGGCGGTCCGGGCATCGGCGACGACGCGCTGGAAGCCACCGGTTCCTTGCGCCGAATCGAGCGCGCAAGCACCACGCAAGACCGGTAAGACCTTCGCCAACGCCGCTGAGCGTGCGGCCATCGGCAACGGTGCAGGATCGCCCAACAACATCGCCGGCCTGCCACTCAGCTCTCGCCGCAGGTAGCGGTCGGCGTCATCCACCAACTCGATCGTTCGGTCGTAGCTCGCTTTGGCGGTATCGCCAAACGTGAACAAGCCGTGCTTGGCCAACACGATGCCCGTGCATTCCGGGTTCGCGGCGTATGCCTCGGCTACTGCCTTCGCGAGCGGGAAGCCGGGCATGATCCACGGCAACACCAACACCGAATCTCCGAGCGCCCGCCGCACGTGCACCTCTGGGTCGGGCTGATCGGTCAGCGCCAAGATCGCATTGGCATGGGTGTGGTCGACGAAGCGATGCGGCAAGAACGCATGCAGCAACGCCTCAACGGACGGATTGGGTGCGCGCGAATCGAGCAAGGCGCCGCGCACGGCGTTGACCATGTCTTCGTCAGCAAGCTGGTCGAGCTGCTGTAGCTCACGCAGTGCCTCAAGCCGCACCGCCGGCAAACCCGGTGGCTCGATGTCGACAAGATCCCAACCGCTGCCTTTGACACACAACACGTCAACGGTGCGACCCAACAGATCTTGGCACGTCGTTTTCACCGAGGTGTTGCCACCACCGTGCAACACCAATGTCGGATCGCGCCCCAACAAGCGCGACGTATAGACGCGCGCGGCCACCGCTTCACCTGCCGCGGCGAACTGCTCCGCGAAACGCTGCGCTTCGTCGTCGTTCCAGAGGTTCGTCATCGATCACTTCGCGGGCCGGTTCTCACGCAGCCACGCCAACATCAGTTCCATGTCGGTCGCCATCGGCGATTCGATCACCAGTGGTTCCTTCGTCAACGGATGCGGCACCGTTAGCCGTAGCGCATGCAGGCAATGTCGGCCGGGGTCGGGCGCACCTTCGGGAATCCCAACGTGCTGCTGACGACGCGAGCGATAGACACGATCGGCAACCAGCGAATGGCCGAGCGCTGTCATGTGCACGCGAATCTGGTGCGTGCGACCCGTCTTCGGACGGCACAGGATGTGCGAGAACCCATCAAACTCCTCGATGACCTCGTAGTACGTCGACGACTCGCGACCACCATCCTCGACCACGGTCATGCGTTCGGGATGCTTGGCGTCGGTGCCGATGTTGCGCTCGATCCAATCGCTATGAAAGCGCGGCACGCCATAGGCGATGCAGTGGTATTCCTTCTCGGCCGTTCGCTCCCGGAATTGAGCCTTCAAGAAGTCGAACGCGACCTGGGTCTTGGCGATCAACATCACGCCCGACGTTTCGCGATCGAGACGGTGAACGATGCCCGGGCGCTGCGCGTCCGGGACGGTTGGCAACTCGCCAAAGGTATGCCTGGCCCAGCTGGCCACGGTGTGCGCCGGTCGGTGACGCCCGTCTGGCGGATGAGCGGCTAGGCCGACCGGCTTGTTGATCGCACAGAGGTCCGGGTCGTCATACAGCAGCTCGATCTCTGGCACCGGCAAGTCAGGCGCGAGCACGTCGACGTGTATATGGGGCTCAAGCGTGAACTTGATGCTCATCTCGCCGTCGAGATTGAGCCCGGGGCGAACCCGCTGGTCGCCTTCGATCTCGACCAGACCGAGATCGATCATTCGCCGTGCTTGGCTGCGGTTAGGAATTTCTTTCTGTCCAGCCAGGAATACGTCCAGGCGTACGCCCGAGTCTCGAGCGGGCACAATGCGATGCAGGGGTTCGTTATCAGCCATGGGTGCGCAGGCATTCTGGAGCAATCACCCGACAAACTGCTTAAGAAAATGTGGCCTAGCGAGTGCTCGGTGCCATGGGATTTGCAATGCCATTGGTCATAGCCCCCGGACGACGAATGCGTTGTCCACATATTACCAAGATCGGTGTTGAGTATTGGCGTAAGCCGTGGAAACTCAGAGGCAGATACGGCCCTCCGAGAACATCCCAGTTTCCCATGTATGAGACCGGCGACACACTCCCATGAGATTTCCCGAGGCTTCGGCCACGAGGCAGGCGACACCGCCTCCCTCTCACTCACTCGTCTGGTCCAGCAGTCCGCAGAACACGGCAACTGCTAGAAGTCATCACTCCCGAACGTGCCGCGTCCTGATCGTCGACGACGAGCCGGACGTTTTACGCAGCTTGGCAAGCACGCTTGCTTATGACGGGTTTGAAGTAACCGCCGTTGGCTCACTAGCCCACGGCGTCGCTGCTCTTGAGAAACACACCTTTGATCTCGTCCTAACGGACCTCTACCTAGGCAACAACGACCTCGGATCGCAAATCGCCGAAGCCGCGCAAACCATCAAGCCTGCGCCGCCGGTGATCATCTTGACCGGGAAACCGACATTCGACGGCGCGCAAGCGGCGGTTCGAAGCCATGTCGCGGACATGGTCGTCAAACCCGTCGATCCACAGCTGCTGCTAAGCACCTGTAACCGGGTCATGCAGGAAGCGGCGCTGGAGCGACGCAACCGCGAACTGGAGTCGGTCAATCAGGTTCTAACTTCGGTCTTGCCACGCACGATCGAGATCAAGGACCCGACTACCAGCGGCCACGCAGCCCGTGTCGTCGAATACACCGACACACTGGCCGAGCGCTGCGGCGTATCGCTCGAAGACCGGGCTTCGCTGCGCCTTGCGAGCCTGCTGCACGACGTCGGCAAGATCGGCATCCCCGATCACATCCTGACGAAGCCAGGCCCGCTGACCGCGGACGAACGCGAGATCATCAACCGGCACCCGAAGATGGGCTACGAGGTGCTCGCAGGCCTGACCGGGCATGAGAACGTACGCAACTGGGTCTACCAGCACCACGAACGATGGGACGGCAAGGGCTACCCCAACAAGATGGCTGGCGATGAAGTAGCCCTACCCGGCCGCATCCTCGTGCTCGCGGAGGTCTACGACGCGCTCGCCGAAGTCCGCAGCTACAAGCCAGCTTGGCCCATCCCCAAGATCGTCGCGTTCTTCCGCGCCGAAGCGGGCAAGCAGTTTGACCCGGACCTCGCCCACCTCGTGGCGAATGGCCTTGAGAAAAGCGGCCCGCGCTTCTTCTCGGCTGAAAAAGACATGCTGTTTGCGTGATCTAGCGGGCTGAGGCCACCCAGCGGCGCCGCGACTCGCCAAACGCAAACGCCCGCCATCAAAGCTGATCGGCATCGCGCGGCGGCAACGTGCGCTTGACCGCCCCTTGCCATGAGGCGGCGCGTGCGCGTCGCCCCGACCGAGACCTCCTGGTTGATCAACTTCCTAGGAGCACCCCACGGGCAAGGCACCCGAGGGGCCTTGCCGCATGACGGATTGCGGTGACAATGCAATTGTGCCGGGCGTAGCCCATCGCGACTACGAACGGTACACTCCGCGACCCCTCTGCGGCCTTAAAGACGCCTGCCCCTCACGTCTCCCGGCTAACCGTCCATTGCCTCCCCAAATCACGATGCAATCGAATTCGCTGCGCGCGACGGCCCTGCTGGCCATCACCTTTGGTGTTCTCCTCTCCTGTGTCCACTGCCAGGCTCCGCTGGCCAAGACACAATTCCAAGCACCGGCAGCCAGCACTGGCGCCAGTGCACCTGAGCTACCGGCCAAGAACGACGCCGGCAACCTGCCCGGGTTCCTACTCAAGGTGCCAGGCGGCACAGTGTTGATCGGCACGGAGATCGACTCCTTCGCCGACGCCTGCGCCCAAGCGGCCTTCTCGTTCGACCCGAAGAACGCGCATAAGAACGCAGCCGACAAGTATAAGACCGCGCTGCGCCGCTCGTCGTCGATGATCGGCCGCAAGCAGTATCAAGTCGAAGAGTTCTACCTCGGCAAATGGCCGGTCAAGAACAGCGAGTATATCGTCTTCGTCAACAACCGACGCGCCGCTGGCGCCGAAGTGCGCCCACCCTTCCACTGGTGGCGCTACGGCTGCGAGAAGGACTACGAAGAGCGCCTCACCGAGATCCGCAAGCTCTTCCCCAAGAACTCACGGGGCCCCATCAACTACTGGGAATCCAAGGGCCACGAACTCCCCTACAAGGCGCAAGACGAAGACGGCAAGTCGCTCGCCGACCACCCCGTCGTCTTCATCACGTGGCGCGAAGCCAACGCATTCGCAGCCAGCATCGGCATGCGCTTGCCGACCGAACTCGAACTAGAGCGCGCCATGCGCGGCGATAGCACCCATTGCTGGCCCGGCGGTGAGCGCGGTCCTGAGTTCGACAAGTACACCGAGAAGATGCTGAACTACCTCGGCATGGCGCGCACGTCGGACCTGCACACGAAGCCCGTTGGCACCGTGCAAGGCGCCTACGGCCCCTTCGGTCACTGGGACATGTTCGGCCAGGTTTGGCAGATGGTCGGCGACCTCGGGTTCGACCCGATCCATAAGGACATGGACTTCTTCGTGAAGCAGTGGAAGCTGCTACAGAAGCACAAGACCGCGCGCATCGTTGAGAAGAAGCCGACGTTCCAAGGCCACCTGACGATCGCCAAGGGCGGCTCCTTCCTCTCCTACCAAGAACCGGTGCAACTCATGATCGACGCGCGTGCGCCGATCCAGACCACCGCCTGCCTTGAGTCGCTCGGCATGCGCCTCGCGAAGAGCATCGCGCCTGGCTACGACTACCTGTACTCGTTGCAACGCGTGCAGTTCAACACCGAGGCGTTCGCCAAGGATCAGGACCTCAACTTGCGCGCGCTGGTTGGCGCTGAGCGCTACACGCTCGGCGCGAACGACTTCCCGACCAACTACGAAGCGGCTGCGTTCGCACCGGTCAACTTCCTGTCGACGGAGAAGGGCGCGAAGATCAAGGGGCTCACCGAAGCGACCATGAAGAAGCCGATGCTAATCGGCGCACTGGCGACAACGGCCAATTTCGGCAACGGCTCCAAGCACGGCCTCTACTCGGTCTTCTACCGCCAAGCCGGCATCCCAAAGGAACTGCGCGATGCCACCAAGGCCGGTTACCGCGAAGTCACGAAGGCTCGCAAGGAAGAAGCCAAACAGGCAAAGGCTGACGAGAAGGCTGGCAAGAAGGGTGGCAAGAAGGCGGATGACGAAAAGGACGCCAAGAAGAAGAAGCCGAAGACATCCAAGAAGCAGGATCAGGTCCGCAAGTGGCGCATGATCGCCAAGAAGTATGGCCTGTCCGACGACGACGTCGTCAGCAGCATCAAGGCCGCCAACGGCGACTGTGGCTACGTGATCATCGACGGCATCAAGATCCCGACCGATCGCGATGCCTTCATCCTGAGCACCAAGGGCAAGATGGTCTCGGTCCTACCGGGCACCAAGAAGAAGCCGGTCAAGCTTCCGGCCTTCCCGAGCACCATCGAAATGGCGGCCGACGAAGGTCAAAAGGCCAAGATGACCGCCAAGTTCCGCTTCGGAATCCCGCTGGTTAGCAACAAACCCAAGATCGTAGTCGTCTTCGATCTGCACGCCGTGTTGGATCTAACTGAGGGCAAGCCCTGGCGCCTGCCGAAAGAAGCAAATCCGAAGGACGGAAAGTAGCTCCCGCGCAGTTCGCGCGGCGGCTAGAGACCGCGCAGTCCGCGCGGCCTCACCACGACCAACCGCGAGAACTGCCCAGTGAGCGCCCCCAACCACAAAGACGCGATCGCCAAGATCACCAGCAAGGCCAAAGACGCCTTCTTCGTTCAGGACTACTCCGGCTCGCCCCGCATTGACGGGGTCGAGATCGTCGAACTGAAGCGCTTCAACGACGACGGTGGCGCGATCACCGAACTCGGCCGCATGTCGGCTGGCATGCACGAGCAGCTGCCTGGGTTCGAAGTGAAGCAGATGAACTACTCCGAGATGGAGCCCAGCGCCTGCAAGGCGTTCCATCTCCACCACCGTCAAACCGACGTCTGGTATGTGCCGCCGTGCGACAAGCTGCTGCTGGTGCTGCACGACTGTCGTGAAGGCAGCAAGACCGAAGGCCAGACGATGCGCTTCGTGCTCGGAGACGGCAAAGACCGCTTGGTGCGCATTCCGCCCGGCGTCGCGCATGGCGCCCGCAACATTGGCCAGAAGACCGGCCGCATCATCTACATGGTCGACGTGGCGTTCTCCGCCGACGAAGCCGAGTGCGATGAGGGTCGCCTGCCGTGGGACTACCTCGGCGCCGAGATCTGGGAAGTGATGCGCGGCTAACGCCGCGGCACGGGTTCACAGCTCGCAAGCCTTCTCGCTCTCTGAGAACCGACTCGCTGGTTGCGTCTCAAGCCGCGGCAGCAGGGCAGCACTCCAACGCACGCAGCTGACAACTCTTGCTCGCAGCGCCGCAGCTAGCCCTATCGTCGGGGCACGCAACAACGCTCTCCCATATGCGGGCCGCATTCGTGGAGCACCCCGAAAGCTTCACGGCGACC
>JBNMND010000295.1:0-7244 GCA_051274975.1 Planctomycetota bacterium | reverse complement strand
CGGATGCATCCCAACCAAAGCACTCGTCGCCAGTGCCCGCACCGCACACGTCGCCCGACGCGCGCAGGAGTTCGGCGTCAACATCAGCGGCGAAATCCAGGTCGACATGCAGCGCGTGCACGAACGCATGAAGGAGATCTCGAGCGCATCCAACAAAGGCGTCGAAGGCTGGCTCGATGGACTCGACGGCGTCACGGTGATCCGTCGCCAAGCGCGCTTCGAAGCCAACGACACCATCCGTGCTGGCGAGCAACTCATTGAAGCACCGCAGATCTTCCTCAACGTCGGCGGCCGCCCGGTCGTGCCCGAAGCATTCGCCGACTGCGGCGCGATGACCAACGTCGAGATGATGCAACTGACCGAGTTGCCCGAACACCTGATCGTCGTTGGCGGCAGCTACATCGGCCTCGAGTTCGCCCAGATCTTCCGCCGCTTTGGCAGCAAGGTCACGGTCGTGCAACGTGGCCCGCGCATCATTGCGCGCGAAGACGAAGACGTCAGCCAGTCCGTTCATGAATCACTCGAAGCCGAAGGCATCACGATTCGCACCGACGCCAACTGCCTCTCGGGCGAACGGCGCGGCGACAAGGTCGCGGTGCAAGTGACGTGCGGCGACAGTCCGGAATGGCTGGAAGGCAGCCACCTGCTGCTCGCCGTCGGCCGCCGCCCCAACACCGACGACCTGGGCATTGAGAACACCGACATCAAGCTCGACAAGCGCGGCTACGTGCAAGTCGACGACACGCTGCGCACCAAGGTCGATGGTGTCTGGGCACTCGGCGACTGCAATGGCCGCGGCGCGTTCACCCATACCGCCTACAACGACTATGAGATCGCGGCCAATCAACTGCTCGACGATGCGCGCAGAAAGGTCAGCGACCGCCACCTCGGTTACGGGTTGTTCGTCGACCCGCCGCTCGGCCGCGTCGGCATGAACAAGCAGGAAGCGCGCGCTTCGGGCCGCAACGTATTGATTGGTCATCGCAAGATGGCGAACGTCGGTCGCGCCAAAGAGCGCAGCGAAACCCACGGCTTCATGGAAGTGCTGGTCGACGCCGATTCGGAGCAGATCCTGGGCGCCACCGTACATGGCGTCGAAGGCGACGAGATCGTGCACTCGCTGCTCAATATGATGTACGCTGGCGCGTCGTATCGGGTCGTCGCCGAGTCGGTGCCGATCCACCCAACGGTGTCCGAGTTGTTGCCGACGGTGTTGCAGTCGCTGCAACCGCTGAAGTAGCGCGCACTACTTCATCAGCACCTTGCGGCTCCGACGCGAAGCCCGAGTCTAGCCCACTTGTGCACTGCCGATAGTCGGGCACACTTGGCTCCACGACATGTCCGACAGCTACCGAACGATTGCCGAAGCGCTCGAGCACGAGCCGGACAAGATCAAGGGATCGCGCCACATCGCGAGTGTATTCCCGGTCAAGAATGTCGACGAAATCGAAGCCCATCTCGCAGCCGTTCGGGCCCGCATGAATGGCGCCAACCATCACGCCTACGCGTGGCGACTTGGTCGCGGCGAGAATGACTTTCGATACAGCGACGATGGCGAGCCGAGTGGTTCGGCTGGTCGCCCGATGCTCAAGCACATCGACGGCCAGGACCTGACCGATGTGCTGGTCGTCGTCAGCCGCTACTTCGGCGGCACCAAGCTCGGCACCGGCGGACTCGTCCGCGCTTACGGAGGTGCAGCGCAAGAAGCGCTGGAACTGGCCGACATCGTCGAAGTCATTCCACACGCGACCATCCGCATCCAACACGCCTACGAAGACTCGGGTGCGCTCGCGTCGGTGCTCAACACATTTGCACTGCAACCACTGAAGTCCGATTACGGGACTCAGGTGGACGTGAGTATTTCCGTCCCCCAGTCCCTTGCGGAAGAGTTTGAACGTGCCGTGCGCGACGCGACGGCAGCGCGCGCGCGGATCGAGGTCACCCCAAGCGATCGCGCCTGAGTCACAAAGCCGCTGAGCCACATCAAGCGAGAGCGTCAATCGACCTGCGCAATCAATCACCTCATTCATCAGCGGCGCCGAGAGCAGATTGAAGCTGCCTGCCACGCTGCGCGCATCAACGGTCTCGGCCCCTTCCGGAAGCGGTCGGTCGTAGTGCCCTGTCGCAGGCCCCGGAGGCTCCAGGCGGCTACGGAATGCCCCTGTCGTATAGGCATTGCTGGCAAGCACCAGGATCACGCCTACGTGACCAGTCGACTCAAGCTGCAAGTCAAACCGCTTGTCGTCGAGGTACCGCCTAGCACTCCCCATGCGAACCAGCCCAGGTCACCGCTTGGCAGCAGGCGATCCACACCAGGCGCCTCACGGGGGGCCACCACCATGTGCCAACGGCAAAAGATGGTACACCCGAGAGGAGTCGAACCTCTAACCTCCTGATCCGTAGTCAGGTGCTCTATCCAATTGAGCTACGGGTGCGTAGATCGGGCGGGGACGCTAGCGCTCATCCGAGGATCGTGCAAGCAGTTTTCGTCGGGCGAATCGCAAGTCCGGCGTGGCACTGGACCCTTCCGCCCCCCTCGGATAGCTTGTTTCGCCGATTCGGACGCGCCGGATCACTGGCCCTGAATTCTAATTAGTCCCCATGCCCACCGTCGACCTTTCCCAATACGGCATCTCGGTCCAAAACGTCCTCCGCAACGCCCAGCCTTCCGTGCTCTACGAGCAGGCCCTGACGCGTGGTGAAGGTGAGATTGTCAGCAGCGGCGCACTCGCCGCCCGTTCCGGTGAAAAGACGGGTCGCTCGCCGAAGGATAAGCGCATCGTCGATGCGGCACCGTCGAACGACGACATCTGGTGGGGCAGCGTCAACATCAAGCTCGAAGAGAAGACCTTCGAGATCAACAAGCGCCGCGCGATCGACTTCCTCAACACGCGCGACCAGATCTATGTCGTCGATGGCTACGCCGGCTGGGATCCCAAGCACCAGAAGAAGATCCGCATCATCTGCTTGAACGCCTACCACGCGCTGTTCATGCACAACATGCTGATCCGCCCGACCAAAGAGCAGCTTGAGAGCTTCGGTGAGCCGGACTACGTGATCTTCAACGGCGGCCTGTTCCCGGCCAACCCGCTGACCAATGAGATGAGCAGCTCGACCTCGGTCGACCTCAGCTTCGAGAAGGGCGAGTTCGTCATCCTCGGCACGCAATACGCGGGCGAGATGAAGAAGGGTGTCTTCACGATCATGAACTACCTGCTGCCGAAAGCCGGTGTCATGTCGATGCACTGCTCGGCCAACGAAGGTAAGGATGGCGACGTATCGCTGTTCTTCGGCCTGTCGGGCACGGGCAAGACAACGCTGTCGGCCGACCCGGCGCGCTCGCTGATCGGTGACGATGAGCACGGCTGGAGCGATGACGGCGTCTTCAACATCGAAGGCGGCTGCTACGCCAAGTGCATCAACCTCAGCAAGGAAAGTGAGCCCGAGATTTGGGACGCGATCCGCTACGGCTCGGTTGTCGAGAACGTGGTCTACGACGAAGACACGCGGGTCATCGACTACACCAACCAGTCGATCACCGAGAACACGCGCTGCAGCTACCCGGTCGAATACATCCCGAACGCCAAAATCCCCTGCGTCGGTGGCCATCCGAAGAATGTGATCTTCCTGACCTGTGACGCCTTTGGCGTTCTGCCGCCCGTCAGCAAGCTGACGCCGGAACAGGCGATGTACCACTTCATCAGTGGCTACACGGCCAAGGTTGCCGGCACCGAGATGGGCGTCACCGAGCCGGAAGCGACCTTCTCGGCGTGCTTCGGTGCGGCCTTCATGGTTTGGCACCCGACCAAGTATGCGGAGTTGCTCGCCAACCAAATCGCCAAGAACGGTTCGACCGCCTGGTTGGTCAACACGGGCTGGAGTGGCGGCGCCTACGGCACCGGTGCTCGCATGAGCCTCAAGCACACGCGCGCGATCCTCGACGGCATCCACGATGGTTCGCTGCAAGACGCGCCAACGGTCACTGATGAGATCTTCGGACTCGTCGTGCCGACCAAGTGCAATAACGTGCCGGACGATCTGCTGATCGCGAAGAACACGTGGGCCGACAAGGCCGCTTACGACGAGAAGGCGAAGCACCTCGCGTCGTTGTTCAACAAGAACTTCGACAACTTCGCCGACCGCGCCAGCGACGCCATCAAGGGCGCTGGCCCAAAGCTCTAGGAGCTGCTGACTGGGTAGCTGCCGATTGCGCAGCTGCCGATTGCGCAGCTGCCGATTGCGCAGCTGCTCATTGAGCTGCAGCTACGGGGCGCGGCGCACGTCGACATCGACGTCGAATGCCGCTTCCTGCGCGAGCCACGAGACCTCGTGAGCACGCGCCCCCTCGCTCGCCAGCGCGGCGTATGCAACACGACGTGTGTCAGGCTGAGGCTCGGTCGTCGCGCGCGCGACGAACACCGCAAGTTCCGGCGACCATTGCGACAGCCGCGCCGCGGCATGCAAGGTGGCGCGCACGTGACACCCAGAAACATCCGCCGCCGGGATCTTCAGCAGCGCATGGAGATCATCGCTGTCGTCGGCATAGAACGCGTCGTGCAGTTCTTGCAGGGCGCGCAACTCAGGCCCCTGCTCTGGCCATACGCGCGGTGGCTGTGGCAAACCGAGCGCAATCGCTAATTCAAGCGCCGTTGCACTGAGGGACTGTTCCTTGCGCAGAGCGCCCCGTAACCAACCGTTCACAGCCTTTTGGCCTGCCGCGCCGTGCAGTAAGGCGCGCCGCACGATCGCGCGAGCGACTGCTGGCTTCGCGTTCTGCCACAACGAAGCTAGCAGTGCGAGCTCTGCGGTTGACTCCCCCATTGGCGCCGAACGCAGAACGCTGCGCCAGTAGTGTTGCGCGACCTGAGCAATGGACACGCATGGCGCGACGCTCATGCAGCCGGCGAGCGTCCACTCATCTTGCGAACCGAGGTAGCGCCACAGCGGCAAGACATCCGCGGCGGCGATCTTATTCAGAGCTCCCGACGACACATCGAACCACGACTGGTGCCGCGATCGCTCGAGGCATGCCAGGCGATGCAACGCAATGGCCCTGGCAGCGGCGCCAGTGTTGCTCTCGACCAAGTTCTTGCCATACCAGGACAGGTGCTTTTCGGGCAACTTGGGCAACACCGCGACAAGCACGGAGATGGCACCGTATCTCCAAGCGTTGACTGCGAGTCCGTGCTTACCCGCCCAGCTCTCCGCGGCTTTGCGATACCAGTGAAACATCTGCACTGCGTCGCGCGTCGCAACGCGAGGAGCCGCTAGGCAGTGAGCGTGCATCAGGATGCGCGGGTCGAAATCGCCCTTGATGAACCGCGTCAACACCGCCTCGTCCGCGCGCAACGCCAACAGCACGAGCAACCGCGACGGCAGGTCGGCCGGTGGCGGCAAGGCGGATGTGAGGGTCTGCTCTGGCCGAAACAGTGATTGCGTGCCCCACGCACCAACGCGAACGTCGCCGTCCTCTGCAGGCCACAGGTGCTTGGCACGTTCGGCAAGTTGCTGACGCACCCCACCATCGGGCACGCCAGCGTCGAGCAAGAACTCCAAGTGCGAGTAGGCCAACTCAGCCGCGGTCGGAAACGAGTGCTCCAACAGTACCGACAACAACGAAACGGTGCGCTCGGAAGCGTGCACTGCGAGCACATCGCGTTGGATCGCGCGCAACGCCAAGGTCGCAACTAACGAACTGCGGGACGTGTTTGCCAACGCCAACAGTGCGTCGATGCTGGCAGGGTCGCGAACGATCGCGGTCGTAAAGTGTCGCAGCACCTTGCCGTTGCGACGAGCAGCAAACTGCGGCCACTTCTCAGGGTCGAGTTTAGCCTTCTGCTCGAGCAGCGCCGCGTCGCGGATCACGGCAAGGCCGAGCGACACGTGCCGCATCGCATCACTGCGCGGTTCAATCACGCGGGCCAGGTGCGCGTTGGGCGCCTTTGCTGGCAAACCTAACTGGCGCCGCAAAGCGGCACACTGCCCCCACACAGACAATAGATGCTTGTCCTGCGGCCCCAAAAATGGCGACCGCGCGACACCGACCTCGGCCGCGGTTTCCTTGCCACCATCAGGCGCAGCGGGCTTCGGTGGCGCAGTCTGGGCCACCAAGCAGCTAGCTAGAATCAGCAGCGGCACGAGAACTTGATGGGCCAACGGCATGGGCAACTCAACTTTCCCATGCAAAGCTATCGAGTTTGCACAACTAAAGCAAGCAGCCCACTTCGATGCGGCCGCACCAAGCCGACCAACTCGCTACGCCAGCATCTCGGTGCATTCTGCCCACCGGCGCGGCGAATAGCCCTAATCCGGCCCCATGGTACCAACGCGGTACGCGCGCAGACTGGCGTTTCTAGTCGTTCGGGGTTTGCACGTGCCGTGATTTAACCGATAACAGTAGCTGGCCCGGGACGTCCGTGCCGGAAACCAGCCCCCTCTTAAGGAGCAAGAACTGATGCGATTGACTGCAAGTGCAATGCTTGCGGTGTTCGCCCTCGCGACACCTGCGATAGCCCAAACGAAGGGGCAGCAGATTAAGCCGAAGGTAGACACCGAGAAGCTCTGGCGAATCGAAGCCTCTGGAATCTCTGGTTGAGGCGCTGCCTCAATGGCACAGAGGGTCAGTTCGGTCCTCAAGAAGCACAAGAACATCAAGAAGCTCGTCTTCGACACCACCGGTGTCGGCTACTTCGAGCTGAAGAACAAGAAGAGCACGCCTGAGATCGCTGATCTCAACATGTGGCTCGAGAAGAAGAACGTCAAGCGCGTCAAGATCAAGAAGCTCAAGGAAGTCGATGTCGAGACGGCAGCGATCGTCTACGAGTGCTCGATCTCGGGCCTTGGTTGAGGTGCTACTGCAGTCGAGACGCGTGACGTCTTGAGCAAGCTACCCGGTGTTATCCGCGTTCACCCCAATGGCATAAATGGCAAGGCCCTCGTGTTCGTCAAGGACAAGAAGGCTGTCACCAAGGAAGCCATCGCAGAAGCGATGATGGGCACGAAGAAGCTTCGCCTTCGCAAGATGAAGAAGGCTGGCGCCTAGTCCTAACGGACTCTGCCGCTGACTGATTTCTGGTGAGCTAACGCTCACCGAAAACAAAACGGGCCGCCCCATCGATGATGAGGCGGCCCGTTTTGCGTCGACATTACCTGTGGGTCAACTGCCCGCGTGGATATTGCCTGCGCAACTGCTGGGCGTAGGCAACTCCGGCGAACTCACACCAACGCTGCCCCCCCCTTCTAGC
>JBNMND010000294.1:0-7318 GCA_051274975.1 Planctomycetota bacterium | reverse complement strand
CGGCTACACCGATACTACCTGAAGGAACTCGCGGTCAACGCTGCGATCACGTTCATCGTGCTGTTTGGGGTCGTGTTGATCTCGCTGGTCTACCGCGGCATCCAACGATCGCAGGGCGGTGAGCTGCTCGATGCGGCGAAGATCACGCTGTTTTTTGCGCTGGATGCCGTTCCGCACCTGCTGACGATCTCATTCTTGATCGCCACGGTGGTGACCTACACGCGCGCCGCCCAGGACCGAGAATTGCTCGCCGTGCGCGCCGCCGGCATCTCGCCGCGCGTGCCGATGCAGTCGGCGGTGTTGGTTGGCATCATGTTGTCGGTCGGCGCGTCGTTCGCGAACCACTACATGATCCCCGCGGTGCACTTCATGAAGTACCGCGTCATCAAGGAAGTGGTGCGCAACGCGTTCATCAACCTCAACCTTGGTAGTGACCGGATTAAGCTACCGGGCGGGCGCGTGTTGACGTTCCGTGAGCGGGATGCCGTGACGCAGGACATGCTCGAGTGCACGGTGTACTCTCCTGAGCCGATTGCGAACTTGACGTCGCGAATTATCTTTGTCGATCGTGTGTCGATTCCGCCTACGAAGGATTGGGACGTCAATAACGACATCCAAGTCGTGTTGAGCGGTGTGCGCCAACCAAGCCTTGGCGCAGAGCCGCTCGAGGGTGGAGAGCTCAGGATCACGGTGCCGCTCGACGAGATCGGTTCGGCCGGCGGTCGCCTCGACAAAGACGAAGATGTCGCCAGTGATCAGTTGCTGGCCGAGATCATGCGCGGCGTGCATGCGGATCCGGTGCGCGCGACCTACACCTTGTTCCGCCGTTGTAGCTTCGCGTTGATGCCGGCGCTGTTGGCGCCGATTGGCTTCTGTATCGCCGAGATGGCGAGTCATCGCGGTCGCGTCTTCGCGCTGATGTTGGCCTTGGTGCCACTCGCGATGTTCTACCTAGGTGAGGTTCTTGGGGCGCGCTTCCTGATCTCGACCAACAACCCGTGGTGCGGTTGGATGCCGGTTGTGTTGCTGAGTGTGGTTGGCGTGCCACTGGTGTGGAGGCAGCTTCGCCGGTGAAGAAACTCGACCGATACGTTGGCAAGATTGTTCTGGGTGCCTTCCTGGCTGCCTTGTCGTTCTTCCTGATGGTCACCATCTTGGTAGACCTTCTGACGAGCCTGCCCAAATACGCGGCGACGGCCGAAGCGAAGGACATTGGTGCGTTCGGCTTGGCGACGCAGTTGGGGCTCTACTACATGAGGCTGGTGCCCGTCCTGCTGACAACGGTCGCACCGTTCGCCACCGTGATTGCCGGCATGATGTCGGTCGCGCGCCTGCACGGTGCGAATGAGATCGTGCCGATGCTGTTCATTGGCCGCAGCATCCACCAGGTCATGCGGCCGATGCTTTGGTGCGGCGTGCTCTCTGCTTCGATGATGGTTGCGAGTTGGCAGTGGATCGTGCCGCATGTCGGCGCCGAACTTGCGACGCAGTCGACGTTCTTGAAGGAGCGCAGAGAGGAAGTGAAGGGCGTCGTGCACGAGAAGCATGGTGACGCCAGCCAATACTTCTATGCCGCTACGTTCGATCCGGCCAAGAAGACGATCGGCGGGGTCAGCTTGTTGGTACAGGGCGACTTCGCTGCCGACGCGTTCATGATCAATGCGGACCAAGGCATCTGGGAAGCGAAGCACAGCGACTGGAGGTTGGTTGGCGGTCGCCGTGAAGCGAGTACCGGTGGCAGGCCGATCGAGTGGCTGGGCCGTCCAGACCTGACGCCGACGGCAATCGTGAAGAGCGCGCGCGACAGTTTAGATCCGGCGATGATGTCGTATACCGAACTGCTCGTAATGATGGAGGAGCGTCCCAATCGCAACGACCTGCGCTTGGCGTTCCATCGGCACATCACCTATCCGCTGTCTAACCTGCTACTTCTGCTACTCGCGTTGCCACTGGCGATTCGTTATGAGCGCGGTAGCCGCATCGACCGCATCCTGGCCTCGATTGCCCTGTGCGGTGGCTACATGCTGTTGGACCTGACCTGTCAGAAGCTCGGTCAGCAACAAGGCATGCTACATCCCATTGTTGCCGCGTGGACACCGACGATTCTGTTCGGTTCTCTTGGTATCGTGATGTTCAGCAGCACGCGGTCCTGAGCAACCGCAACATGACCAACAGCAACATGAGCAACGCCAACAACGAGCAAGTCCGGCGACCCGGGTGGATCTTCCTGATCCCCGTCACCATCATCGTCGCGGCGATCACCTGGTTCATCGTCGCAAACGCTGGCCGCTGAGTAGGTAGCGTCAACAGCTTGCACGAATAGTGAGTGTGCCGATGTGGGCGCCGCCTGTGAGCATTCTGGAAGAGAATCGCTGCGAGGCTCACTGGCTCCCTGTCACGAGCATGCTGAGACTGGTCCATTAACTGGGTCCCTTCAACTCGGCATGCCACACGGGAGCCATATGACGTCGAAAACCCATCGATCCCTCTCGTGCCTCGCGCTGGCTCTCGTGTGCTCAGCACCGGTCGCTCAGGACAGGAAGTTCGCTCCGCGCGACTTCATGATCCTCAATTACGAGAACCTGATGTTCGCTGACATCAAGGCGATGCGCGGCTGCGAGATCTGGGATGAACTCGAGTCGTCGGTGATGAAGAAGGTCGTTAAGGAAGTTGACGGCACGGACCTCGTTTTGCGACTTGATCTTGGCCGCGTTCGCAACGCGGTTGGCCACTTCGCAACTTTGGCGCTGCCGATGTTCGCGGACGGTGAGGCGCGCGCCAGGGAAACGGCAAAAGACTCACCTCGAGAGCCGGTGAAGAAGACCGAAACCGAGACCGGCAAGCGCTAACTCAGATCAGGTCTGAGTCGCCGAGCGTGTGGTACCACTGTTCTTTGTAGAAGTGGGTGTCGTGCTTGTCGAACGGGATGACGACCTGGAAGTAGATCGTTCCGTAGACCAAGAACCCCATCTTCTGGAATTCGAGGAACCGTGGGTCGCGATGCTGGAACAGCGTCGCCAATGTGTTCGTTCCGAGAGCGGTCGCGCGCTCCTCCGCCATTGCCACAAGTGCCGTGGTTGTGTCGCCGTCGTGCTGCGGCACCATCCAGTCGACTAGGAAGCACGTGTTGGGAAGGATGAAGTTACGCTGTGCCACGACGGCGATGCCGCGCAGCTTGTTGCTCGACTTCTCGCGGCACTCGTATAGTTCGTAGCTTGAGTCGACCGCATCGGCGTAGCGCCAGTTCAGGTAGCGCTGATCGCGAATGACCGCGAGCTGCGTCTCCTTCGAAAACTCGGTCCAGAGACCGTCGACGTCTGTGTCGAAGCGACCCACCTTGCGGACCTCAAGCTCGTCACTGGTCGAACGCTTCGGGAACCCGCCCGGCGTCATCTCGCGGAACAGGAAGTCCCAGTCGCGAACGATCTCGTACTTCAGATACTTCTGCCCAATGCGCCACGTTGCGATCGGCCAGCCATGGTGGAACGAGTTCTGGTTCTCACCCTTGCCGCCCCATTCTTCGTAGTGGGCGAGCGCCAAATTGACGAATAGTCCGGGACGCGGGCCAAAGCGCCGGTGCTGCGGCTGCACCCAAAGGTCGACGCACTGACCGATGATGCGGCGTTGCCCTTCGATCAACGCGTGCGCCGGCAGCGTCACGTAGGCTCCGACCAAGCCCTCTTGCTCATGGTCGGCGACCATGGTGTGCACCTGTCCCGTCGGGTTGTCGCCGAATTTCCACTGCCAGTGGGCGAGCGATCGCTCCGGGAAGATCTGGTTGTGGCCCCTCAGCAGCGACTCTTCGTCGCCGGGCTGGTAGGGGCGGATGGTGATTGGGGCGCTCATCTACAGTCAAGGTATCGGCAGGAAGGCGCGTGTTACTTGCTCTTCAGCTGTTGTTGCTGCTCGCGCAGCCAATCGACCGCTTGCCGCGGCGTTAGGTCATCGAGGTCGATCTTCATCAACTCCTCGATCACAGGCTCCGGCGCAGCCGTAAACAGCTCGCGCTGCTTAGGACCGGGCTTCTGTAGATCCCGCTGCGAAACCAGCGCCTCGCGCACGCCGTCGCCTTCATCGTCGAGCTTGTTGAGCACCGTTTCGGCGCGATCGATGACCGCCTTCGGGATGCCGGCCAGGCGTGCCACGTGCAAGCCGTAGCTGCGATCGGTGCCGCCCTGCTCGATGCGATGCAAGAACACGATTTCGTCGCCCCACTCGCGCACCGCGACGCGGCAGTTGACGATGCCGCGGTCGGGCCCGGCGAGGTCCATCAGTTGGTGGTAGTGGGTCGCGAACAGCGCGCGGCAGTTGATGCGTTCGTGCAGATCTTCGGCGATAGCCCACGCGAGCGACATGCCATCGTAGGTGCTGGTGCCGCGGCCAACTTCATCGAGCACCACGAGGCTCTTGTCGGTCGCGTTGTTGAGAATGTTCGCCGTCTCAGTCATCTCGACCATGAATGTCGATGCGCCGCGACTGATGTCATCGGCGCCGCCAACGCGCGTGAAGACGCGATCGCACAAGCCGATGTGCGCGGCCTTCGCCGGCACGAAGCTGCCGATCTGCGCCATGATGACGATCAGCGCGTTCTGCCGAATCCACGTCGACTTACCAGCCATGTTGGGGCCGGTCAGCAAGACGAGGCGCCGCTGCGGTGGCGAGAGGTCCGTGTCGTTGGCGATGAACGAACCGGCTGCATGCGTGGCTTCAAGCACCGGGTGGCGGCCGTCGTCGATCTTCAACGTGCACGAGTTGTCGAGCTCGGGACGCGCATAGTCGCGTTCGATTGCGACCGTTGCCAGCGAGCAGCAGACGTCGATGTCGGCGACCGCGTGCGCCGTCGCTTGCAGGCGATCGACGGCAGCGGCGACTTGATCGCGAAGCTGCGAGAACAGGTCATACTCGAGCGCCTTACTGTTCTCTTCGGCCTTGAGGATCTTGGTCTCGAGTTCGCGCAGTTCGTCGGTGACGTAGCGTTCGGCGTTCTTGGTCGTCTGCTTGCGAACGAACTCAGCAGGCAGTTCGATCGAGCTGTTTGCGTGGGAGATCTCGATGTAGTAGCCGAAGACGCGATTGAACCCGACCTTCAGCCTGGTGATGCCGGTCTCTTCGACCAGGCGTTGTTGGTAGCGCGCCAGCCATTCCGTGCTGTCGCGTGCGAGATCGCGCAGCTCGTCGAGTTCTTCGTGGTAGCCACGCGCAATCAGGCCGCCGTCCTTGATTGTCGTCGGCGGTTCTTCAACCAGTGCCTTGGCGATCGCGCTAGTCAGCTCCGGCACCGGGTCGACGGTGTTGCCCAGTTCGCGCAGCAGTTCGCTCTGACACTCGGCGAAGCGAGCCTTCAGTGGCGGTAGTTGCTCGAGGCTGAGGCGCAAGCCAACCAAGTCGCGGCCGTTGGCGCGGCCAAACGCGGCGCGCGACGACAGTCGTTCGAGGTCGAGAACCTGCGTCAGGTGCGACTTCATCAGCGCGCGCAATTCGGAGTCCGCGTGGATCTCGGCGACGGCGTCTTGGCGTTGTTGGATCGGGCCGAGCTGTGCCAGCGGCGACAGGATCCAGTTGCGCAATCTTCGCGCGCCCATTGGCGTGTCGCAGCGGTCGAGGATCGACAGCAGCGGCGTGCCTTCGCCACCGCGCATCGTCTGCACGAGCTCGAGGCTTTGTCGCGTCGTGCGATCCAGGCCGAGGAACGCGCTGTCGCGCCACACTTCGAGGCGGCGCAAGTTGGGCAACGCGCCTTGCTGCGTTTCTTGCAGATACGCGAGCAGGGCACCGGCGCAGCCGATCGCCAACGGCGAGTCATCGATGCCGAAACCGGCGAGCGTCGAGACCGAGAAGTGTTCTTGCAGCAGGCGCGTGCCACCGTCGCCGCCGAAGTCGTAGCCGGCGCGATAGGCGATCGGCGTCTTCGTCTGCGGCAACCACGACTGATCCTTGTCGCGCCGGTCTTCACTCAGCAGCAACTCAGCTGGTTCGATGCGTGCAAGTTCGTCCGCCAGTCGGTCGTTTTGGACCTCGGTGACGAAGAACGCGCCCGTCGATAGTTCGACCCACGCGATGCCACAGCGTTCTTTGCCGAAGGAAACCGCCGCGAGGTGGTTGCTGCGGCGAATGTCTAGCAGGGTGTCTTCGGTCAGCGTGCCAGGCGTGACGACGCGCACGACGGCGCGGTCCACGATTCCTTTTGCTTCCTTCGGATCCTGCATCTGCTCGCAGATCGCGACGCGGTGGCCGGCCTGCACGAGGCGACGCAAGTAACCGTCGAGCGAGCGAACGGGTACGCCGGCCATCGGCACGGCAGATTCGCCCTTGCCGCGCGCGGTCAGGGTGATGCCGAGCGCCTTCGCCGCAACCTTCGCGTCGTCATGGAACAGCTCATAGAAGTCGCCCATGCGGAAGAACACGATCGCATCCGGGTGCTGTTCTTTGGCCGCTGCGAACTGGCGCATCGCCGGAGTCTTGGGCTTGCTCAACGGCTATCGTCCCCTGTCGTGGCCTTCGGCTGTGGTTTGCGTTCGGGGCGCTTCGGCGCCGACGCGAGCAGGCGCAGCGCTTCGTCGGCGATGATGTCGGCGGCGTCTTCGGCGTCGTCGATGCTGGTCTGGTCGCTAAACGACAATCGCACCACGCCGCGCGCCTCGTTCTTGTTGAGGCCGATTGCCGCGAGCACGTGGTTGTCAGGTTTGTTGCTCTTGGCCCGCTTCGGCGCCTTCTTGGGCTGCTTGGCCTTATGCATCTGGGTCTTGCTGCCCTGACCCTTGCTGCTGCTGTCGTCAGTGCCGTGGCACGCCGAGCCAACCGAGAATGCGACGCCGCGCGCATCGCAACGCGTCATCAACGTTTCGCCGGCCACGTCCGGCAGTTGCATCGACAGAATGTGTGGCAGTCGTCGGTCCGGATTGCCGAGTCGTTTCGCATTCGGCACCGCGTCTTGCAGGATCTCGAAGACGCGGGCACACAAGTCGCGCGTGTGTACTTCGGTTTCGGCCTGGTGGGTGAGCGCCTGTTCTGCGGCGATCGCGAGGCCGATGGCACCGGCAACGTTTTCGGTGCCGCCGCGCAGGCCACCTTCTTGGCCACCCGCTTCTTGCAGTGGCGCGATTTCGGCCGCGCTCGACAACGCCAGGAAGCCCATGCCGCGCGGGCCGTGGAACTTGTGGCCGGAGACGGCAATCGAATCGACGTCGTACTCGTCAAAGTCGAACGGCAACTTGCCGTAGGTCTGCACCAGATCGACGTGGATGTGTGCTTGCGGCGCTTCGCGACGCGTCAGTTCGATCAGTTCGGTCAGGTTGCTGAGCGTGCCGAGTTCGTTGTG
>JBNMND010000293.1:0-7355 GCA_051274975.1 Planctomycetota bacterium | reverse complement strand
GCTGTGACCGAAGTGCGTGGGCACAAGGTGCTCGCACCATGTGTGCTGCTGGAACGCATCGGCGAAGGCGGCATGGGAGTCGTCTACCGCGGCCTACACCTAAACCTCGGCATCGAAGTCGCGGTCAAAGTCGTGCCGCCAAGCAAGTCGAATGGTGACCCGACGTTCGTGCAACGGTTCCGCCGCGAAGCACGTTCTGCGGCGCGCATCAATCACCACAACGTGGTGCGCGTGTTCGATGTCGAGAGCGCTGGCGACCTGCACTACTTGACCATGGAGTATGTGCCCGGCGAAGACGCCCACCAGCGCGTGACCCGATTGGGTCCGCTGCCTGTGGGAGAGGCCTTGCGCATCGTGCACGACGCTTCGCTTGGCTTGCATGCTGCGCATCGCGAAGGAATCGTGCATCGCGACATCAAGCCCGGCAACTTGCTGATCTCCGCGCGCGGCGAAGTGAAGGTCGGTGACCTCGGGTTGGCCAAGCCGGAGCATGGCAGCCCGGACTCGATGGTGTCGATGGCCGGAGTTGCGGTTGGCACGCCAGCATTCATGCCGCCCGAGCAGTGGGAAGGCGCGGTCACGAGCGCGACGGACGTATGGGCGATGGGCTCAACGCTCTACTACCTGCTAACCGGACAGCTCGCGTTCTCCGGTGATTCGGTGCTGACGCTCATGCACCGAATCGCGACGCAGCCGTTCCCAGACATTCGCTCGGAGCGTGCGGATGTTCCGGACAGCGTCGTAGCCTTACTGAAACGTGCCACGGCAAGTGCGCCCCGCGATCGATTCCAAGATGCTGGCGAACTGGCCGCAGCGATTGCCCAGCTGCCAGTAGCCACGAGCGAGATCTCTGGCGTGCAAGCCGAATTGCAAGAGCAGCCGACCACGCAATCCCCGGCGACCCGCAAGTGGCTCGATGAGGTCAAGGACCTGATCTCATCCGACACGATCGCAACGATTGTATCCAAGCCTCATGCGCACGCGGTGGCATCCGCGCCGGACATGCCTGGCAGCGATTCAGCTGTTGGCACCAGTCCACCAAGTACCGCCGACCGCGAACTCGATGCCCGCCATATCCGCAGCCTGCTGCGGTGGAGCGCCCTAGCGTTCGTTGTGAGCCTCGCGGTTGGCGCCATCGGCGGCTTCATGGTGTGGGACGCGCAGTCTAGCGGCAGTGTGCCGGCGTGGCTGTTGTTGGCACCGACAGCGGGCGCCACGTTAGTGTTCATGTCGCCGCTGTATTTCTTGCGCAAGAAGTGGTTCCCGACCAAGGCACGGCTGCAAGCAGCTGTCGAGTCGCTCAAGACACCAAAGAGTCAATAACGGCCGCTCGCGGCCGCTAACTGCCGCACGCGGCCGCTAACTGCCCTGCAACAAGGCGCGCATCTCATCGGTATCAGCGATCTCTGCTGCCGTCATGCCTTGGCTGTCCTGCGCCTGCGGATCGGCACCCTTCGCGAGCAACAGGCGAACGGTCTCGATGTGCCCTTCGCTAACCGCGAGCATCAACGGCTGCTGCCCCTCGGCGTTCCTGGCGTTGACCGAAGCTCCCTTCTCGATCAGCAGGGCCATGATCTCCGCATTGTGAGTCATGAAGTGGATGGCTTGCTGCCCCTCGCTATCGACGACATCTGGCTTGGCCCCGGCTTCAAGCAGCTGCTTGGCCAACTGGTCCATGTCAGCGAGACCATCACTGGTCAGCCACAACATGCTTAGCTGCCGACCAAGCTTGGTCGCCTCGAACAGCGAAGGAGCAGAACGTGGCGCACCGGCGGCGACCAGCAAGTTGCGCAACTCCGGGTCATCGGTGAAGTCATACGGCGACTGACCGTTTTCGTCCTTGTTGCTAGCGCTCGCACCAGCCTTGATCAGCAGCGCAGCAATCTCCTTGCTCCCACCAATGGCCGCGTAATGCAGCGGCTGGGCACCAGACAAGGTCACGGCGTTGACGTTGGCGCCGTTGTCGAGCAACAGCTTCACGATCTCAAGCCGACCGTTCGACGCAGCTTCGTGCAATGGTTGCGTACCGTCAGAAGTCCGCGAGTCGATCGGGCAGCCGTTGTCGAGCAACCACTGCATGGCGCCAGCATGTCCCCCGAAGATCGCCATGTGAATCGGCAGGTAACCACCAGGGTTGGGCGCATCGAGTTGCGCCCCGGCATCAACCAACGCCGCGACCTTCTGAATGACTTCGGTCGCAGTTTCGTCGGCCAGCAGCTGCTGCAATTCTTCATTCTGCTTGGCAGAGTCGAGGCCTTGCCACGGCATGCCAAACGACCAATCGCCCGTGTCTTGGTCGATGTGGGTGCAAAGCACAGCTGCCACCAGGAGCAGCGCGGCCACCAGGATGAGTGGTTTCTTGGTCATATCGGATCAGGCGTTGCGGGGTCGTTGGCTGGCACTCGCGAGTCGCGGACTGGCAGAGTCTCCCTCCACTTTCGACGGATTCAGGCTCAAGCTGGTGCCCTTCCCTCCGGGCACATGCACCCAGGAAACTGGCGGATCACGGACAGCTGGTGCCAATCAGTACGAACAACCAATCTGGCCGCAACTCAATCACATCGCTCTGCCAATGATTAGCCAGGTCGACAACCGTGTCGCCGTCATTGCCGCGATTGATGATATCGAGTTGCAGCTCAGGTTGTGCCGCAGCGAGCATCGTGGCGACGAACATCACACACCATAGCCGTGCGGCGGAAACCGGGTCCGAGACTCGGTATCCGTCTTGCTGTCGCCGATGAACACCAGGCGCTCTCCGGCCGTGACTCGCAAGGATGCTACAACGTCCCGACCGTCGCCTTGATGCCGTTCGACGCGCGCCCTTCGCCGTAGAGCAGAGGCGATGAGGAGCCAAGCGTGCCGCTCTGCACGTAGAACTCAAAGCCGGCGAACGAGGGCGACAACGCCGGCAAGACCAACGCCGTCCAAGTGAAGCTGGACATGCCAGTGACGATGGCCGGTGGCAGCAGTACATCGTCCGAGGCGTATTGCGTGCAAGCCGACGGCAGGCCGATCCCGCTGAGTGGCAACGCGGGGTTGCTCAGGCCAAGGATGCCGATGTGAATCGCGGCGCCAGCATCGATGTTCGAAGTCGTGACGTCCCAGTTGACAGCTGTTGCGCCCTGAACAGGGCGGTTCATCGCTTCCAGCTGCAGCGGAATGGTGTCACCCGCTTCGAGCACGATGGCTCCCTTGGCGATGAGCTCTGCTTCGATTCCAACCGAACCAGGATCCGCATTGGGGCCTGCCGGCGAGTAGCCAAGTATCATCGGGTGCGCCGTTGCCGACGCCATCGCCCCGAAGTAGAGGCTGACGTTGCCAGAAGCTGTATCGATGGCGAACTGAAAGGTATTGACGTCCGTAGTCCCCCACGAGAGCACCGCGTCGTAAGTCAATACCGCCTGCGAACCGAGCTCTTCGTAGGTGATCGTGCCACCCGTGTTCGGCTGCAAGTCGGCCCAGCATGAAAACTGCGTCGCGGCCTGGTTCAGGACGATGGCGGGCGTGGGTATCCACTGGTTGCTGTTGCCCGCGCCCATGGCAAGCCACCCGTTCGAACCAAACTCGAGGCCGAGCGTGCCGACCGGAACGACGGCGTCATCACCGACCCCTGCAACCGGAACGGCAAGTGGATCTAGCGAGCCAATCGACGCGATCACGCCAGCCGATGGCGTCACGACGTAGCCACTGCCGGTGCTAATGAAGTCCAAGCCGACCATGGTGTTGGTGGTAGCGAAGACATCCAACGTGGTCGCTTCGTATGCCGAAGCAAACGCCGTGGCACAGCCCAACCCGATGCTCTCCACCTTGGCACAGACACCAGCTACCGCGTAGTGCACGGTCGTGTTGACGACGCGTGGCGAGAACAGGCCGCCTGAGAACGGAGTGTTCGAGGCCGTGCCCGCATCCAGCGTCAGAGCACAGCCCACGTAGCTGAGCGGAAACGGCGCCGTGCCTGAGGTGTAGGCGTGCGCAAGCGTCACCGCGCTATCAGTGTAGGCAACGCCAATCGAAGTGCCCGCGAGGATGACCAGCGGTGCGCTGAGCACACCATTCGTCGGCGTGCCCGCCGCGTTCGAGGCCGCGATCGGACAGCTGGCGACGTTCGCCCACAGCGCCATGTTGAGCTCGTTGCCGGCGTGCGTGCCTGGAGTCGTGTAGATGTCGATCGAGCCGACCGAACCAGCGGCACTCGAGAAGTGGAAGTCGAGGTTCGTGACGGTGACGTCGACCGAACCTGCGGTCAACGTGAAGTAGACCGCACCGCCTGCTCCGCCACCGTTGTTGTTAGCGAACGTGGTAGTAAGGGATTGCTGGGCAGCAACTGCGGAAGCAGTCGCCGCGAGCACGAAAGAAGCCAGAAGACAACGCACAGGTAACTCCGATTGTCAGTGGTCACCTCACACAGGTAACGACGACCTACGTGCGCAACGTTTGACGGCCTCCTTCAAAGGCCACGTCGCAACGCGCTAGCCGACTACCCTCAACGGTGTAAGGAGCCAACGGTCTCAAGCGTCGGGGGATCCGCGCGAGAAGAATGGTGCCGTTGGCCGTGCTCTATGACGCCTGCGATGCCATCGCGTGTTCCGCGTTGCTTGTAGATTGTCGCGGTTGGCTCGCAACCTCTGCGTTCGTTGTTGCGCCAAGCGCAACTAGTAACTCAGTCAGTCACCACTGGTACACGTGGTGACTGACTGAGTTATCCGCGGCGTTCGGATTCAACGAGAACGCGAACCGAAAGTCCTGCGGCAACTTGCTCACTTCACCGCGACGCACTGCTGTTCGCCCGACTCCAACTTCGAGCACAAAGTTTGGTTGCCACGCGCGCAATGGATCTAGGTGACAACTGAGGGTGCCCTTCCGCGCCACAGCACTCATCGGCATGCCGAGGACCGGCGCAAAGCGATACGTGGTGGCATCGACTTCGATAACACGTACGGCCACTTGTACATTCGTGCCAGGCACGACCATCCTCACGTCCCCCAGCGTCACCGCACCCAGCATCTTCAGATTGCTCAGCATGACGCGGCATAGCCACGTCGGCGGCGGCCGTAAAGATGGCTAGGACCAGCCTAGCCAAATGAACTTGGCGAACACGGGAACGAGACAGACCCAGCGCTAGTGGGTCAGAGGCTCCGGGCAACGCAACCGATCCCTACGCTTCACCCTGATCAGCGGCTGATCGAGAATGTCTTCCGTGTGCCCGCTGGCTTCGCTCTCAGCTCAAGCGACGTCGGCCGCTGGCACATGTTCTCGTCGCAGACTTGGTAGCTGAGTTTGCAAACGACCTTGCTCAGGTTGCTGGGCGTGTAGCCGCTCAGTTTGCAACGGAATGAGAGTTTGCCTTCGAACACGGTCACGTTCGGATCAGCGGCGTATGCCTTCCCTTCCGGTCGCAGCCACTCACCAAATTGCTTGACACCCTTCGGCAAGTCGAGCGACGGCTCCAACACGGTGTAAGGCGAACCGGCGGCGGCGGCATCGTAGGCGTGCCAACCTTCGAAGATCGCCACATCGATCACCACTTGGTAGCAACCCTCCGCGAGCCAGTCGATGCGCATGCTGGCGGCGAGCGGGCTCTGCGCGGTCGGCGTTAACACTGGCGCGGCGTTCGCTGCCTTGCCAGCAGCCTTGTTGGCGTTCGCACCAATGGACTTGGGCTTGCGAAACGCAGCAGGCGCATCACCCAACGTATTAACCAACCATTTGAAACCACCCGACTCGGTGTAGAACAACCGCGCGCGGTTGCTCGCCAGCCAGTTTCGCCACTCACCCACCGTCGCAAACGACTGATCGGTGTAGCGCATCAGCACGTCGCGCATGACCTTCTTGTCGTTTCCAGCAGCCCACGTCTCGATCGCCTTATCGAGCATGGTGATGTCGTTGTTGCCAACGCCGAGCTTCACCAAGTCTTCGTCGAGGACCATTTCGTACCAACCTTGCGGCCGCAGGAACGGCAACCTGGCGAGAAGGGTCTCGCGAATGGCGATTTCGTTGTCGGCGACCTTCTGCCACTGCTCCGGCGTGAAGTAGCGGCGCGCGTATTGGTAACGACCGGGCGGTTTCGACGCCGGGCGGCCGAGCATCTGGCGCTCAAACTTCGACACCTTCTCGCCAGCGGCAATGCGCGCCTTCACCTTCGCCTTGCGATTCTGGTCCTCGACAACAAACTGGTTGTGACGAACCAATCGCTGGGCATAGCTCTTCTCGCTGATGCTTTCGATCGCGAACGTCACCGAATCCCGCGTCGACGTTCCTTGCCGCTTGCGTGCGATCGGAGCCTGATGATCGAAGCGCTTGATGTAGTGCACCGCGTTGACGAACACGAGCTTGGCTTCTTCGGTCAGGTAGGTCGGCGACGCGGCAAAGCCCCACAACAGGAAGTTGCCATGCCGGCCGATCGCGACGGCCTCGGGGTTCTTGGAATTGACGCCACTGGAGATCCATTCCGTGTCCGGTGAATCGAGGAAGCCCTTGTCGCGGGAGACGAGACCAACCAACTGATTGGTACCGTCGGTGTAGCCCTCCGTCTGCACGCGCCACATCGGCATCGCCTTGTCGGCGACGGTCATCTTGTAGGCATCCGGCGTCGGCTGCGGTGCGATCGTCAGAGTTACTTCGTTTGGAGTGTGAAAGAGATCATGTTGCATGCGCATCCCGTGCGCATGAGCGTCGAGGCAGAGTCAAAGCCAATCGAGTTTGAGGCCGAGCGGCTCGCCGATCCTTGGGGCGCTGGCACCGATCATGATCGCGGGTCGATCGAACGACTCGGGTAAGTAGGTCGCTGACTGATAGGTCGGCTTACCGGTATCCGGATCCACACCCCGCTCCGCTGCAGTCAGCGTCTTCGGCGGAACATCGAACACCGTGACATCGACGTCGTCCGACATCGCGACGCGGTAGTCCTCGCCGTGAACCACCGTGACGTTCTTGAAGTGGTAGCGCAGTAGCGATTCCCAAGCAGCCGTGCGCTCACGATGGAGCTGATGCGTGCGCTCCACGGCCATGTCCGAGAACATGACTTTCAGGTTGGCTGGATCCTGCCCAACGAACAGTACGCGCAAGTCTTCGCGGGCGGCCGATGCCGGAGTCAGAGAAGCGGCGGGCGCTTGCGCTCCAGCAAAGCTGGCGGACAAGAGCAGCGCAGTGAGCACGGCGGAGAATCGGGTCATAGGCAAATCAGAGGTTCTTGAGAACACGGGTCATGCTACGCGAATGCGTCACCTAACCGGGTTAACGATGCAACGCGAATGTCATCGTCACCCGAATCCCTGTGCAGCTATGCCAGAGGGCAGGCCCACGTCCCTAGAATCGAGGACCGACCAATCGGCGCAACTCCGCCGGCCTTGCCGCAA
>JBNMND010000292.1:0-7390 GCA_051274975.1 Planctomycetota bacterium | reverse complement strand
GGCGGCGGCAGCAGCGCCTTCGACCGCCAAAAACACGATGCAATCGGCGGTTTCGAGCGCCTCTACGTGCCTTGCTACGTCGAAGATGTCAGCCTGTCGTGGCAAGCATGGCGACGCGGTTGGCGCTGTGTCTACGCCCATGACAGCGTCGTGCACCACGCCCACCGCGGCACGTCTAGCAAGGTCTTCGGTCGCGAAGCGCTCGAACGGCTGAACTGGCGCAACCGCGAACTGTTCTTTTTGCGCAGCGTCACCGACCCCGTGCTGCTACTGACTCACGCCGTGATGTTGACGTGGAACATCCGCAAATACGCAGGACTTCTCGGCATCCCGATGGCGCATGGGGTGCTGGCAATGCTCGCGACGATTCCGCGCCTGCCGCAAGCCATCTGGCAACGCACATGCTCACGTCGCCACTACCGACGCTCGGACCGTGCGCTGCTGCAGCAGGTCGAGGTCAGTCCGCCCGCTGCGCCAACAAGTCGCTAGCGAGCACGCGCAGCCGAGCAATCGCAGCGGCGTGCGAGAAGTGCTGCTCGACCAACTGCCGTCCGTTCTGACGCAGGGCATGCGACGCGTCGGCCATAACCCTGCGCAGTTTGCCGCAGCCCTGTTCCGGCGTCTCGAAGCGATGTAGATGGACGCCATCATTCGCCGGTAGCCCTTCGCACCCAACGGCCGTTGACAACACTGGCACGCCCAGAGCCCACGCCTCGAGAATCTTGATACGCGTGCCGCCGCCACTGCGAATCGGCAGGTAGACGGCGTGGGTATCGCGGTAGTGCTCGACGATGTCGTCAACCGGCCCAATGACTTCAACGCCTGCAATTCCGCGGAAACGAGCGCCGTGGCCGTGCGGGTCTTTGCCGACGAGCCGAACGGTCAGCTCGGGGAAGGCTTCGCGCAACGCCGGCACGTGGCGTTCGACCAATTCGGTCGCGGCCTCGAGGTTCGGCGGATAGTCGAGGGAGCCAACAAACAACAACCGCGGCACTGCTCCGCAAGCCGGCGCGGGCAACAACGGCAATCGCTCGAGGTCGACCGAGTTGGACACGGCTTCGACCCGCGCGCTCGGCACCAAACCCAACGCCAGCGAACGGTCGTGCTCAGAAACGGTCACCGTCAACGGCGTCTGCTCGATCGCGCGCTTCTCATACGAACGCAAGCCACGCGCTTCCATGCGGCGCGTCAGTCGATCCGAGAACCTGCGCTGCTCACCATCCTGGCGGTCGAACATCGAGTGCTCGAGATTGTGCAGATACAGCAAGTCACAGGGATGAGTGATCACCGGCAACGCAAACGTGCTATCGACCACTCGAAGGTCGCATCCGACCTGGCCGAAGATGCGCGTCATCTCGGTAGCGGCTTGCTTGGGCCAACGACGACGCACCACCTCCGAACGCCCGCGAAGCCAGTTATGTAGCTTGCGCGGCAGGCTGGGCCGTGGCGCTTCGTAGGCTGGCAGCGCGTGCACGACAATGCCCGCATCCGCCTCTAGCGCCTTGGCATTCGCCCGATCCTCGTCGTTGGCGACCGCCGCCGCCAAGTGCACTTCGTGGTCCAAACACAGCGCATCGAGCAACACCCGTGAACGGATCGCCCCACCATGACGAGCGGGGAACGGAACATACGGGGCTACGACGACGACCTTGGCCATGCGGAACGGTACGGATCGCACGGTATGCTGCTGGGCGTGTCAACACCACCTTCAGACCCTATCGCGAACGAACTGCAATCCCTGCGTGCCAGCCTCGAAATGCTCAGCCAGCGCGTTGGTGAGCTCGCGGAGGACAACAAACTGCTGCGGGAACAGCTGGCGCAGAGCCAAACGGCGCGAACCGATCTGGTCGCACAGACCGAGCACCTGCTGCATCAATTGGCCCAGGCCCAAAGCAAGGGCTAGCGGCCAGAGCTATCGACTAGAGATTTCTCCTAGCCGATGCCGCGCTCGAGTCGCCTGCCGAGCCAGCGGAAGAACACGCCCTTCAACCCGGTTGGGTTCGCGCCAGCCTTGGCGCCGAGGTATTGCCCCCAACACTGCCACTTGCAGTAGTCCTTGGTCCACTGCAGAGCTGGCGCCTCAAGTTCTGGCGACAGCTTCAGGCTCTTCACGTAGTTGACGTGCTCTTCGACTGAGCCCTTCAGGGCGCCCTTCAATGCCTCGCGGTTCGGAATGCCGACCAGACCGAACAAGCCGCGCAGGTTGCGATGGTCACAGAACGTTCGTTTGCCCTCCGACCACGCCGTGCGGTCATGGCTGTGGATTACGCACACCTCGCCTTGGTGGGCAATCGCCAAGCCGGCTTCGATCACCCGCTTGCCGAAGTAGACGTCTTCGCCGAAACGGCGCGGCCCAAGTGGCAAGCGCTGCCACACCGTGCGACGCACACACGACGCCACGTTGTCGAATGCCGAGTGCATCAACTGATCGAACGGCGGCAAGTCCGACAGCTTCTGACCTGCTTCGAGCTGGCGCTTGCTGACGACCTCGCCACGGCCAGGCCAACCGCGAATGCGGCGATCGAGCACCGCTTGGCATTTGGGCCGCGGAATCTGTCGACACCAGACTCCGGCGACATCGGGATCCTCAAACGGCGCCACCATCTTCTCCAACCAATCGGTGCCCTGCAGGGTCGCGTCCTGCACCAGCAACACGATGAAGTCGCCCGTGCTCATGGCGATGCCACGGTCTCTGGTCGCACCGTGGTCGAACTCGGCCTGCGGGATCGGCTCGACCCGGAATCCCGCAGAACGCAAGCGCTCCTGGGTGCCGTCAGTAGACCCGCTATCGACCGCGATCAGTTCATCGAAGACGGTGCCCTCAAGCGCCGTGATGGCAGCGAGGACTTCATCGAGCAAAGGACCCGCGTTCCAGGTCGGCATGACGAGCGAAATGCGCACGCAGAGCATGTTGCCGATTGCGGTCGAACAGCGCCATTACGATCTGTTCCTGAAAGTCACTCTTCGTCCCGCTGCATGCGCATGCGACACTGCCTATTCAAGTGACTCCATGACTAGGCAATGGTGCAAAAACCGACATGGCTCAAGTCGATCACCAGATCCGTCCGAAAACGACTGGGTTCTGGCATCTACGGCAGCAAAGGAACGCCCCGCAATATGAGCAGTTCTGACCCTCGCGAAGGGAACCATCATCAAGTCGAGGGCGTGACCTACTTCGCTCTCGTCGGCAGTCAGCGGTGTGGCACCAACTTCTTCCGGGAGTTGATGAACACGAACCAGCAGACAGTCGTGCACGGCGAGATCTTGATGCCGTATCCGCTGCCCAATTGCTGGCACAACTACGTGCGCACGATGGTCAACCGTGCGATGCCTCCGGTCTACGCGAAGGACTGCGTCGACCTCGTCGACGACTACCTCGTGTTCTTGCGCGAAGATGTCAAACGCGGCTACCCCGGCAAGCTCGGCGTCCTGAGCGCGGTCGGACTCGACATCAAATACAATCAACTGCGCTTCATCGCGCCGCTGATCCGTGATCTCGAGCAGAAGCCGTTCTTGATCGACTACTTCTGGCGGCGAAACATGCCCATCGTGCACATGATGCGCCGCAACACGATCCACCAGGCTTTGTCGCTAGTGATCGCCGCTACCCGCAACGTCTACCACAACTACGGTGGCAAGAAGTTCGACGGCAAGGTCAAGCTCGACCCCGAGTCGGTGATCAGCCACGCCGCATGGGTGGCGAAGGATCGCGAGGTGTTCCGCAAGCTCGCCGGCGGCATGAAGTATCTCGAAGTGTGCTACGAGGATGTCGCCGAAGACTGCAAGACCGCCGACGAATCGGGCCGCATCCGCGAGGACAGCTTGATCCTCTCAAAGGTGGCTGACTTCCTGAACGTTCCCAACGAGTTCTACGCGCCATCGACCATCTCCAAGGTGATCAACCGCCCCTACTCGGAGATCATCGAGAACTACCAGGAAGTGGTCGCAGCCGTTCGCAAGTCGGAGTTCAAGAAACTCGCCGATTCGGTCTAGTCTCGAGAACGATGTCGGAACCTGCAAACAGTCAAGAAATTGAGCGCGTCCAGCTGGACGCGATCCGACGCCAAGCCGGTCTACCGGTAGCTGGCGAAAACGATGCATGGACCGTTTGCTCGGGCCCCTCGTCGGTGCTGGTAGTCAACCAAGACGGCTCTAGCAAAGGCTGCGACAGCTCCGCCGCACCCCTGTGCGACCCAGGCTCGCTGAAAACTGCGTGGAGCAGCCCCGCCTTTGCCAGCCTGCGCGAACAATTGGCCGCTGGCGCCATGCCCATCGATCGCTGCGAGCGATGCGTGCACTGGTTGCGCAACGGCCTGATGGAATCGGCCCCGCCCCTGCGCGACTACGGCCTGATCCCCGATGGCGACGTCAACAGCCGCGGTCCGTCACAATTGGTCCTGCGCCTACCACTGACACCACCCGCGGCCGCCACGCTCCAAGACGATCTCCGTTCCGTCCTGCCGCAGCTCGAGCGGTTGGTCCTGCAAGCAACCAACGATGCGGACTTCGCGTCCCCAGTTGTGGCCGGTTTGCTCGCAAACGTGGCCAAACTGCCGACACCCTCAAAGCTCACGGTGCGCACCAACGGCGACGACCCCAGCGCCTTGCTACAGGCGCTTGCGGGATGCGTGGTAGATCACATCGAATGCACGACCGCATCCGGCGACGCCAAGATCGTGGCCGTCATGGCGGCCGCCGCGAAGACCTGGCAAGCCACTTGCTCGATCCGCTTCGTCTTCACGGCGCAGAACTGGTTCCAGTTCGAAGAGGTCGCCCGCGCGTGCGCCAACGCCGACATCCAGCTCGATCTGCGCGTGCTCGATCGCGATGGCGACCTGCCGCTGGAAAGCCTTATGGCCGACGAGCTGACCTTGCTGCGCGATGTCGTTGCCAGCACGGGATCGCGATTGACTGGCGAGCACCGCCCGAGCTCCGTCACCAACCACGCGCACGAACACGTCACCCACGAACTGCGCCAGGTTCTGCGAGCCCGCGCCAATCGCGAACTGCAAGCCACCGAGGACAAGTTGGAGCTACCGACGCTGCCGTTGGTGCTCCCTCCGCCGGACCACCCCTGGTGTTGTCACGGGGACAACAACGATGCCGACCTAAGCGATTGGTGGCATCCGCAGTTGTTTGGCCGCGCCCACCTGCCATCGGTGAAGCGCTGGCTACTGGATGCCGTCGCCAGCCATCGTCAGCTGCTGGAGACCGAGAGTGGCTCCTGGCTACGCGCGTTGGTGCAACGCATCGCCCACGACCAACATCTGCCCGAGCTGCTCACCTTGCTGCGCGAGCTGTATGGCGATGCCAAGCGACGCAAGGAGCTGATCGCGCTGGACACAGCCTTCGCCGAACGGTTTGACCTCACCCGCTACGGCGGGCCTTGGTCGGACTCAATGGGCCTGCTCCACGATCGCGGGCGCAAACGCCCATTCGCCATCAAGAAAGCGTCGCAAGTGCCAGCTGGCGAGCCGGACATCACCGTCCTGATCCCGTCGTACCGCCACGAAGACTTTATCGAAGAGGCGCTGCACAGTGTGCTCGCGCAGCAATACGGCAACTTCAAGGTCTTGGTCGTCGACGATCGCTCACCCGACGACACCGTCGCCAGGGCACGCGGCGTCGCCGATGCGCGCATCGACGTGCGCGTCAACCCGGAGAATCTCGGGCTCGGCAGCAGCGTGCTCGCCGCACTTGCGCACATCGACACGCCGTATGTCGCCCTGCTCAATTCCGACGACCTGTTTCATCCCGACCGATTAGGCAAGTGCCGGGACGTACTTGCACAGGACGACTCCGTGCAGCTCGTCACGACCGGCATCCAACTGGTCGACCAAGACGGTGGCCAACTAACTCCAGCGAACGCCAGCCTGGTGCTGGATGGCAAGAAGGTCTTCGACTGGGTGCACTGGTTTGATCGCGTGACACCCCCAGCAGACCTGCCGCAACAAGACTTGTTCGCCGCGCTGCTTGAGCGCAACTTCCTGGTCACCAGCAGCAACCTCGTCTGCCGGACGGACTGGCTACGCGCCCAAGCAGATGGATTGCGCAGCCTGAAGTATTGCCTCGACTGGCAACTGTTCATGGAGGCCGCGCTCGAGGGGGCTCTGCATCACATCCATGAGCCGCTGATTGCTTACCGCCTGCACGCGAGCAATACGGTCTGGTTTCGCGAAGGCCGTCGCTGGTCTTACTACCTGGAAGTCAATCGGGTCGCGGCAGAAGCACTGCAGCGATTCATGGCGACCGACCGGCACGCCCCGGAGCAGAAACTTGAGCAAGTCGTCGACTCGGTCGCCCGTCACTTGGCGACCAACACCGAGATGGACGGGCTAGCGCTGTTCCTCAACTGCGCTCTGGATGCCTTGCAGCTCGATGACGCAGCTGCCAATCGCCCGCACGTGCAAGAGTTGATCGAAGGCCTCAATCTGCGAGCCGAACGACAGCGAGAAGCCGCCCAACACTTCGACGATTCCCCGAGCCTGGCTGATCAGCGGCGACAAACGCTCAAGCTGCTGCTTGGCACCCTGGCCGGCGAGCAAGAGCAACTCGAGCAAGATCAAAAGCAATGGCTGCGAGGCTACGCGGAGTCGTTGGAGCAACGCCTACAGGTAACTGGGCAAGTGCGCGAGCATCTCGAAACCGAGAAGAAGAAGCTCTACGAGGATCAGCAGCAACGCATCGCGAGAACCAGCAGCTTGGAGTCTCGGCTTGAGCAAGCGTTTCAGCAGGTTGAGAACCTGCGCAGCGACCGCGACACCCAGAAAGCTGACAGCGACGACATCGCGGAGCGCCTCAAGGCACGTCGACAGGAACTGGCCAACGCCTTGGCTCGGTGCAAGTCGCTATCTGAGGCCAATACCCAGGCCAACCAGGATCTCATCGAAACGCAAGTAGCCCTTGCCAACGAGCAATCTCATCGAGAGCAAGAGGCCGCGATCTGGTCCGAAGTTAAGGCTCAGGCCGAGGCGCTCAACACGGCGAAAGATCAGTTGGAGCAACAACGGAACAAGCTCTTACACGAAGCCGCCAACCTCAAGGAAGAGATCGACAGATTGGGCAAGACTCGCGAGTTCCGAACTGGCAACTTCATCTGGAACAAGATGCCTCTTGGATACATATCTCGTCGTACCAAGAAGTGGTACCGACGACTGCTAGACGCTAAGGACCGAACCAAAATGATCTTCAAACGCCGCCGGAAGACCGACGGTACCGCGGTGGTTGCCGCGTGCTGGCAATGGCCGATCTACTCTCACACGTTCGTCTACCAAGAGATGATCAGTCTGGGCCAGACCGGGCTAGACGTGCAAATGTTCCACTGGGACTTGGGCGACCTCGACCAACTGCATTCAGCATTCCAGTCGCTATACGAGAATCGCACCCAGCT
>JBNMND010000291.1:0-7469 GCA_051274975.1 Planctomycetota bacterium | reverse complement strand
ATCGCCGAGACGCGCCAACACTTCGCGACGCGATGGCGCCCAGGTGCCGTGTTTGGCCACCGTGATACCGGCGGCGTGGTTGGCCAGCTTCAACGAGTCATCGAGCGGCACGCCGGCGGCGCGACAATAGGTTAGCACTGACACGACAGTGTCACCTGCACCAGTTACATCAAAGACCTGGCGCGCTTCGGTTGGGATGATGCGGTGCGAGCCGTCACCCGTTTCGAAGAAGATGCCGTCCTTGCCGAGCGTGATAACCGCGGTCTGCACGCCAGTGATTTCGCGCAAGCGCTGCGCGACGCGGTGCATGTCCTCGGTCGACTCAATCGAAATGCCGGTGGCCGATTCGGCTTCGGAACGGTTCGGCGTCAACAGGTCGACGCCCTCGTAGATCGAGTAGTCGTTGCCCTTCGGATCCACCACCGTGACGCCGCCGACACTCTTAGCGGCGGCAACCGCGGCCTGGATCACCGGACGCGTCAAGACACCCTTGCCGTAGTCGCTCAGCAAGACGCTCTTCCACGGGAATGGGCGCTGGTTGAGCAATTCGAGCATGCGTTGCTCGGCTTCACCGGAAACCGGCGCGCGGGATTCTTGGTCGACCCGCAACACCTGCAGGGTCTTGGCCACGTAGCGCGTCTTGCGCGTGGTTGGCCGCGATTCGTCGACCACGAGTGCTTGCGTATCGATGTCGGCATCGCTCAGCAGCGAGCGCAACCGTTCGCCCGGCTCGTCAGCGCCAACGACCCCGAGCACCGAAGCCGAAGCCCCCAACGTGCTGAGGTTGGCGCCGACATTGCAGGCACCGCCAAGCAGGTAGCGATCGCGTTCGAAGTCGAAAACCAACACCGGCGCTTCCGGCGAAACGCGCTGCGCCTTGCCGTCGGCGTAGCGGTCGAGGATCAAGTCCCCCACGACCAGAATGCGAGTGGGCGGTAGCTGCGAGAGCACGTCGGCGAGGCGCCGGTTTTCATCACCAAGTGAAGCAGTCATTAGCGCGCCTCCTGTAAGCAACCGCGGCTGTTGGCGGTGCAAATCAACGCCTGATGCAAGAGCGGCAGCACGATCTCATGCATCGCGAGGATCGAACGCCCCGTCTTCGGCGGCCGCTGCACGACGTTGGTGAAGGCGCGGTATTGCTGCAGCATGTCGAAGTTGCAGGTCATGAAGTCGTCGGTCAATTGGCCGCGGTTGCGAGCAATCGAGACCGCCTTCAAGAACACTTCCGGCATGATCACGGCCGAGCCGACGTTTAGCCACACGCCCTTCTCAAGCCGGCCGATGCTGTCGGCGAATGTCCAAAAATCCTTCTGCGTCGCCGCACCGAGTGCCGCGCCATCGAGGTCCGGATCCATGTGCGTGATGTCGCAACCGAAGGCCACGTGCACCGTCGCCGGAATGCCAAGACGCGCAGCCTCAGCAAACACCGACAAGTGACGATGCGGCAGTCCGTCTTCCAGGATCTGCTTGCCGACGGCTTCGCCAAAGCCCTCGCCGTTGTCCTGGGCACGCTTGGCGGCACCGTTGAGCGCGTCCATCGTTTCGCGCCAAAATCCGAACGAACCGTCCGGCAGGTTCTCGCTGACGTCTTCGCTGGTCGCGCCTTGGTAGGCCATCTCCCAGTCGTGAATCGCCGACGCGCCATTGGTAGCCACGTGCGTGATCAGCCCGCGACGCATCAAGTCGATGATCAGCGGTGACAGTCCGACCTTGAGCACATGGGCGCCGAGCTGCACGCCGACTTCCTTGCCGTTCTGGCGGGCGGTCACGATCTCGGCCACGACCTCCTTGAGCGACTTGCTGCCGTAGATGTCCGGCAACGCTTCGAACCACGTCAGGAAGCCGTCAACCGGCGGCAACACCTTGGCGAAGTCTTCCTTCTGCACAAGGTTGCGGCGCTCGGCAAGCGGGCGGATGTGGAGCGGGCGTGGATCGGCGTCTGGGTTCGGATCAGGCATCGTGCGGCAGTTCACATCGTGCCGGGGCGCAGTGGTCCGGTCCAGATTGGATCCCAAACTGGCTACAGATTGCCGACCCGGGCCTTGACCCCATTCGTCGTCACTAGGCCGAACGCGTTCGGTGGCGGGGTCGGTGCCAGAGCCGCCTGCGTAAACAGATCAAAGCCAAGAAGGGACGCCGGCGTGGCCGGAATGGCAAAGCTGTAGATGTAAGTCGGACCGGTCGGCACCCATGGACCGACGAGATAGTCAGGGTTTGCGTAGAGCCCACAGCCCGGCAAACCGAGGAAGGTCAGGTCCACGATATTTGGGTTCGTCGCGCCGAACCAATGCACGCCAAAGAGGGTTCCTGCCGGGCTATCAAGTTCCAGATCCCAGCTGGTGCCGAGGGTCGGAAGCGTGGCAGCGCGGAGCGCAGTGCTGCAGGAGCTGCCGGTCACGACTGCCGTGCTTCCGTAGCCGATGTTGAGGTTGTCGAGCGCGTAGGTCGCGCCCTCAAAGTGTAACCAGACGGCATCCCAGAGCAGCGGGTTGGTAGCGTCGGCAGCGGCCACGTTCAACGCCAGCGAGATATCAAGCAACCCCGACACGGCAGAGAACACAGTGTCGCCGTTGGTCAGATTCTTCGCGAATACCGACCCAGTTCCTGTGGCGCCAGCGGCAGGAAGATCCATGACCACTCGCACCCGCAACCAATCGCCACCACTCGCTTGTGCGACGCTCGCGAGCGGCACTTGCACGAAGGTTTGGTCGGCAGCGTATAGCCGGAACTGCGTGTTGACCTGGGCACCAACCGTGAACCGCACCCCGAGCTCGCCCGGCTGGTTGCCGCGAACGATCCCGTCCCCGCTGGTGTCGTGGGCCAACCCGAACGAACCACCCCAAAAGCCAACCTTGATGTCGACCTCGAACATGGCGTTGGAACCCAGCCCCACGAACGGCGCGAACGGGCCAGCGTTGATTCGCGATGCATCGCAGCCATAGCCGGGCCCAGCCTCCTGAAACCACAGGCACTTGGTGCCGTCGTGCGACATGGTCGCGGTCACCCCGCAACTGTTGCTCGCGTTGAAGGCCTGGTCGGTCCAGTTGTCTTGGCCACCCAACGAGGTGAACGGATGCGTGTCGGAACCGTTCAGCGCGTTGAAGTCGTAGCTGAACTGGGCACATGCACCAGCAGCTGGAAGAAGCGTCACCAAGAGACCAATGACTAGTGATTGGGGGCTCATGCGATCGAGCATAGCGCTGGGATCGATCCTCGTTCCGTCCAAGACGCTGCCCGACACAGCGATTGAGCCCTGGAGCAGGAGGAAGCGGCTGGATTACGGCCGCAAGACGATCTTGGTATGCGCTAGCCCAAGAGCGTGAGCAAACGCCTTGGTGGCGTGCGCATGCGGCGCAGGAATCCCCCAGCAGTGTCGACATTGCATGACGACACGGGGTCTCGACGTGCGCAGAGAAAAAAAACGCCCCAGCGGCCGGGGCAGGCAAGCGAATGACCGCCGGGGCTAGGCAGCCGCGAACGGCTGCCATGAGTCATCATGCCATCCAGCACCAGTTGGCGCCAGACCGCATCACTTAGCGTGAATCCGCCTTAGCGCCAGACGATGCGCAATTCGAGCACCTGGGTGGCGCCGGCAGACTTGTTCAACACCATGTCGAAGCGTACGGCTTCGGCGCGGTCGGCATTGAGCGAGCCAATGCCACCTGCGACTGCAGTCCGCCACGGGCCTTCGGGGCCCGCTTGGGCAGTGCCAGTGATCGCATCGACGCGCGCGCCTTGCAAGCGCACCATCACGGCGCCGTTCGGATCATCGGCCGCCAACGGCGAGACTTCCGGATCATCGCTGTAGAGAACCGGCAGGCCTGCGTGCTAGCAGGTGGTTTGGCGATCCGCGTTCGTCAGCGGATAGACGCCCTTCTCTTGCAGCAACGCGACCAACTTGTCTTGGTCCTGATTGCGGGCGAGCTCCACTTCGGGATCGGTTGCCCCCACGAGGTGAAACAAGTCGACGCGGCCCGCCGCGATCTCAAACGACGACGGGTAGTGCTTCGGTTGCTCGACCAACAACCAACGAATCGCGCTCTCGAACGCAGGCGTGATCGAGTCATTCAGTGGCACGCGATTGCCATACTCAAACAGCTCGGCGCCATCATAGTTGCCAACCGCAACTAACAGTTCATATGCCATCAGGTTATGCAGTAACGGCACGGCCCAGTCCGACTCCTTGGTCGACTCGACGACCAATTCGAACCCTAACCCCGCGAAGCCGCTCGGATCTTTGCCGGGCTTATCGAGATTCCACGGGTTGCTAAGGCCCGACGTGACGTAGAGCCACGAATCCCGTTCTTCATGAGGCGGGCACGCAAACACCCCGTGATTGAGCCAGCCGGGATGTGCATCTTTACCGTAGCGCTCATAGACCTTGGGTCCCGCGGTGAATACGCCGGGACCGAGGTCTCCAAATAGGGAGCGGTAGACACGATCCTCGCGATCTGTCCACAGAGCTTCGAACCAATCACTGAACGCCGGATCACTCATTATGGGCATGCACAAACTACCACAGGTTGGAACGATGGCTACAACGCGGTATCGCTGTCAGCGATGAAACGGCAGGACAAGGCAGAGCGCATCCAGGCGATCCTCGACGAACGCTTCCCCAAACCGCCGATCCCGCTCGACCACGACGACCCGTTCACTCTGCTGGTGGCGGTGCTTCTGTCGGCCCAGTGCACCGACGTGCGGGTCAACCAGGTGACGCCCGCCCTATTCGCGAGGGCGCACACGCCGGCGTTGATGGTCGACGTGCCGGTGGAAGAAATCCGAGGGATCATTCGCCCATGTGGGCTGTCGCCGCAGAAGGCCAAGGCGATTTCGGGTCTGTCGCGCCTGCTGCTCGACGACCACAAAGGCGTTGTGCCGAAGTCGCTGGTCGATCTGGAGAAGCTGCCGGGCGTCGGCCACAAGACGGCGAGCGTTGTGATGGCGCAGGCATTCGGCGTGCCTTCGATGCCGGTCGACACGCACATCCATCGCTGCGCGTGGCGCTGGGGCTTGAGCAACGGCAAGAGTGTCGAGCAGACCGAGCGCGACTTGGTGCGCACGTTCCCCAAGGAGCGCTGGAACGACTTGCACCTTCAGTTCATCTGGTTCGGGCGCACCACGTGCCCAGCGATGCGTCACGATCCGGACGAGTGCACAATCTGCTCGTGGGCGATGAGCAAGGCGCGGCGCGCGGAAGAGAAGCGCAAGCGCGCGCGCTAGCCCATGACCATCGTGCCGGCTTTGAGGGTTTGCAGCGGTCGGTCGTAGTAGGCTGCCAAACGCGCAGCGGCCGAACGGCGCCTGCCGGGAGTCGTCAGACGCGCGAAGCTGGCGAAGACGAACTGTTGCTGGTCACGAAACACAACGCCGAGTTGACGGTACGGTGCGATGCGATTGCTGGTGCGCAAGCGACCACGCAGCGCCACAAAGCGCACAATGTGATCAGGCTGCACGACGTGATCGGAACCAGGCAGCGTCAACTCGCGGGTGTGCTTATCGATCACGGCGCCGGGCAGCCGCACCTCCGCGCTGCGTGCTGCATGCGTCAAGACCCAAACGCAGACCGGCACGAGCACCAACCACAAGAAGCCAATGACCGCGTAGTAGATAGTGGGCTCCATCGTGTTCGGCTTGTCGAACAACCACGGCAGCAGCCACGGCCAAACGGTGATCATCAGACACATGAACACGACCGCTAACAGCGAACGCCAAAAGGACAAACGCTTGGGCTCAACGCGAATGCGCTCGTCATCTTCGAGCCAGCGCATGCGCGTAGTGGTGTAGTCCGGGCCGACGATCTGCGTCAACTCGGCATCACTTGGATCGTGATCCCAGACAAGATGCGTCGGGTGACTCGAACCGCTACTCACGCGCGCTTCGACTTGGACGAGGACTTCTTGGTCTTCTTGGTGGTTTTCGTCGCCCCCTTCTTGGCTGGTTTCTTGGCGACAGCATTACGTGCGGGCGCCTTCTTCGCCTTGCTCGCCACCGGTTTCTTGGCAGCCTTCTTGGTGGTCTTCTTCGCGGGCTTCTTGGCGGCCTTCTTGGTGATCTTCCTCGCGGGCTTCTTCGCGGGCTTCTTGGAGACCTTCTTGGCGGCAGGCTTAGCAACGCGCCGGCGCGGCTTCGAGCGCGGCGCTCCCCCACCACCAAAGACGATGTCGAACACCTCATCGAAGTGCTCGACAAAGTGGATCTTCAAACCGCGCACGAGTTCGCGCTTCATCTCTTTGACATCCGGCTCGTTGCCCATCGGCAACAACACGCGCTGCAGGCCAAAATTCTTCGCGGCGAGAACCTTCTCGCGCACGCCGCCGATCGGTAGAACTTCGCCAACCACCGTCAATTCGCCGGTCATCGCGATGTCGGGCGGCACGGGTTGATCCGTCAACGACGACAAGAACGCACAAGCGATCGCAATGCCGGCCGACGGGCCATCCTTCGGGATCCCACCACTCGGAAAGTGCAAGTGCAGGTTGCTGTTGTCGAGGCGCGCGAGGTCAATACCGAAGCGCTTGTGGCGACTGCGCAGATAACTCAGAGCCAACCGCGCCGACTCACTCATGACGTCACCAAGGCTGCCGGTCAGTTGCAACGTGGGCTTGCCCTGACTGCGCACGGCCTCAATGTAGAGCACATCGCCGCCGACTGGCGTCCACGCCAAGCCTTGCACGACACCTGGCAAGCGCTTCTTGCGACGTTCATCCGCCTTGAAGCGCGCGCGACCGAGCAAGTGCTCCATCTCCGACAGGCTCAAGCGCGCCGGGCCCTTCTTGCCGCTGGCAACCTGGCGCGCGACCTTCCGGCACAAGCGACTAATGACCTTATCGAGTCCGCGCACGCCCGCTTCACGCGTGTAGTTCGGCACGATGCGCTGCCAGACGGGCAATGTAATCGACAGGTTGCTGCTGGTCAGTCCGTGTCGTTCGATCTGCTTGGGCAACAAGTGGCGCCGAGCAATCTCGACCTTCTCCTCAACCAGGTAGCCCGGGATCTCGAGGATCTCCATGCGATCTCGCAACGGCTCAGGGATCGCCGACAACACGTTCGCCGTCGCCAAGAACATGACCTTCGACAAGTCGAACGGCACGTCGAGGTAGTGGTCTTGGAAGTTGTGGTTCTGCTCGGGGTCGAGCACCTCGAGCAACGCGGAACTCGGATCGCCCCGGAAGTCGCTACCGAGCTTGTCGATCTCATCGAGCAGCATCACCGGGTTGTTGCTGCCGCAAGTCTTCAGGCCTTGCAAGATACGGCCCGGCAACGCGCCGACGTAGGTGCGGCGATGGCCCTTGATCTCGGCTTCGTCGCGCATGCCACCCAACGAGAACCGGAAGAACTTGCGCCCCATCGCGCGCGCGATGCTGCGACCGAGGCTGGTCTTGCCGACACCGGGCGGTCCGCTGAAGCACAGAATCGATCCGCCGTGACCCGGACGCAGTTTGCGCACCGCGAGGAACTCAAGAATGCGT
>JBNMND010000290.1:0-7487 GCA_051274975.1 Planctomycetota bacterium | reverse complement strand
GCTCGCGATGATGAACGTGCTTTGGCGCGACTAGAGATCGGCCAGGCGTAGGTAGCGCTCGCGAAGCCGCGTTGCTGCGGCCCGATTAGTGGCGGTCCCGACTAGTGGACCGTGATCTTGACCGAGCCGTCCGGCTGGATCAGAACCCGCATCACGTAGCCGTATTGCTGCGCATCGGTGACGATGATCGTGGCGGTCTTGTTCGACGAGGCTTCCAGCGCTTGCAGCAGCGTACTCGAGACTGTGACGATGCGGCCACTGACAGACAGTGAAACCGGCACGCCCGACAGGTCATCGACGAAGGTCGCCGTGGATGCACCCATTTGACACTCGGTGCGCATACTCATGTCCGACGCCGTGTTTGACAGGAGCATCGTCGCCCGTGCCGCAGAACCGGGCTGAATGTTGACGCCGCCAATGTTCGCGCAGCACGGCAAGATCCACACACCACCGCCGCCGTTGTTCTCACCACCTTCGTCACACACCGTCGGAATCGCCAAGAAGGCGGCGACTAGCAGAACCAGGACGTTGCGGAACAATGAGGACATGGTTGCCGAGTTGACGAGTTGACGAGCTGACGAGCTGACGAGCTGTCGGTCGATAATCGGTGGAATGCCGAGGGCGACCATTGAGAAGTCTACCCGCGGATTGGGACTAGCGGAAGATCCTGCTACCCCTGCTTCTTGGGTGAAGACTCCCTAAGAGAAGCCTGCCTTGGTGCCCCCGCCAGTTCTGAGGGGAACCACTCACGAAGGCGGTCCGCCAGCGTGTGTGCTTCTGGATGCGTATGAACAAGGTGCAAGAAGTGGCTGCGGCGCGATAGCTCCTGGGCTACCCAGCGGCGGCGGTGCGGTGCGTCGGAACGCAAACGATCGAACCAATGCAGACTCTCTTCGAAGCTACCCTTGAGGCCGTGGGCCAGGGCCAGGTTGAAGAGCGCAGCAACCAGGCGAGGCTGGTGGGCAACGACGCCGGACTCGATCACTTCTAGGAGTAGGGCAATCGCGCCATCGCAGTCGCCTTCGTCGAGATGAATGTTGCTCAGGTTGGAGAGAGCGAAGCCACGCATGACCGCGTCTTCAGACCGATCGAGCACCACCTGGAACTGCTTACGTGCTAGCGAACGCTGGCCACGCGCATAGTGCACGAGACCAAGGTAGATGCGAGCGTCATCGGCAGCAGGGTCCAACGACATGCACTCAGCCAGCAACCGCTGACCGCGCGCCAAGTTCTCTTCCGGCGTGCGCAACTGGCCGTCGAACAGGTCCTTAGCTGCAACCCACTCGGGTGCGGTCGCCTCGGACGTGTTCCCTTCGAAACTGGCGCGGGCAACCTCATCTAGCAACGAACGGCCTCGCATCGCCATGTCTGGAACCGGCATTGGCTCCTTGGCTACTTCGCGCGAGAACTCCGGCGACAAACCCATCAGGGTGAAGTTGCGGCCAAGCTCGTAGAGGATGCGGGACAGCTTGCGCTGGTTGCCAGTCAGTTGACGGCGCAGCGTCTGGTTGTCTCGTGCGACTGGATCCAGTTCTTGGCCATGCGCTTCGTCAGCTTCCGGCTCGGACATCACGGCGGCGAAGCGGCGATGCAATCCGACCTGCTTGCGGATGCCATCGAAGAACGATCGGCACGAAGGGCATGCATCCGAATGCATCGTGACCCGCCGCACACCAGCCGGATCTAACTCACCATCGAGCATTGCCGACAAGTCAGCCTGGATCGGCAGGCAGAGATCCTGCCCGCGATTGCCTGGGATGTTATTGCCTGGGCCTTGCCCTTGGTTACCCGTGGCCAAAGGCCTCCGGGGATCCAGCTGCCCAGCCTGACCCGGCTGGGGTTCACGATGAGGTTGTGCAGAGTGCATGGGACTCAGGGCGTGACTAGATGCCCTGCGTGGGCTGGTCACACATCAGTTTGGCTGAGTTACAGTTTCGAGCCAAAACTCGTCGATCGCTGGCGGAACGCCGCATTGATTTTCCACGACTGACTGCTGCCGCCGCGTTCTGCCCCAACTCGCCTTTTGCAGGCAGGGCACCAGCAACTGGCTCGCTCTTGGCAGCCAACTCGGCAAGCGAGCGTTCCATGCCACGGAAGATCTTGCGACGTCCGCGGAAGATGACCATCTTCAGGTTCTCCAACCGGATGCCAAGGTCGGCCGCCGCATCGCGGTACGAGTGGCCATCAACCTCGACCATCGTCAACGCGCGACGCTCTTTGGTAGAAAGACGTGCGAAGTGCAGCATGTAGAGCTGCAGATACATCAAGTAGGCGCGATTGACGACAGAGGCGCTTTCCCTATCGCTCGCAGCGCGATCAGGACGACGCGTATGCAAGTCTTCGGGCTGCATCGTCTCTTCGTCGATCGTTTGGAAACGCGACAACCGCGCCTGTCCCTTGAGGAACTTCAGCAGCGTGTTGCGCGCAATGCGATGACCCCAACCGCGGAACGCATCCGCCTTGTCGGCAAGGAAGCGGTGTGGGTAGCGGTAGATGTTCAGGAACACCTCCTGCAACACATCCTGTGGATCGACGTGATGGTACGAACGTCGAAGATTGCACTGAATCGCGTGCAGGAACGATGCGCGATTTAGTTCAAAGAGGAGCGCGAACACGGCACTATCGCCGCTGTCCTTGTAGCAATCCATCAAGCTGGTACTGACCCAGTCGATGAATTGTTGGGCGGTGTCCACGGATGCACCCGGGCAGGGTGATCGTCCGCGAGCCAACGCTTCCAGGGCAGGGCTGCCGGTCTGCTCCCACAACTCGAAGAGCCGCTCACAAAGAGCGACGCGATCGACGGAGGTGTGGTTGACGTGCAACATGACTGAGGCTGTCGGTACCACGTTCGGAGCCGTGGCCACACGATATCATGCCATAGTCAGTTGTCCCTGGATAGTAACTGCCGACAAACGGTGAAGCGCGAGAATCGGTCGAGCGCATATGCCCCGGCGCCAGAGACAGTTCCGGTTGCAGAATCAGGCTCAGACAGACAGGCGCAGCACGAGCCCGGCCCCACCTGGCCCCAACTCATCCGGAACGACCGTAGCTCCGACATCGTCGACGGCTTCGCGGAATGCGTCGACAACGTCCGGGTCAATGTCTCGGGCTGGCTCGCCGCGGCTGCAGACGCGAATGCTCGGCACGCCATCTTCGGCCGAGACCTCGATGCATCGAAGGCCTTGGCCACCAGTGCGAGCCCAGACCAACTCGAGCGCCTTCTGCATCACGAACTGAAGCTTGTTGCGATCGCCCCAGTAGACGACTTGCTTGCTCGACATCACCGCGATCGGATCCGTTAGGCCTTGCAGCGCGTTCGCTTGACGTTCGCACAAGACGACCAAATCAATCGGTTCGAGTCCTTCGACGGCCTTTGCGCTCTCGGCGTCAAGCTCCTGGCGCAGCGCATCACACCAATCGACAACGCGTACGACGTCACGAACGGCACCCTTGAGTTGCGCCCGTGAGTCTTCTGCAATCGCACCGTCCAGTCGCTCCAAGCGATCGCGCACTTCGGTCAACAACAGGTCCAGGCTTTGCGCCTGCGATTGGAAGCGTTGCCCCAGTCCCGAGGCAATGGCCCCCGGAAACAGCAATGACGACGGCTCGGCGCTCTTGGTTACTAGCAGGTCGTAGCCGCGCGGCGGCGCCGGCAGGACATAGCTGCCATCAGCCGGGGCAAGAACGGAATTGCGATCAGTGGTCATACGTTCGATCCTTGGGCGTAAAGCCTGCCATCGCATCGACCAGGGCAGCGCGCCGCCTTGAGCACCGAACCCTAGGTTGAATACGTAGATCGGCGAATTTCCTCAGGCAGACGCGCCCCTAGCTTGGCAGTAGCATAGCCCGCATGCATCGCTTTCTGCCTTCCTTGCTAGTGCTGTCGGCCACGGTGCTGGCCCCAAGCTTGCTGGCCCAAGGCAACCGCGTTCCGAATGCTGAAGAACGCGAAAAAGCGCAACCCGAAGTCGTGCGCGTGCTCGCCGAACGAATTCTACAATCGCGCGGTGGCGACATCACCCTCGCATCGTCGGAAGTGCTGGCCGCTGCGTTTGACACTCAGGATCGGGCGACCCGCTATCTGCTATGGCGACAGTCGATCGACATAGCGGCCAAGGCGGGCAACGCCTGGATCGCACTGCAGCACGACCGCACCTTCGCCAAAGACTTCGGCCTCGATCCACACCGCACCGGGATCGCACTGCTGAAGCGCATGGCAAAATCGACCAAGGACGTCAAGCAAATCGCCAACGTCAGCTTCGCGGCAATGTATACCGCTGGCGATCACGCTCTCGACGAAGACGACACCATCATGCTGTCGTACTACGACGTCGCAGTGCGCACCTCGATGCGCACCAACCATGCACCGCTCTACAGCCACGTGCGCGACTATCTCGCATCACTGCGAGCGCCGCGCGCCATCGGCAAGGTGCTAGAGAACAGCTTGCACGATTCACCATGGCCGGCCGCGACTGTCGCCAGCGGCTTGGTGCAAGGCGAAATCCGCATGTTTGAACCGTTCGAGATGCGTGACTTCAAGGCCGTCTTCAGCAGCTACGGCGATGTCAAAGGCGATCGCAGAACCAACACGCTGACAGCCGACGAACTGATCGAGCTAAGCAAGCACGCTACGCACCCGCTGCTGAAGACGGGCATGCTGCGATGCGCGCAACAGCGCTTGTTGCGTGGCTACATTGGCGCCAACGAAAAGACCCGCCAGGAGTCGTGCCGGAAGATCACCAAGCTCGCCGAACAACTGTGCACCAATGACGGCGTCGCACGACTGCGTTTCCAAGACCACAAGAAACTGTCGCAGCTGGCCTACGCAAACGGCGAGTGGTCCACCGACAAAGGACGATTGATTGGCAAAGCAAAAGGCGCCAACAACTTCGCCACCCACCGCATCAACTTCTCGCTCGCCAACGTGGTCATCATTTACGGTGGCATCCAATCGGAATCATGCTTGAACTTCCGCTGCAAGGTGGGCGACGTGAACCTGCTGCTCAACTGGGAAGTGCAACCGCAGAACCACCTATGGATCAACGGTGCTTGTCATCGCACCGAGCCACCCGTGCTCACGCAAGGCGAAGAACATACGATCGCAATCTTCTCCGATGGCGCCAACGCGCACGTCTGCGTCGACAACAAGCACATGTGGACGGTCAACAGCTGCCTTACCGGAACCATCAGTGTCTACCCAGCACTCGACAGTGAGATCTTTGTGCGCGAGATCTTGATCGACGGCAATCCCGCTGGCTTGGTCGACATGCCGATCGGCGTAATGATGTGAGTAGTTCCAAGCTATCTGCAGACGCAATCCGTTCGATCGCACACGAAGTCGGCTTTGACCTGGTGCGGTTCGGACCGGCGAGCCCGGGCGACCACGCGCAGCGATTCGAGCAATGGCTCGATGCCGGTCGCCACGCCGACATGGACTACCTCGTCAAGAACAGGGATCGCATTGTCGATCCGCAACTCTGGCGTGAGGGAGTGCAGTCGTCGATTTCGGTAGCCGTTGACTACAGCGGTCCACAAGGCGAACTCGAAGGCGGCGGCCGCATCGCCCGCTACGCCGTCGGCCGCGACTATCATCGCTGGCTCGGCAAGCGCATCACCAAGCTGCGCAACCAACTCGAACACGCCGGGCTCCCCCACGGTTCGATGACCGGCGGAACCGATGCCGTACCTGTTCTCGAACGCGCGCTCGCGGTGCGCTCCGGGATCGGCTTCTTGGCCAAGAGCTCGATGGTGATCTCGCCGACGCACGGCCCTTACCTGCAGCTGGCCGAGTTACTAGTGCCAGAAGAACTGCCGCACGACGCGCCCGCTGCCGGCACGTGCGGCTCGTGCACCGCGTGCCTCGACGCGTGCCCGACCGACGCCATCGTCGCACCGTTCCAAGTCGATTCGCGTCGCTGCCTTTCCTACACCACGATCGAACAACGCGGCTTTGTCGATCGCGACATGCGCGAAGCACAAGGCGAGTGGTTGTTCGGCTGCGATATCTGCTTGGAGGTCTGCCCGTTCACCAGCAAGAGCAAACGGCGCGACGTGCTCGGCATCAACCGGCCAAAGGACCTGCAGCCGCACAAGGTCGTCGAGACGTGGACGCTCGTCGACGTGCTCGAGATGAACGAAGAACGCTACAACGCGGAGTTCGTCGGCACGGCGATGCGGCGGGCGAAGCGATCGGGCATGCGCCGCAACGCCGCGACAGTGCTCGGCAATCGCCGTCAAGAATCGGCGCTCCCGGCACTGGTCTTAGCCCTTGCTGACGAAGACCCGGTAGTGCGTGGACACTCCGCGTGGGCGATCGGCCGCATCGATGCGCGCCATCCGTCGCTGCAAAACGCGCTAGCCAAAGAAGACGACAATCGCGTTCGCGAAGAACTGCAACTGGCGATCGACCGCGCCTGAACTAGTCGCCTAGGCGACTAGGCTGGAAATGCCCTCCGTCACACGCCGCGGGCACACGCAGGTAGTATCCTCTCTCAGCAAGGCGCCAGCCACAGCACGCGCGTCCGAAGAATACGACCATCGCATTCTCGCAACATCACCCCGCGTTTGCGCCGTGACATCGAGCGGTCACTGAGCCGCAACGCCCGTCCGCCCCCTAGGCGTCGCCTAGAGGCGACGGTAGCACCGTGCGAGTGGAGTCGCCCGACGCACGCAAGTAGTTTGCGTTGCCCCCATGCCATCGGTCGCCGCAGTGTTTCCTGCTGCGATGCGCGCGCTTGGCAAGTCTGGTGCTCTGCAACGTTCGTGACCAACAACAGCCGCAACGACCTCTCCGACACGACCAGCGAGTTCTACACTGAGCAGAAGTGGTGTGACGAGTGCAACGGCTACGTGCGCTTCATGATGAGTGTCAACCACTCCTACTGCGTCGACTGCGGCGGCCGCGTGCGACTCTTCAACCGCAACGACTCCGCCAACTTCCAAGAGACCGTGCAACGCCACAAGTGGCAAGCTAGCTAGCCACGCCAAGGCGCGCCAAAGCGTTCCACCACCTGCCAAAGCCAACACTCCAGCACGACCACCACACACACAACATCCCCGCGCGGCTTTTCCCCGCCGCAACGAACGGAATCATGAAGTAGCGCCTGCGCCCTCGGGCACGACAACATGATCCCCGCAACGACCCGCCGGCCTCACCTCCCGGCGGGTCGTTTGCGTTTGAGACCACTCTTCGCAACTGCAATTACGACTGCGGCACGAACGTGCGTCGCCCACCACGACACCACGCGCCTAGCTCACCAAAAGACAGCCGCGACAAAATCGTCCGCCAACTCAGCCACGCACGTGGTCACGTCGTACGCTTTTGGTAGTCATCACCAACTGCGGCGCTTGCCGCTGCTCCAAGTGTGTCCGCAGAATGCGACGATCGCATTCTCGCAACAACAACGCCAACCGTTCCTTGCCATCGAGCAATGCTCGGGCGGCTAGGCACGCGCACCGACAAACCGTCGCAATACCACGACGGTTCG
>JBNMND010000289.1:0-7536 GCA_051274975.1 Planctomycetota bacterium | reverse complement strand
TGCGCGTGCTCGGCCACACGTGGCAACAGATCCAAGAGTCGATCGTGCAACGCATGGGTCGCGGCGTCCCCGGCTTCTTCGTGCTGTTCTCGATCGGCATGCTGATCGGCAGCTGGATCGTCTCCGGCACCATCCCGATGTTGGTGCACTGGGGTGTGCAGGTTCTCGATCCGCAGTGGTTCTACTTGCTGGCGTTCTTGGTGCCGGTCGTGTTCTCGACGCTGACGGGAACGTCCTGGGGATCGGCGGGCACCGTTGGCGTCGTGATCATGGGCATCGCGATGTCCATCGATGCCGATGTGGCGATCACCGCCGGCGCAGTCATTGGCGGCGCCTACTTCGGGGACAAGATGTCGCCGCTGTCCGACACGACCAACATGGCCGCGCTCGGAGCCGACGTCGACCTCTTCGAACACATCCGCTCGATGATGTGGACGACGGTTCCGGCGGCGGTAATTGCCGCCACGGTCTACACCATCGTTGGCTTCGTCGACACTCCGGTTGGCAGTGCGACAACCGCGGACTCCACTGAGTTCCTCGCGGCACTCGAACGCCTGTTCGTATTTCACCCGGTGCTGCTACTGCCACCGGTTGTCGTCTTGATCGGTTCGATTCGACGCATGCCGACGATCCCGGTGCTCGGCACGGCCATCTTGCTCGCCGCCGTGCTCGCCTTGCTTGTGCAACCGTTCTCCGTCATCAGTGTCTGCCAATCGCTGACGACTGGCTTCAACGTCGACATGGCCACCACCGCCGGCGAACTGCCCGCGGCCGTTGTTTCGCTGGTCGAACGCGGCGGCCTCTACTCGATGCGCGAAGCGATCTTTGTCGCGTTCATGGTGTTCTTCTTCATCGGCATCATCGACCGCATCCAGGCGATGCCCATCGTGGTCGGCCGACTGTTTGGGTTTGCAGTCACACAGAGCGCGACCGTGCTGTCGGCGCTGATGTCCGCCGGGCTCACAAATGCGCTGACAGCGAATCAATACGCGACCAGCTTCATCATCGGCGACGCCTTCAAGCAGCGGTTCGATGACCTCGGGATCCCCCGCCGCGTGCTCTCGCGTTCGATCGAGGACACCGGCACGATGATCGAATCGTTGGTGCCTTGGCATCCGACCGCGCTGTTCATGGTCGCGACCCTTGGTGTCCCGGTCGCCGAGTATTGGAACTGGCAACTGCTGACCCTCAGCAACTTGGTGATCGCACCGGTGCTCGCAGTGACTGGCATTGGTTGCGCTTATGGCGCGCGCAAGGCGCTGGCAGCCACCGGCGATTCGCAAGCGTCCTAGTGGCCAGCGTCCTAATGGCCTGGTGCTAGTAGCTTTGCCCTGCGAACCACGCGAGCACTTCTTCAGCGGAGCCCTGAAACGCAATGGGTCGCGCCAGCCGGGTCATCGCGCTGTTGTAAAACTTGTCGTAGTAGTGCAGCAGCAGGATGTCGATCCACGGCGTGTGGGCATCGACAGAGAACCACCGATCCTCGTGATCCGCGAAGGCCAGAGCCTCCAGGCACTCCGTCACGCGCACGCCCCCGAGACGCTTCGCAAGCTTGTTGAGATTGAGTTCCAGGTCTTCGCGCACTACATCGCGCGATGACAACTCGGTCGGCTCAAACACATACTCGCGAGCGATGCGGGCAACTCGCTGCGCTTGGGTCGCCTCCAACATGACGACCGGCGACAGCTTGGTTTTGTCGTAGATGTATCGCGGCACCTCGACTCGACCGACGTAGCGGGCTTCGTCTTCGAGCAACGTCATGCGCGGCGCCGCGAGATGAACGGTCGCGGCCAACTCGTTCTCAAACGTCTGCTGCGCAGGCTGCCCCGCCGGGAAGCCACCAAACGCGCTGCCGCGATGATTGGCCAGGCCTTCGAGGTCGAGCGCCAACACGTGTTGCGGCGCAACCCGGTGTAGCTCATGCAGCAATTCGGTCTTGCCACACCCCGTAAGTCCGGAGATCACCAGCGAGTCGGTGCGTGCGAACTGCGACTCCAAGCTCGCCATCAAATAGCGGCGTAACGCCTTGGTGCCCCCTTGCACGCGAGGCACATCAGGGTCAGAAAGCCACTGCGTGGCAATGCCACTGCGCTGGCCACCGCGCCAGCATGCAAAGGCCGTAGGGCGTTCGCTCGCGGCCACTGCTTCACGCCAACTAGCGACGCGGGCTTCGCGATGCGGGGCCGTCAATTCGACACCAAGCGTCACTGCCGCTGGTTGACCATGCTCGCGATAGCACAGGCCGACCGCAGCACGTTCTTCGTCGTTGAGGATCGGCAACGACAAGGCGCCGGGAATACCACAACGCTGCACCTCAACGGGCGCCCGCACATCGAGCAGCTGAAACGCCGGCCGACCACCGCCCTCAGGGAACACGTCCGCCGGATCGATCTTAGCGGGATCCTTTGGCAGGGGCGGAGAGGTGGGATTGGAGGTGACAGACACGACAAAGATCCTGACCGAGACAACAACGCCGCCGGTCGAGGGCGTAACATCATGCCCCCAAACTGGCTGATGGCCACCGCTGCGACAAATGACCGACCCAACCAAGCTCGACACGCCCGCCCTTCTCATACACACCTCGCAACTGGCGCTCGCAGACCCCACCGGCGATGACGAGACCCGCTGGGACGCCGTTCGAGAACTCCATCGCCGCGGCGGCGCGGTGGCATTCGATCAGGCCGCCTCATGGAGCAACGACGAACAACCGCTGCTACGGGCGTTGGCGGCGGATGTGCTGTCGCAACTCGGATGGGACGAAGACCACCCCCACGCGCAAGCTAGCGAGCCGATCCTGACCGCGATGCTCGAAGACGAGGCACTCCCGGTTGTTTCTGCGGCGCTGATGGCGATGGGCCATCTCGGCGTCGGCTCAGTGGCCCAGGTCTGCTCGATGGCGGGCCACCGCGAAGAGGACATCCGCTACTCCGTGGCCTACTGCCTCGGCAACCGCGAAGACGAGCAATCGCGCGCCACCTTGGTCGACTTGTCCAAGGACGAAGACCACGAAGTGCGCGACTGGGCGACGTATGGACTCGGGACCCTGTGCGACACCGACTCCCCCGCAATTCGCGACGCATTGGCCGCGCGACTCAACGATGACGACGAAGACACTCGCTGTGAAGCGATGGTCGGGCTCGCCAATCGCAAGGACACGCGTGCCACGGAAGCCGTTCGCAATGAACTCCAAAACGAGTGTGTCGGGCGGCTGGCGATCGAGGCGGCAGGAGTGCTACGCGACCCGCAATTCACAGAGCGGCTCCTAGCTCTCCAGGCCAGCAACCCCGATGACACGGACTTGGCCGAAGCGATCCAGAAGTCACAAGCGAGCGAAGGCTAGTGGCTGGCAACCGGATGAGTTTTTCCACGGGCTGCTAAACATGGACGTGCCGCTTTCCACGTTGACGAGTAGCGCCCAAAAGCGGCGTCGGCTACGAGGTAGTCATGAGTGAGTCCCGTGTCCTGCTCGATGCCGCCGCGTTTGTGGATTCAGCGCACGCGTTGCGCATCGATTCCGCTTCCACCGACGGCATCCGCACGATCACCCAGCGCTTCTTGAAGGTCGCATATGAAGACCTCGGCAAGGCACCGCGCCAATTGCACGGCGACGAACTGCAGACGGCGCTGAGCCAGATGCTGCCGCGTCACTTTGGCAAGAAGGATCCGCTTGCCCAAGCGGTACCCGACGTCATGTGCGCCTACCTGGACCACCTGCAGGAAACCGGCATCCTGTCGCATCACTACGAACTGAAGCAGGCCGTCGAGGCGGCGACGGAGCCGTTCTTGGCTGCTGTCGCGAGTGGCAACGCGCACGCGCAAGGCCCGACCACCACCGAGAAGGGCAAACCGTTCGTGCACGGCGCCAGCAAGACAGGCCGCAACGATCCGTGTCCATGCGGGTCTGGCAAGAAGCTGAAGAAGTGCTGCGGTAAGTGAGCAGCGACTGCGTGACTACCTGGTGGGTCATCACTGCTGCGACTTCACTGCTGCGACTTCACTGCGGCGTAATCACTGCGGCGTAATCACTGCGGCGTAATCACTGCGACGTAATCACTGGGGACGCAGGAAGAAACCCGAGATACTCGCGCGCACGGCGGCACCCGCCGCCGCGTTGATGCGCGCCACCATGTGCGGCGCGCCAGACAGCATCACGAGACGATTGGGTTTGGGGCTCACGAAGTTGCCGCAACCGATTTCCAGCAGGCGCTCGGAGTAGGACTCCGTTTCGAATCGATGCCCCATGATCGGCATCTCGCCCTGCTCTGCTTCGGCTTCAAGGTCGCGTTCGGCAACCAACAGCTCACCGCCCCAATGAGCATTCCAATGAGGGTGCGCGTAGTAGATGAACGCGCCGGCATACAGTTCATGATCGTCGACGTGCCACGACAACCCGGTGCCTTGTGGATAGATGTAGGGTCGCGCGCTGATGCGATCCCAGCCTTCGTCGACCAGCGTGTCGAAGAACTCAGGCGAGGCGAGCAAAGCGGACACCATGCTGGCCAAACCGCTGTCGCTGGCACTGGCGCTGTCGACGGCCTGCTGCTCGCGCGCCACCACGATCTCTTCACCGCCAAGTGGCACACCATCGTCGAGCTTCCATGCACCGAGTGTGCGGGTCACGGGATGCAGCGGTAGGAACTGGAAGTCACTCCAGACCCGGGTCCACGTCTCTTCATCGAGGAAATCGTCAACGACGCGGAAGTTGGGGTGGTCAAAGGTCGCGGCCATGACCACCACCGTATTGGCGGCGTGGCACCTTCGGCAAGCCTACATCCAATGCTCGCTTGTAGATCCCGCTGCCGCTTGGCGCCGCGGTTCCCCGGCGCCAAGCGCCGCGCTTAGTGGATCGGCACCCAATGATGGCCGTCTGCGCCGAACGTATCGACCGCGAGCCGATGCGAGTTGATGTTGCCCTCAGGCACACCGATCAGGCCAGCCCCTGGAGGCGGCACGAGTGTAGAACCCGAGTAGCTCGTACCCATCGCCTGCAGCACTTGGCCCTGTTGGTTGACAAAGAACGCGCGTCGGCCCGTGGACCCCACGTCAATCGGCCAGGCGAGACAGGTCCAATAACCGTGCGCTTGACCGGGGTCGATCGCACCTGCGTTCGCAGGCATGCCAGCAAGTCCAGCGCCACTTGCTTCGGGCAAGTAGAGGCAGAAGTGGAAGCCGTGGTGCGTCGCCCACCCGACCGCATTTACTTCGGCACTGCCGGTCGACAATAGGTTGCGAGCCAGCTTCGTGCTCGATCCCCGCAGTTCATCCAGGGCGGCCAGTTCGCCGAAGGTGCCGAACTCGAAGCCAGCATCGCGGTCGACGTCGAGCTCGCCAGAGCTCTGAAACTGGAACTGCGCAGTTGAGATTGCACGCATCGTAGCGATGACGGCCGCCTCGTTGGCGGCAAGGCGACTACTCATCAGGTTAGGGACAGCGACTCCCGCCAGGATTCCGAAGATCGTCGTCACGATCAGTATTTCGATCAGTGTGAAGCCATTCTCGCGATGGTTAGTTGGTGTTCTCATTCGTAGACATCTCCATGGATTGCAACTGCCTCATCCATCGACCGGTCGCCGTTGCATTTCCCGCCACCCTCTTTGACAGCGCCTTGGCATGGGCCCAGAAAACCCGAATCCCGGCTACAGTTGGGGTCTCTCCCATCTGCCACACTGCGCAGTCCGACAACAACTGATGCCAGTCGAACCAGCTTCACGGGGCCTGAGCGGAGTCACCACCAAGTTGGTTGCTAGCGTAGTTGCCGGAGCTAGATCGCTAGGGCGCCCGACTGAGTCACCGGAAAAGAGCAGCTGATGAATACACGGATGGCTTCAGTCGTCGCGGGCCTAACAGCTTGCGTTGCCATGGTGATTTGGAGCACGTGGAGTCGCACGGTGACGACGGCTCAAGACGCGCCAGTCGAGCAAGCAAACTCCGAACCACCACACGCTACTAGAGTCCAGCGGGTGGGCTCGCAAGTAGCTACAGGCACACATGCGACCAAGGCGGCGCAGGCAATCGCGACGCTGCATGCCCAGCAGTCATCCGACCCACCGTTGTTCAACACGCAACCAATCTCGTTGAGCATTCACTTCCTGGATCCGGATGCATCAGCCGCGAAGGCCACTGGCAAACTCGAATGGTCGAGGATCATCGATCTCGAAATTGGCAGAGTGACCACGCCGCTCGGCGAAGCAAACATCGATGCCACCACCGTTCAGGTTCTAGGCCTAGCGAAAGATGACTGGGTTGAAGTCATCCTTACCGAACCCAATCGCTTTGCAGCCAAGCAGCTCGTCAAGATTCAAGATGGCGTGGCCCGGCACGAGGTGAGGCTAATTCGTGGTCTGGTGGCACCACAACTCGAGATTCCCGTCGTCAACCAACTGGGTCAGCCCATCCTGGACACGGAGTTCGTGTTGCTCGCACACCTGTCCGGGACGCATCTGAGGATCCAGAGGTTCCAACGTACATCCGACGAACATGGCGTCATCCGACTCAACTTGCCGCGCACGGGAGCGGGCCGGATCGAAGTTGGCAACTGCCATCAAGACGGTGTGCTCCACCACTTTGCTGGCAAGCAACTGGGGCGGCGCCACACAACCAAGTCCAGCGAACGGCCGCCGGACATTGCGTATGGCATTCGCGCATTCCCCCACATGGAACCCGCAACCTCCCACCGGCTGGCAAAGGTAGTCGTGCAGCAAGCACAGCCTCGTATCAGCGGCACGGTGCGCGGACTCGACGGCACTCCGGCACGCGGCGTAGAAGTCTTAGTAGGTAGCCCATCCCTACCCGAACAACCGAGTTTCCGTAACTACAAGACGACAACCGACGACGCTGGCAAGTTCACCATCGTCGCCGGGTTCCTGCCCGAACAGGTCTTCCTCTGCGCTCGCGGTCACCAGGTGTTCAGCGAACCACGACGATTCCTGACAGAACCGAACGCCCCCATTGTTCTGCAACTACAGGCAACGGGATCGCTGTCGTTTCCGGCGCGCATCGGGCCGATCCTGCAACCGCTAGGCACGACGAATGACTCTTGGATCGCTGCGAAAGCCAAGCTAACGATCAAGAGCACATCACTCGACGACGGTTGGTGGACGCTGTTCCGCCGCAACGGTCTCGTCACGAGCAGAGCCGGCCCCGCCTGGGTGCAATACGTGCAACTGAATAGCAAGCAGCCGCTCGTCGTCCGAGATCTTGTGCCGCAGTCATACGACATCGAGTTCTTGGCTCGTGGCAACCGCGAACCTCACATGCGCGATGTCGTAATCAACTCGGGCCAAGTCACCAGCCCGGCGAACTAGCGATTCAATCGCCCTAGCCGCGCTCGGGCTTGGTTGCGGTCGCCGGTTTCTCTTCCGGCTCCTTCGACTTGCGACTCTCGAGCAACTCGCGCCAAGACGTAGCCTGCTCGGTTTCCGATAGCTCGTCAGCGAATTGGATCATCACCGCCAACACATCCTTGTGCGTCGTGTAGCCAAGCGCCTTGTTGCCAGCCGCGAACGCTATTTCCACGCCACCGCGTTGGTGCAACTC
>JBNMND010000288.1:0-7541 GCA_051274975.1 Planctomycetota bacterium | reverse complement strand
GAGATTCTTGGCGATCGCCTGCATGCGCGCGATGGGGATGCGCAGGTCGTTGAGGATCGGCTCGCCTGCAACATCCTCAACCGCATGACGTAACTAGGAATGCCGGCCTCGTACGCGGTTAGGATGTGAATCGACGCTTTTGCTGAGTTGATCTGGCGCGAGTTGGATTCATTCACCACCGCCAGTTTCGCGTGCTTTGCTTACTGACCGGATCGCCAGCGGAGGATCGCCAGTCCGATGCACGTCGCGATCAGACTCGCCGCAAGGACCGCGAGGCGGATGGGGACCGCAAAGTCGCGAGGCTCGCTCTCGAACGCCAGGCCACCGATGAACAAGCTCATGGTGAATCCGATTGCGGCGAGCATGCTAGCGCCAACGAGATGACCAAACCCGACCCCTTTCGGCAGCTTGGCCCAGCCGAGAGCCAGGACGATGGCGGCGGCACCGAGCACGCCGATTGGTTTGCCGAGCAGGAGCCCGAGCCCGACGCCGAGAAACACCGGGTGCGTGAACACTTCAGCGCTTAGCTCAGGCAGTGCGACTCCGGCGTTCGCGAAGGCGAACACCGGCAGGATCACAAACGCGACCCAAGGCCGAAGCACGTGCTCGAGGTGTAAGAGCGGAGCATGACCGAGGCTGTTTCGAGCTCGCATTGGGATCGTCAGCCCAAGGAGAACACCGGCCAGCGTGGCGTGCACACCGGTCTTCAGCACGCAGACCCAGAGGATCGACCCGACGACCAGGTAGGGCCCGTACCGGGTGACTCCGAGGCGATTCATCGCGATGAGCCCGCCGAGTGCCCCGAGGGCGAGCCAGTTGCTGATCGGCGACGATAGGTCGGTGTAAAAGATCGCGATGATGAGGATCGACACCACATCATCGAGGACCGCGAGAGTCAGGAGGAACGTGCGTAGCGCCGGTGGCACACGCCGACCGAGCAGCGCCAGCATGCCCATCGCGAAGGCGATGTCCGTCGCCGCGGGTATCGCGAAGCCAGCGGAACGCACCTCGCTGCCCGCATTGATCCCGAGGTAGATCGCCACTGGCACAGCGATCCCTCCTACGGTAGCTGCGAGTGGGAGTACGATGCGGCGAGGGTCACTCAGGTCCCCCTCGAGGACTTCCCGCTTTAGTTCGAGCCCAACCATCAGGAAGAACACCGCCATCAAGCCATCGTTGATCCACAGCAGGAGGGGCTTGTCGAGAATCGCCTTGAAAGCTCCGAGGTCCCCTGCTGAAACGGCGGGATCGGGCTCGTGCAAGCCGACCGCGAATCGGACGTTCAAAAGCCCGTCGTAGAGTTGGGACAACGGGGAGTTCGCGACCACGACCGCCGCGATCGCCGCCGCGATCAGCAGGTAAGTGCCCAGCTTCTCTCTGTTCTGTTGTGAAGGATCAGAAGGTGTCATGGTCAGGCAAAGCGATATGGCGGATCCCGCTACGCTTCTGTCGCGCTGCGACGATATCGCAATTTGAGCGATGGGTAACGAGGCGCTTGGACCGGATCGATTTGCTCATAGCCTACGTCAATAAGTCCGTGCACTGACTCGCAGCCCCGAGAACAATCAAGAAGCCACACATGTGGGGGAGCGTCGTCAGTATCAGACTCGACGCAATGGCAGGGTCTTTTCCGAGCCGCCGCAACCCGAGGGGCACGAGTCCGCCAACGGCAACTGCCACGAGAGTGTTGACCCATAGCGCTCCACCAACCACGGCACCTAGTATCGCATTCCCCTTCCACAGCCAGGCTGCAAGTGCGACCAAGCATCCGAGCACCAGGCCATTCACGAAGCCGACGGTCAACTCCTTGCGGAATACCCAAAGAAAGTTGGTTGGTCGAATGCGGTCGAGTGACAGCTCTCGGATACTCACAGCGACCGCCTGATTGCCGGAGCATCCGCTCATGTCGGCAGTGATCGGAACCAACACGGCAAGCGCGATGACTCCCTGCAGCGTCTCTTGGTAGCAGGCGATGACACTCGCTGCAGCGACGTTTAACAGCACGTTCACGCTCAACCACGAAAGGCGTTGCGAGGCGCGCTGGCGGAGCGGCATGTCGCGGAACTCGTCACCACCCGCGATGCCCGCAAAACGCAGCATCTCCTCGTCCCCTTCTTCTTGCGCAAACCACAGCGCGTCATCCTGCGTGACAACACCAAGCAGGTGGTTGTTCTCGTCGACTACGGGTACGGCGAGGAAGTGGAGGCGACGAAACAGCCTCAGCAGGTCGATGCCTGGAAGGTCCGTCGCGGCAGAGACAACCCTTGTTGATGCGACAGTCGCGACCGGCGTGTCCGCGTGGCATAGAACTAGGGAGCGGAGGCTAGTAATGCCAAGCAGCTTGCTGTCACGATCGACGACGTAGAGGTATGGCGAGGGATAGTCAGCGTAGTCGGCTGCTCGGCCTCGCAGCTGCCCAGCGACATCGCCAGCAGCCATTCCCTGCGCGATAGCAATGAACTCGGTTTGCATCATGTCACCTGCGGTGGCGTCTTCGTAGACGGTGAGCGAGCGCGCGGCGGCAGCCTCTTCCGGAGCGAGTTTGCATAGGATTGCCTCTGCATGAGACGATCCGATATCTTGGAGGAGGTCTGCCTCCTCATCGCTCCTCATCTGTCGGACCATCGCGGCCGCGGGGCCGGAGTCCATTTTCATCACGGCCGCAGCAGCTACGTCATCTGGCGGTTCCTCAAGAACGTCGGCTGCAGTCCCGGCAGGCAATGCCAGCAAGGCGACATGTCGAATGTGGCGAGGAAGGCGTCGAACAACTTCTGCGGCATCACTTGCATCAAGCAGAGCAAGCTTCTGCCCTGCGTGTGCGGGGGGATCTTCCAAGGACCTAGAGAAGACATTGAGGTCCTGTTCAGTCCAACTCATACATGATGATTAACGATAGACGCGAAACGGAGTGACGGTTGGTTCTGGGTGTGGGAGATTCTGCTCGATGTCATCCTGATACGTCCTCGCGCTGTTGCAGGTGGCTCTCGGCTGTGTAATCAACCACTCGAGTCTCGTGGGTCTTGTTGACCGGCGCCTTGAGGTTGAAGACCGGTGAGGACCGAATGGTTGCCCAATCGACGCAGATCTTCACTTCCTTCGTCGCCCAGTCGATGGCGCGGACCCACTTCGGAGACGCTGTGCGGTGCGTCCGGAACAGCCAGCCTTGCCGAACGACGAGCGCGTGAACTGTCCACGCCTTGGTGTCGACGACAACATCAGAGACCTTGCCTGCCTTGCCGTCGGTCGCTTCGGCGGTGTAGCCGATGACCTCTGAGGTGTTGCGGAGGTTCGTTGCCTCGACTCTTTCCTTGTGCTTCACCATTAGATCCTCACCGGAGTGGCGTCCAAGCTGAACGCTTTCCTCGAGCTTGTGGACTGGCGGTTCGCTGTGAATGTCAGGCTCGTGACGAAGCTCATCTTTCGTTAGGTCAAAGAGGATTCGTTTGTTTGCACCGTCGACCATCTTGACCGACTTCGAGTCGACCATCACGACGCGACCGGGGAGCCACCCAGCGCGAACAATGACATATGGCACCGTCCAGTCCTGGTCGTCGAAGCCGAATCCAAGGACCTTGCCGAGTTCGCCGTCGGTGGCGGCTGCCAAAAACCCAGTGATCGCGTCTGTGCTGTACAACATAGTTATTCCTTCTTTGTTGGCCTTAATCGGAGGCCGGTATGGTTTCTAGCGTGAGCGACGCGTTGGCGGCACGATGTCCTCGGCCGAGACCGACGCTTCCGTCGCAGGTTTGGGGACCTTCACCGCGGCAGTCGTTGTGTCTTGCGCCGTCGGGTCGACTGCGGTCACCAACTCCTGCACATCTTATTGGAAGCGAGCCATCGCGACCGTGACGTCGTCGTGGGCGCCCATGCCCTTGACCATGCGTACCAAGTCCTCACAGGCTTCACGCGCCGAGGTCTTGGATTCGCTGACCTGGCGAATCGAATCAGCATTCAGATACTTCGTGAGGCCGTCAGAGCAGAGCAGCAACGCGTCGCCGCTCTTCAAGGTCTTCGTCGTAAGCTCTGGCGTCACCTTGCTGTCGCCACCAACGGCGTTCCAGAGCATGTTGGCTAAGCGAGACGTCTCGGCCTTCTCGGGGTCGAGTTCGCCAGCCTCCACCATCTGCTGCGCCAGCGTGTGGTCGGTCGTCAGCTGCTCAATCTCCCTGTCACCGACGAAGTAAGCGCGGCTGTCGCCAGCGTGTACGATGAATGCCGTCGGCCAGCGCACGAATGCCATCGTGATCGTCGACGCCATCTTGGATTTCTCCGGCATCTTCTCCGCCGCATCGGTGATCAGTTCGTGGCATCGCGCGACCATCTGCTTGAGTGCCTTGCGGATGCCCAACTCCGAGTCGATCTCAAGGTCCGCAGTCCACGGGATCGCATTCAAGTTGCTTTCCATGACCTCGTCGACGACCAGGCTACTTGCGACTTGCGCGCCAGGCTGACCACTCACGCCATCTGCAACGACAATTACGTGAGCCTGATTGGCTCCGAAGCGGCGACTGCCGTCCAGATTCGCGTTGCTTGCATGATGAACCTGCGCAGTACGCTTCAGTTCGGCAACCATGAACTGGTCTCCGTTCACATCACGGTCCTTGCCGGTGAGGGAGCAACCGAAGGTGTCGACGTGTTTGGGTTCCGAGTTGTTGGACGTGCTTGCCATGGCAGGTGAGTGAGCAATCATCATGCCGTGAACGTGGCCCGGTAGGCCTGCATGGCAGAGCGTGCAGAGCGTGCAGAACGTGCAGAGCGTGCAGAACTTGCAGGGAACTATGCGCAGCCCTGGTCACGCATCTTCGAGACAGTGCGTGAATGCCTTTTACGCGTCACGCCACCGCTAGTGGCTGTTGAGGTTGCGAAGCATCTTGTGGGGCCGCATGTCGCGCAGGAAGTCGTCGACGCTGTCTGTGAGATTACGCACGACTTGCGCCATGAACGCGCTGTTCTGGTGCGGCGTGATGCCAGCGATGTAGGTGGCACGTGTTGCATGATGGATGACGAACAGCACGTAGTGAGTGACGAGCCCGCGCTTCGTCCATGCGTCGACGGTGAAGAAATCGGCAGCGGCGATGGCGTCAGCGTGCGACTTGAGGAATGCTCGCCACGATGTCGGTCGCACTGACCGTGCGGAATGCGGCGATCTGGTCGCCGGCTGCGTGCGTCGTCATGTGCGCGCCAGGGGCGATACACTGTGTCCGTTTGCATAGTCTGCACGACAACGTGTTCATAACTTGCACGAGACTTCGGCTACCAGATCCATGCCGATCCGATCAGTCCGATGGCGCCTGCGCCAATGACGATCACAGCCAGGAGAAGCCAGTGGCGAACGATGTGAGCGCCCCGTGCTTGTTTGCTGCGGATGATGGTCTTGACGTCTTGGGTTTCCATGCAAGTCGTTCGGCAATCTCCGTGCCGGCCGCGCAGGTCTTTGGCTCACTGCTTGGCAGCGCTGCCTGTGTCGGGGACGGCATCGAGCAATCGCAAGGCGCGTTGTACGACCGCTAGATCGAGGCCGGTGTCGTTGGTGCGCGCCATGCCCTCTTCGGTAGCAACTGACATCTCTCGCACCTCGTACGCCATGTGCCGCAACTGCTGAATTTTCTCCAGTCGCGTCAGTTGGGTCGAGTCCAGGATGCTCTGTACGGCGTTGGTCGTTAAGGCGTTCACGAACTGATTGGTGCAAGGGCCGTGCCGGTGAAGGGGCATTCCGGAAAGGCGCCTGCCGGCTACGTCAGCTGTCGCTTGGTTGAACGGCATCAGCGGCCGGTCCTTCGCTTCCGAACTCGCCGGCCAATCGTGACGAGTCGAGCAGATGGGCAAGCGTGGCAGCATCGAGATCCGTGTCCCGGCGGGCGACATCCAGCACCGAGACCCCTTCGGCAGCAGCACGTGGTGCCAACTCGGCTGCCTGTTCGTGACCGATGTGCGACGTCAGTGCCGTCACTAGAATCGGATTGCGGCCCACGTCGGCACTGGCGGACTTGTCGACCTTCAGCTCTTGCAGGCAATGCCTGTCCAGAGCATCCAGAGCGCTCGCGAGCAGATCAACGGCAGATAGCGCGTTGATCGCCACTAGTGGGATCATGGTGTGGAGTTCGAATTGGCCCTGCGAGTTCGCGCGACTGACGACGAGCGCGTAGCCCTCGATTTGCTGACACGCCATGAGAACCGCTTCCAAGACCACCGGATTGGCTTTGCCCGGCATGATCGAGCTACCGGGTTGCATGACGGGCAGTTCAATTTCGCCGAGTGCCTCCGTGCATTGCCAGCGCAGGTCGTTGGCGAGCTTGTAGAGGGTCGTGCAGGTCGTGTTGATGCTGGCGACGAACGCGGTGACTGCGTCGAGGTTGCCCTGTCGGCCGAGATGCGTGCTGGTCTCGAAGACTCGCGTCCTGCATCGACTCGAAACGGTCTCGCAGATCGAAGTGGCGAGACCAGGCCTGCAGCCGATGCCCGTGCCGACGGCCGTGCCGCCCAGCGGCAGCTCTCGGCAGCCATCGAGCGCGTGCGTCAGACGTTCGCGGTGTTGCTCAAGTTGGTGCGAGTAGCCACGAAACTGCTGCCCCATGCGCAGCGGCGTTGCTCGCATCAGGTGCGTCTTGCCGTCGCGAATGTCCTGCCAGTGAGTGTCGGCCAGCTCATGGAATCGAGCGATGACGCGATCTAGCGCTGGCCGAAGTCTGCCGCCGGCAGCCTGTAGCAAGGCGAGATGCACTGCCGATGGAACGACGTCGTTGCTTGACTGTCCGGCGTTCACGTCGTCGTTCGGGTGCACGAGCCGGCTTGGTAGTGATGCACCGAGTAGCAGCGCCGCGCGGTTCGCAACGACTTCGTTCACGTTCATGTTGGCGCTCGTTGCGGAGCCGGTCTGGAACACCTCAAGTGGGAAGTGGTCATCGTGTTGACCATCCGCCACCTCTAGCGCCGCTTGCTCGATGGCGCGTGCCTTGTCTGGTGAGAGTTCGTCTGGTGAGAGTTCGTCTGGCGAAGGCTCGTCTGGCGAGAGCTCGCCACGAGCACCACGGACGCTGGCTGAGGCCGCCTTGAAATGTGCGATCGCGTGAATCACCGGCAGCGGAAACCGCTGGCCGGAGAACGACCACGCGGCCGCGCGGGCCGTTTGCGCTCCATACAGTGCGTCGCCAGGCACCTTGATGTCACCAAGGGTATCGAACTCGATTCGTTGGTCGGTGGTCATAGTCATTCTCATCGTGCTAAATCGCATGCTCGTGACGCGCTATGGTGTCTACGTCGTAAGGATGAATCTCTCTTGTGCTTGCCCAAAATTGCGGCTTGAAGACGCAGCGCTTTGCGGCCACGAACTCGGTCTAAGCCTGTTATCACAAATCTCAGCGACCGACTGTGCTGATCACTAGGCCGCCACGCACGGCGAGTTGAACTCGGCGAGCGGCGCGAGCCCCGAGCCTATCGGCCGATTGCAAGTAGACGCATGGCCTGCTGGACCGTGTCACCGTCGCGTTCGGTGGTGGCCTCACCGCAGATTCGAACGTTCGGTTGCGCGCTAGTCTGCGGGC
>JBNMND010000287.1:0-7574 GCA_051274975.1 Planctomycetota bacterium | reverse complement strand
GCCTGTGCTGACATCGAACGGCACCGTGAAGTTCGACTGAGGCTCGCGGTCCTGCCACTCACCCTGGTCCACATTCCCATAATAGTCAGGGGCGCCGGCTTCACGCTCCTGGAACCAAGAAGACGCATCCGCCTTGGCCGCAACCGACATTACATCCGATGGAAGGCCTTCGTTCATCACCGGCTGTTCGACCAGATTGCCGTGCTCGTCGTGGCAGACGACTGGGTAGTAGCCGAGCATCTCGACCACGGGCCGCACTCGCTCCCAGATATCGATCGCTTGGCGCGCCTCCACATCGAAACGCAGCACGGTGCCATCGGGCGCCGCGTGCTGAACACGGAACTCCGGAATATCAACTCCGGCGTCGACGAGCGCACGACGCACAACGTCTTGCTGTTGGGTCATGGCGGCGGGGTCCTTACAGCTCGTCGCAGCCAATACCGAGATCGTCATGATGATGAAGCGAACTCTCTTCACCACGACAGGCTAGCCCACGCATTCGCGTCCTGTCACCAGAAAGCACGGCCCATCATGAACGCGCCAGCGGCGATCACACCGCCAACTACGACATACGCCAAGCGGAGTAGAGGTCGAACACGCGCTTGTGAACCCACTGACCCAGCGTGCGGACTTCGGCACCGAACTGAATCGACGCGGTCACCTGTCCATGCAAATCTGGTGGTACCCAGGACGGTTCGAGAATGACGTGCAGGTAACTCGCAGCCGCTTGTTCACTGCCCGCTTGTTGTTCGAGCATGAAGATGTTCCCGCCGGCCTCCATGGTTAAAGACATCGGGATCAGCTCGCGACTCGCCGCTGGTTCGACCTGCAAAATGCGGGCCTCGACCAAGCGGTCCGGTTGCGAACGCCAGCGAAGATGCGCGATCTGGCCGACAACGATCGGCGCGCGGTGGCGATCTTCGGCGAGCATCAAGGCACGCACACGATGCGCGCCGCGGTGCACTTCGACCAATGGATCGCCGCCCTTCACGAACGCTCCAACCAACGCATTCGGATCGGCATCGAAGACTGTTCCGCCGCCAGTGGTGCGAACGTTCAACTTGTCATGACGTTCGTTGAGACTGGTGAGTCGATCACGCAAGAACCCTGCGCCCGCCTTGTGGTAGGCACCGCGCGACGGATTGACGCCGTGATAGGCCTCGGCTTGCAGTTCTTCTGCGTGTAGCTGCTCGGCAATCAGCTGGGTCTCTAGTTCCAATGGCTTGCTGGCGATCACCACGATGCTTTGATCCACCGACAACTTCTGCCCCTGCGAACACAGCACATCGGTCACGAAGCCATCCGACGGAGCGCGTAGGATCTCGCGGTGCTCGAGTTCGAGAACGCCCTGAATGACGAGCGAACGCGAAACTGGCAGCCAACTGAGCGACAGCGGTGTGAGCACGAGCAGAGTCACCGCGACCGATCGTGCACGCACCCTCTTGGGCTGCGAGTCTTCGTGGCTCCAGAGCCAGTAGAACATCTTGCACATCGGCAACACGATCATCAGGAAGCCGAAGCACAACCCGAGCACCAAGCCTGCCATCGGCCAGACGACGAGCATCATCGCAACGACACTGAACGCCAGCACGACTCGATAGATCGCACTGCCAATGCCGTAGCTCAGCAGCCAGCCCCACTGCCGTGAGCCGGGCAATTCACCGATGCCGACGATGATCGAACGAGCTGCTTGGCGCAGGAAGCGCGCCGAGCGGTCGCGCAGATTGGTGACGCCAACGAGGTCGGCGAAGACATAGTAGCCGTCGAATCGCATCAACGGGTTGATGTTGAACACCAGGGTCGTGACCGATGACAACACGAAGACGCTGAGCGCAACCGTGTGTGTGAATCCTGGTGGGGTGCCGACCCAAACCAGCGCACTGACCGCAGCGACCGCAAGCTCGAAGTACATGCCCGCAAGACCAATAGCGATTCGCTTCAATCGGCTAGGCAGCTTCCAACTGGCACTAGCATCAACGTAGGCGCACGGTGTCGCAACGATGAACGCCAAGCCGATCTCCGGCACCTCGGCACCGAATCGCTTGCAACAATATGCGTGGCCAAATTCGTGAATGACCTTCAACACGACCAACGCGACATACATCACGGGCACATTGGTGATCGTCAGCATGCCACTTGCCTCGGCAATGAGTTCACCGCCGCGACCAAGCAGATTCCACGTAACAACGAGCCACAGTGCAAACCACGCCACGACTCCAGTCCTCGAGAATAGCGGATTCACAAACCGCATTGTGCGGTCCAAGAACTTGTCCGGATCCCACAGCGGCATGCGCAAGTAGATCGGAGCCATCCACAGCGCCTTCCGCTTGCCTTGCTTCTTGAGTTGGTGGCGCTCGAACAGTCGACCGGCCTCACTGAGCGGCAAGCGCAGTAGGCCGAAACCGTGCAGTGTGATGACGAAGTTGAAGAAGTCATCCTCCTCTGAGTTCTCCAACATCTTGCGCTTGACCAAGCCGGCGAAGACGGCGGACAGATTGCGATCCGCGCGGATCGCCGTCATGACCAGGTATTCCTGCGCCGTGAACGCATGGCTCCGGAACGCCACCGAATCGTGGAAGACGTAGCTTGGGTCGCCGGCGACCATATGACGCGACACCGTCAAGTCGCGACGCAAGCCGACGCGTGCCCCACCGATTCGTTGTGCTAGTGCTACGGGGTCCATATCAGATCCAGAACCCCATACGCAGCCAATCGGTGATGCGATGTGTCAACACCCACCAGGCGTTGCGTTCGCCCAGGTTCATGTAGACCACGCCTTCCATCCCTGGAAGCAACACGCCAGTGCTCTCGTCGATGACCAGGATGGTGTCGACTTCGAACACCATGCCCGCATTCGACGGTGTCGCAGCCGGCGGGAACCGCAGCGTCGAAATATCGATGCCGTGATCCGGGCGAGCCGAGGGCAAGAACTCCGCGTTGCCCGCGTTGCGCGCTTCAATGATCGAGTCCTCAGGCACGCGCATGATCACGCGCACGCGATCTTGCCCCGCCAATTGGAACAGTTCGACACCGGCCTGCATGGGATAGCCGATGCGGTTGCGCGGGTCGCCCGAGACGATGACGCCACCGACTGCGGCGCGAATGCGACCGCGCTCAATGCGGTCGGTAACCGTCGCCAGCTCGGCGACCAAGACTCGGCGTTGCGAGTCGATTACGCGCCGATCGACCGCGGATGCTTCAACCAACGCGCGATCGGCTTCGATCATCTTGGCGTCAATCTGTGCCTGCAGCTCTCTAGCTTCGAGCCGGTCAAGATGAGTGTCCAACTCGGCCAGCACCTGCCCAGGCACAACCACATCGCCAATGCGAACGTGCACTTTCTGCAGCGTGCCATCCTGTGGACAGCTGACGTACTGACTTTCGGCGGCGGCGACTCGACCGGTAACAACCACTGAGTATGGCAGCGTGCCGAACATCAACCAGCTGACGAGGCCGGCCACAGCCATCATCGAGAACATGACCTTGCGCGCCGTCGAACCAGCGACACGGCGGAAGCCGGAAGCGACTTGGTCAGCGACGTGCTTGATGATGCCGCGATTGGCGCGTTGCGCGAGTGGCAACAACCTCGCGAACGGCGCAACCTCCTCCTGGTAGCCCTCTAGGTTCTTGCGCTGCAACCCGGACTCTGCCGCTTGGCGAATCGCGATCATGCCAACCGTGCGGTCACCGAACACGACCGGAATCGTGGCAACACTGTCGCCCGATACGGCCTCGCTCCATTGACGATGCAACGGATAGTCGCAGTCGGCGGGCGCCTCAGGATCCTTCTCGCCAAACAGAATCGGCTCGCCCAGGTCAAGACCTTCTTCCATCGCATCGCGAATCCACTTCACGCCCGGATTCGAGGCGCGCACGTCGTCCATGCCACTGATCGACGCGATGCGAACCCGCTTGCCATGGACCAAACCAACGGCGACCTGATCCAAGCTGTGACGATTTGCGAGGCTGCCCGCAATATGGAATGCGAGCTGAACCGGGTCGTCGGCATCAATGCCGGCCAGTGCCGTATCGTTCTTCTGAGCTCCCTTCTGGGGCTCGCTGGTGTGCTGCGGTTGGGAGGCCAGCACCGAAACGAAGCCAAGGATACTCTCAAACGCTGAGAAGACTTCGACGGCTCGCTCGCGCGCGCATTCACGCAGCAAGATCGCCGCCGCACCAACGGGCTCGTTCTCGTCGTCGCGCAACACCGCAGCGATGACCGTTGGACCGTCTTCGCCATCTGTATCCGAACGCAATCGGATGCAGCGCGCCTGGCTGCCGTCCATCACGTCCCCCATCGCGCCGTTGATCACATCGCGAAGTTGGTCGGACGGATCGAACTCCTCGGCAAATTCCTCGGACAAGAAGTTGGCACCAATGCGTGCATGAACCACCAAGTAGTCCGCGCCCAAGTAGTCGCCAATACGGGACAGCCCAGTCAACATCGCCCGCGCGGGCGCCTGTGAACGAAACACAGTACGGAGATCGCACTGCAACTGACTCATTCCGAGTCGCTGCAGCACCTTCTTCTCCGGAATCTCGGTGTTACCGTTCATAGTTTCCGCCTCTCAGAACTACTCGCTCGCGCCCGAAACTTGCGACAGATCGACCGGCACAAAGAACTCAAACTGGCTCTCGTAGTCGCGGCCCGGCAATAGTCGACATGCAACACACAGAACGTATGACTCCGGCAACGGCAAGTGCTCTAGGTCGAACTTCGTGATGTAGACATCACCGACCTGCATCGGCACGTCAGCCACGACACGCACGCGTTGCCGCGACACGTCACGCGTTTCAGCAGCGATCGGCTCGAGAGCTCGACCGCGACTGCTCTCGTTACCAACCTCAATCAACACTGGGGCTCGCACCGTGACCGAGTCGCGTAGCTGGATCTTGGAGATCCTATCCGGCTCACTCAATTCAAGTTCTTCGATCAGTCCAAGATGCTCTGAATCACTTTGATTCGTTCTCATAATTCTCTCCCTATGTGTTTGTTCGATTATTTGGGACGCGCCGGGGTGACCCCCGCCTGATCCACCCAAATGCGCATCTTGCTGCCGGCGATCCAATCGTGATCGCGATTGGGAACGGAGATGCGCACCTTGCGCGTTTGACTAGCCGCATCGGCCAATACTGCGCGATTGGTCACGATGCCGCGACGCGGCTGGGCACCACGAATGACAGGCACGACCATGACCATCGAGCCCTGAGGCAGCAAATACGCTTGCGCAAGCGGACAGTCGAACTCGACCCACAGCGGATCAATCACGACCATCTGCGCCATCGGCTGCAGCCGCTCCACCGCGTCGCCTAGATGGTGCAGTAGCTTCGCGACCGTTCCATCGAACGGGCTGCACACCGTCAGGCGGTCCAGCGTGTGCATAGCTTCATCGAGCGAAGCATGCGCGAGCTGCGTCTCGATCTTCGCGGCATCGACACCGATCTCTGCGATGATGCGCTCCAACTTGGCGCGGGCGAGGTCGGCAGAGCTCGCGATCTCCTGGGTATTGAGCTTCGTCAAGCGCATCTCTTCCTGGGTCGCCAGCACCAATCGATGCTTCGCTTCCCGCGTGCGAACGTCCGCGTTGGCGGCGATGCGCAAGCGTGCAATCCGAGCCAACTGAACGCGCGTATCCAACCGCACCAACACGTCGCCCTTGGCAACTCGCTGCCCTTCGACAACGGCAACTTCCACGATGACGCCGTCTTGCTGGCAACCCACCATCGAGATCTGACTGGCGGCACTAACGCCGATCCAGACAGGCTTCTCGACTGGCCGCGGATTCTGAGTCGATCGCACAGATCCGCCAGACGCGCTTGCGCAAAGCAGCAGCACGGCGGCTGCATGAGAAATTGTTCGAGTGCTAATCATCGCTGTTTCGTTTGTGTGCTTGCCTAGCCCCAACCGGCTCATCGCCCGGACTTGCCATCCGAGCCCCCTCCCAACAGGGACCTCAACCCAACCACGAGGCTGATCCACATGCGCGCGAACAAGCCGGGACCGGATTCACCCTTGGCATCGTTCTCACTTTCACGCCCTTCGAACTGGTCGTCGTGCGTTTGCCAACGCCGCCACTCATCGCCCGCCTGCTGCTGATCGTCAGACAATTTCGCGCGCTGCTGGCCGTCATTATCGACCTGCATGTTGATCCCGAGGTTCGAACGCGAACCGCGCAATTCGGTGACCCGTCCATCGGGCTCCAGACGGGCGCCACCCGTCGCGTAGGCCGACTGTGTCGCACCGGGGAGATCACGCGGCATCGTCGCGGACTGCGGATCTAGATCCTGCGGCAAGTTTCCATCGCGTTGCGCCATCAGCATCGGAAGGCCTTCCACCGTCAGTTCGAAGTCATCGCCAACCTTATCGGAGCTGGTGTCTTCCGCAGGTTCATCTTCCGACACCCGATCGGGTGCTCCCGGCGTGTTGCTCAGGCCAACGACGCTAGCCTGAATCACCGAAACGTCGACTGTGGCAACCGAAGTGTTCACTCCATCAGACACCAACAACTCGAAGATGAGCTTCGTGTTCGACATGCTGTCGAGCACCGTGAACGAAGGCTGTGCAGTGTATGGCCCATTAATCTCCACGGGCTCACCCGAGATCTGCCGCCAGGTGTAGGTCAGCAATTGGTCTTCGGGATCTATCGACCGCGTCGCATCGAAGGACACCGTGCCTCCGACCGTTCCGATCTGGTCCGGTCCCGGATTGGCCGCGGGCGCATCGTTGTCGGCGTTGACGGTTATCGTCACTGTGTCGATCGAAGTGTTCGTGCCATCAGACACCGACACTTGGAACGTCAGCGTTGAGTTCACCAAGCCTTCCGGCGCTGTGAATGTGGGCTGTGAGCCGGAGGCGTTACTCAGTGAAACCGAAGCGCCACCGGTCTGCGTCCATGTGTAGGTCAGCGCATCGCCTTCCGGATCCTTTGAACCCGCTGCATCGAGCGTGACACCTTCGCCTTCATCAACCGCCTGCGTCGGGCCAGCATCCGCGATCGGCGCATCATTGTCGGCGTTGACCGTGATCGTAACCGTGTCCACCGAAGTGTTCGTGCCATCCGACACCGACACTTGGAACGTCAGCGTTGAGTTCACTAAGCCTTCTGGGGCAGTAAACGTCGGCTGCGATGCTGAGCCATCGCTCAGCGAAACCGACGAGCCACTAGTCTGCGTCCACGCGTAGGTCAGCGCGCCGCCTTCTGGATCGCTCGAGCCAGTCGCATCGAGAGTGACACCGTCACCTTCGTCCACGGTCTGCGTCGGGCCTGCATCCGCAGCCGGCGCATCGTTGTCGGCATTGACGGTGATCGTCACCGTATCGATCGAAGTGTTCGTGCCATCTGACACCGACACTTCGAACGTCAGCGTCGAGTTCACCAAACCTTCTGGGGCTGTGAACGTCGGTTGCGTTGCTGAGCCATCGCTCAGCGAAACCGACGAGCCGCTAGTCTGCGTCCACGTGTAGGTCAACACACCACCTTCCGGATCCGTGGAACCAGTCGCGTCGAGCCTTACATCATCACCTTCGTCCACGGTCTGCGTCGGGCCTGCATCCGCGGCCGGAGCGTCATTGT
>JBNMND010000286.1:0-7582 GCA_051274975.1 Planctomycetota bacterium | reverse complement strand
ACTTGACCGATGAGGCGGCATGGGGGTCGAGTGCGCTGGCTGCAGGTCAGGTGGATGAGAAGCCGCCTGCCGACGTGGATCACGCAGAGATCGATGCGCGCGTGGTCGAGGCCTACTCCTTCTTGGTAGATTCGGAGGAGTCCGGTCAGCGCTCGGATGCGGCCGATCGTGAAGCGAACGAAATCGATCCCAACGCCCCGGTGCATTTTGACAGGCGGCCAGCCCCGGGCTTCGGGCGGGCTCTCAAGTCGTTGCCGTCGAATACTGGAGGTGTGACTAATAAGGCGCTAGCCAAGGCAATTGGCGACTCGGGCAGCGATGAAACCGTGCCCGGGGTTTCCGTCAATCCGAGCTTGAAGGGCAGCAACGCGAGTATGCCGGTGCATTCGGTCTTTCAGTTCATCGAGCGCGTGCGCAAGAGTGGTGTGATGCGCGTCGAACTCGCCGACGAGGCCATTACCTTCGAGTTCGAGGGTGGCTGGGTGCATTCGTGTCGCACCAACAACCTGGATAAGGGGGATCGCCTGGGCGATTTGCTCGCCGGTGTTTGTGACGAAAAGGAGTTGCGCGTGCTGCTGGAGCAGGCCGAGGCGATGAACAACCTGCAGATCGGTGAGCTGATCGTGCGCTCAGGTTTGGTGAGCAACGGGCAAGTTCTGGACGCCTTGGAGGCTCAGATTCATCGTCGCTTCGGGCGTGCATGTGAGTCTGCCGAAGCGACGTATGAGTTTGTCGAGGGAGTAGTTGTGAAGTCCGATGGTCGAGTCCGGATTGCGCCAATGGAGCTGGCGTTCCAGGCGCGGAGCTAAGTTTTGGCGTGCCACCCCAGTTGCCGTGACTTGGTGGCCCGGATTAGATCCCAGCTAAGGGGTGGGTCGGCCGATAGCCCCATGGGGCCGCCCTCAGCGCTCCGAAATCCGGTTTCTCCGGACAAAGATTCCACAAGACATCTTGGGAATCGCCCGCCGCGCTTGCGGTCGGGGTAGGGCCCTCGCTATCCTGCTGGCCCAAATGGACCACTGAGGTCCGTTGCTCTGCCTTGCCGGGTCCGCCGGCATGGCCGACCGCGTAACTGGAAGCCCTGTTCTGGTGCGTTGGTTCTGAACACCTTACTGAGGACACAGGGATGACTATCGAAAACGACCTAAAGAAGCAGATCATCGGCGAAAACCGCCGCCACGACACCGACAGTGGATCTGCTGAAGTGCAAATGGCAGTGCTCACGGCTCAGATCAAAGAACTGACCGAGCACATGAAGCGCCACCCGAAGGACTACCACAGCCGTCACGGACTGCTGGCCAAGGTCAACCGGCGTAACAAGCTCAGCACGTACCTGCGTCGCACCGACCCCAAGAAGCACGTGGAAGTTCTCGCTAAGCTCGGCCTGCGTCGATAAGCAGACGAGTAGCGGGTGCCGCGGAAAACCCAGGAGCACTCCAATAGAATCTTTGAGGCGCACGAAGCAGATTCGCTCCGTGCGGCCTCGCGACAACGGGCGAAGAACGTCCGTTAGCCGTCGCACCCTGCCATCGATTTTGGGTCTTAGGCCCTCGATGCACGGTTCGGTTGCTGTGTCGCACTTACCAAGCTGACGCGCAGAGATAATCAACGCAGCTTGTCACGCGTTCGCGAGCGCAAGTTCGCTCGCAGCGCACAACGGCACTTTGGACGACGTAGTCCAAGGGCCAAACGCGCACCAACGATCGGGTCAGAAGGACCAGAGCTGGAAGCGAGTTCCCCAAGTAGGGGCATTCCGGCAACCGTTGGCGCAGACAGATACCAGTCAGAGAAGAGAAACAACTCTATGGCAACCAAGAAGAGCGCCGATGGCGCCAGCGCCCCAAAGAAGGCGCGCAGTTCCGCCGCAAAGGCACCCGCAAAGAAGAAGGCAGCCAAGAAGGCTCCAGCCAAGAAGGCCGAAGCCAGCAAGGCTGCACCCAGCAAAGCTGCGCCCAAGAAGGCTGCTGCTAAGAAGGGCGGCACCGGCGCGATTGAGACCGCGGGCCCGTTCATCGTCGAGCGCCAGATTGGCGGTCGCACGCTGACCCTCGAAACCGGCCGCATGGCCAAGCTGTCCGACGGTGCCGTTCTGGCGCGCTACGGCGACACGGTTGTGTTCGCTGCGGCCAACAGCACGACCGCCCCGGACTACATGGACTTCTTCCCCTTGACGGTCGACTACCGCGAGAAGACGTCCGCCATGGGTGTCATCCCGGGCGGCTTCTTCAAGCGTGAAGGTCGTCCTTCGACGAAGGAGATCCTCACCTGCCGCATCATCGACCGCTCGATTCGGCCGATGTTCCCGGATGGCTTCCGTCGCGACGTGCAAGTGCTGTCGCAAGTCATCGCGTCCGACCGCGAGAACGATGGCGACGTCATCGCCGCGATCGCAAGCTTCGCCGCGTTGGCGGTCAGCTCCTTGCCGCACGGCCGTTCACTCGGTTGCGTGCGCATGGGCTACATCAACGACAAGATCGTGATCAACCCGGTTTGGTCCGAGTTGCAAAGCGATGAGAACAAGCTCAACCTGACCGTCTGTGGCCACTCCGACGCCGTCGTGATGGTGGAAGCAGCCGCGAAGGAAGTGAAGGAAGATGTCGTTCTTGAAGCCCTTGGTGAGGCGCACAAGGTCATCAAGGTCATCGTTGAGATGATCGAAGAACTGACCAAGCTCGCCGGCAAGCCGAAGATGGAGTTTGACGCTCCGGTTCGCGACGAGAAGCTGATCGCCAAGATCGAAAAGGCGTGCGGCAAGGACCTGCGCAAGGCGCCGACGACGCTCGGCCCGAAGGCGGTTCGCGGTGCTGCAATCAAGGCAGCCAAGAAGGCCGCTAAGGCAGCGTTCCCGGCGCCTAAGGGTGCCGACGAAGCCGAAGAGAAGGCATGGAACAAGAAGACTGGCGAGATCTTCGGCAACATCGTCAAGCTTGGCGAGCGCGAGTCGATCCTCAATGGCGTGCGCGCCGACGGTCGCGATTCGGAAACGATTCGCCCGATCACGATCGAAGTTGGCGTGTTGCCACGCGTGCACGGCTCGGTGCTGTTCACCCGCGGTGAGACGCAGGCACTCGGTGTGGTCACTCTCGGTAGCACCGATGACCAACAGATCATCGATGGCCTGATGCCGGAGCCGCGCAAGCGCTTCCTGCTGCACTACGCGTTCCCCCCGTTCTCCGTTGGTGAGACCAAGCGCATGCTCGCGCCCGGTCGCCGCGAAATTGGTCACGGTGCGTTGGCCGAGCGTGGTCTCGAGTCGCTGTTGCCGGACGCTACGGACTTCCCGTACACGATCCGCATCAACAGTGAGATCATGGAGTCGAACGGCTCTTCCTCGATGGCGACCGCATGTGCGGGCACGCTCGCGATGATGGATGCCGGTGTTCCGATCAAGCAGCCGGTCGCCGGTATCGCGATGGGCCTGGTCATGGAAGGCAAGGACTACACGGTCCTGTCCGACATCCTCGGCAGCGAAGATGGCTGTGGCGACATGGACTTCAAGGTCATCGGCACCGGTCGTGGTATCACGGCCCTGCAGATGGACATTAAGTGCGAAGGCCTCACCAGTGAGATCCTCGCCGAAGCCTTGGACCAAGCGAAGGAAGGCCGACTACACATCCTCCGGGAGATGCTGAAGTCCCTGCGCGCTCCGCGTAAGAAGATCAGCCCGAACGCACCGCGTCTCGAGTCGGTGCAAGTGCCGCCGGACAAGATCGGCCTCATCATTGGCCCTGGTGGCAAGAACATCCGGGCGATGCAGGAAGAGTTCGAGTGCAAAATCTCCATCGAAGATGGCGGTATGTGCACGATCACCGGCACCAATGGCGAGAAGGTCGATGCGGCCGTCAACCACGTGCGTTCGATGACGGCTGAGATCGAATTGGGCACGACCTACGAAGGTCGCGTCACGGCCATCAAGGAGTTCGGCGCATTCGTCGAGATCCTGCCAGGCCAAGAAGGTCTCGTGCACGTGTCTGAGCTCTCCAACGAGTTCATTCGCGCGGTCACCGACGTCGTCAAGGTTGGCGATACGGTGAAGGTCAAGGTCATCGGGATCGATGACTTCGGCAAGGTCAAGCTGAGCCGCAAGGCGCTGCTCGATCCGGCTGAAGGCAGCGGTGGCAGTGAAGGCGGTAGCGAAGGCGGCGGCGGTGACGCTCCGGCTCGCGAAGAGCGCCCGCGTCGCGAATCGCGTGACGATCGCAGTGAGCGCCCGCGTCGTGACGAAGCGGAAGCACCGCGCGGTGATCGTGAAGATCGTCCGCGTGGCCGTCGTCCGCGTAGCGATGAGGGCGATGATCGTCCGGCGCGCCCGGCACGTCCGGCTCGCGACGAAGAACGTCCGGCACGTCCGGCTCGCGACGAAGAACGTCCGGCACGTCCGGCTCGCGACGAAGAACGTCCGGCACGTCCGGCTCGCGACGAAGAACGTCCGGCACGTCCGGCTCGCGACGAAGAACGCCCAGCACGCGCCCGCAGTGACGAAGAGCGTCCGAGCCGCCCGCGCAGCGATGAAGATCGTCCGGTGCGTCCGCGCCGCGATCGCGACGAAGCGGAGGCACCGCGTGGTGATCGTGAAGATCGCCCGCGTGGTCGTCGCCCGCGTAGCGATGAGAGCGATGATCGTCCGGCACGTCCGCGCCGCGACGAAGAGCGTCCGACTCGCGCCCGCAGTGATGAAGATCGTCCGGCGCGCCCGCGTCGTGACGAAGAAGAAGATCGTCCGCGTCGCCCGCGCCGCGATCGTGACGAAGCCGAAGCGCCTCGTGGCGATCGTGACGACCGCCCGCGTGGCCGTCGCCCGCGTAGCGATGATGGCGAAGAGCGTCCGTCGCGTCCGCGTCGTGACGAAGAGCGCCCCACCCGCGCCCGTAGTGACGACGATCGCCCGGCGCGCCCGCGTCGCGATGAAGAGCGTCCGACCCGTTCGCGCTCGCGTGACGAGGAAGACCGCCCCGCGCGTCCGCCGCGTCGCGACGACGATCGCCCGGCCCGCGCCGGCCGCGACCGTGACGAAGCCGAAGCGCCTCGTGGCGACCGTGAGGACCGCCCGCGTGGTCGTCGCCCGCGTCGTGACGAAGAAGAGGATCGCCCGGCGCGTCCGTCGAGCCGTGACGAAGATCGCCCGGCGCGTCCGCGCCGCGACGACGATCGTCCGGCCCGTGGTGGTCGCGATCGCTCGTCGATGCCGATGGCTGAGTTCGAGGACGGCCCCAAGCCTGCCGCCGAACTGGAGTCGATCGATAGCGTGATCGGTGACGATGGTGACAGCCGCCCGCCGCGTGGCCGTCGCCCGCGCCGCCGCGACTAGTTTGGGAGGCTCGCGGCAACGTCCGTGAGCCCCAGGCCTTTAGGCCCGCGCCGCGGCAGTCTTGCCGCGGCTGCGCCGACTTCGGGGGCTATGTCCCCGGTTGTCAGGTTGACCGCGCCGAGGCGTTTCTTGGCGCCTCATTGCGTTCGCTCGTAACGCTAGCGGGGAAAGTCGCCGAGATCTCCTAGCCACTGATGCGGTCTAGCGATGTGCGAACAAGTTCACCCGTTGCGGCTACTCACTAGCGCTCTAGCATGGCTCGCCCTAATGGCTCGCATCATCGCCCACATGCTTTTGGCCGCGCTCCTGTGCGTGACCAGTTTGGCTCAAGCCAAGGTCAGTTCGCCAATCGAATTGGCCATCGCCACCTTCGCGCCAACCGTTGACGGTGACCTGGCCGAATGGAAGTCCCTGAAGAAGTTGAGGTTCGGGCGTGACCAAGTGTTTCGCGGCGCCGGTAGTTGGCGTGGCAATAAGGATTTGTCGGCCAGCTTTTTGGTCAGCTGGGACAACAACCGCCTCTACCTCGCAGGCACCATCCTTGATGATCAGATCGTTGGCGACGAAGTGGTCACTCCCGACCAGATCGATTGCCTCGAACTGCACATCGGCTCGAGCACGCTCGATCCGGGTAGTCGCGCCGAGCGCAGTGTGCTGCGCTTGTTTCCGCTGCGGGCCCACCGGCCCTGGGTCTGGGGTGGTAGCGAACAGGGTGTCGCCGAAGACTCGCTGCAGCCGATCACCCAGCTAGCTGGCATCGAGGTGTTTGGGCGGCGCCTGAACGCTGGGTCGTATGTGTTCGAGGCGGCGATCCCGTTCCATCACTTCCCGAACTTGAAGCCGGGAACGCAGACGCTGGGCTTCGACCTGGTGCTGCGCGACTTCGATGCCGGTAGCGGAGCCGAAGCTACGGCGATGTCGTGGAGCAAGACGGACCCATTTGATGGGCCGCGTGCCGGTGTGCTGTCGCTCGGCGCCCCGGGTTTGATGGCTCCGGTCTCGGTACCGGCGCCGTTGTTGTCGAGCGAGTTGTTGGTCGACTTGCCGTACCTGCTGGTGCCGCTGTTGTCGTTGGTCGCGTTGATTCTACTGTTGCGTGGTTGGGCCCGCATTCGCGGTCGAGTGCGTTGGTTGCGTACGGCGTTGGTGGTGTTTGGCGTCGCCGCGTTCTTGATCGGTCTGTGGTTGCCGACGCTGATGACGTCGTTCCGTGCCGAAGAGCAGCGTGAACGTTTGCAGGCTGGGCTTGCGAGTCTGCAGGGCGCGATGCCGCTGCTTGAAGCGGGATCACTCGGCAGTTATCGCGGCGCGAGCCGTGACCGTGCCGTTGTTGACCTCGTCAGCGGCCGTCCGGTCGAGCGTCAGCGCTACGCGCAATACCGCTCGCTCGTCGAGATTGCGCCCGATCAGTTTGGCCCGCCGGTGCGTTCGTTTGATGACTTGCCGGTGCGTTGCTACTGGTTGCCGCTACCGTCCGAGCGGGCTGCCAGCTTCCAGTTCGACCCACCGCTGCGCGGTCGCAAGCTCAACCTCGTGTTGGGTCGACCCTATGCGCCTTCGATTGCGTTGATCGACCCCAGGCCCGTCACCATTCTCGATGTCGAGATCGACATCGATGGCGAGAAGCAGCACAAGGTCATCGATCTCGACTTGCCGTTCGACGATGCCACGTCGTTGGGCCGCGACTTCTGGGAGGCGCGCGTCGTGCCGATCGATCTCGGTGAGGAAGTGCGCACGTTGGCAGAGTTGCGCTCGCTGACGATCGGTTGCACCGGTAACCCCGACATGCGTCTGGTTGGCATTTCGCTGGAAGGCGAGCAGCAAGGCAGCATTGAGCCGTTGTCGCTGGGTGAGCCATCGCGCGATGGCGTGTTGACCGACCTGCGTGGTCCTTATCCGCTAGACGCTGGGATCGAACTTGCTCCGAGCGCCGTCGCCAAGGTGACGATTCCGGAGGGACAGGATTCACCTGAGGATCTCTGGCTGTTCTATCGCGCGAGCTATCCCGGCCTGCCGACGGCAAACCCCGGCGCGCCGGTGGCGGAAGTCGTGTTGCACTTCGCTGATGGTCGGCAGAAGCAGTCGATCATCTTCGAGCATCAGGTGTCGATGTTCTACGAACTCGCGGTGCACAATACGCGCGACGACCCGCCACCAGAATCGCAAGCATCGTTTGCGATGACGTGGGTCGACGAAAGTCAGGAGCGTCACATCAACCTAGGCTATCCCGTCAAGGAGTTGCCGCAGGACACGGCGTTGCAGGCGATTGAGTTC
>JBNMND010000285.1:0-7589 GCA_051274975.1 Planctomycetota bacterium | reverse complement strand
GCGCCGGCGCACGCTTTGTCGTAGGCAAGACCGCCGGAACCGCCAGCACCACCTTCCGCCGGGCACTACTGCAGTTCCCACTCACCGGAATCCCGACTAGTCCGGCTCCTACGATCAACGAGGCCACGATCACCCTCACCTCGGATACGCCGCAGGCGACCGGAGCCGAGACCATCAGTTTCCACAGACTCAACGCAGCCTGGACCGAGGGGTCAACCAACGCTGCCGTGGGCTCATCGGGCATTGGTGCGGCAGCAGCGGGCAGCGGTGCGACCTGGAACGACCGGAGAACGGCTCCCGGTGCGCTTGTGTGGGGATCGGCGGGCGGTGACTTCGTCGTCGGTGCCACGGGCACGATGGCGGTCAATGTCGCGGGAAGCGACACCTCCACTGACCTGGCGGCAGACGTAACGGCCTGGATTGGCGGAACGACCAACAACGGCTGGATCCTCATCGGCAACGAGATGACCCTCTCGGCGAAGCGGTTCTTCTCCAGGGAAGCCGCCAACGCACCGCAGCTTGTCGTCAAGTTCCAGCGCGTCGTGACGGGACTCTAGAGTCAATTCGCAATCTTCTCGGGGCAGGCCGTAGGGCACGCCTGCCACAGAGGTCATCCAACCATGCGCAAAGCCCTACTCGTCGTGCCACTGTTCGCAGTGGCGTGTTCCTACCCCCGCTTCGTAGCCGCCAAGACCGTTGAGCTCGAAGTGCCACTCGCACAAGCATCCACGCTGGACTGCAAGACGCACAACGGCGACATCAACGTCACTCGCGGTGAAGCTGGCGACTCGCTCCACGTCATCGCCGAAATCAAGGTGCGCGGCCACACGCAGGCAGAGGCTGACAGCAACCTCGAGCGCCTAGCAGTTGGACAAGGCGCGGACGGCGACACACTACGCATCTTCGGTGACTACCCGCGGGCGGCCATGAACAACCGTTCGCCGTCGTTCACGTTCACGATGCAGGTGCCCGAGCACCTCGCGCTGAATCTCGTGAGCCACAACGGCGACATCAACAGCAACGGCACGACTGGCCCCGTTCGCATCGAAACGCACAACGGCGATGTGCGCGGCACGTCGCGAAACAAGATGACCTGGGTCGAGACGCACAACGGCGAGGTCAAAATGGCAATCACATCGACCGAAGACCTCGACGGCCGCATCACGTCACACAACGGCGACATCGTCATCGAAGTGTCCGACAACGCCCACTGCTGGCTAGAGACCTCCACGCACAACGGCCGCATCAAGACCCCATCAACGATTCACGAAGCGACCATCAAACGTCGCAGCGTGCGCTGCCGCCTAGGCGAAGCACAAACCGATGGCCGCCTATACGTCGAGACCCACAACGGCAACATCGTCGTGCACGACGGCCAGTCCAGCACCACCAACAAGCTAAAGTAGCTTCGCCACCCCCACGAAGTCCGGCACCAACGACGACGCAGTACGCAGATCCGGACAACGCTGCTGGTGAGCAGGACGCGACGGGGTGCTGAAAGTTCTTGCTGGCGCGCATTCGGCGGGACTGCAGCGGATGATCTGGCCGGTGCCAACGGTGAATTGCCGCCCGATGCGATGCCCGCGGACTAGCCGGTCTTTCAGCGGTCGTTTGTCCCAGCCTGAGGGCATCGCTATGGTCGGCGCCCCCGATGATCACCCTGAGCGGAATCAACAAGCGGCACGGACACCAGATCCTGTTCGTCGACGCGTCGCTACAACTCAACCCCGGTGAACGCGTCGGATTGACTGGCCCGAACGGTGCCGGCAAGTCGACCGTGTTCCGCATGATCGTCGGCGAAGATCCGCCGGACGAAGGCGACGTGGTGCTGCCGAAGCGCCTGACGCTTGGCTACTTCAAGCAGGACGTTGGCGAGATGTCGGGTAAGGCAGTCATCGATGAAGCCATTGCTGGCAGCGGTCGCGCTGGTGCCTTGCACCACGAGATCCAGCAACTCGAGGCGGACATGTCCGACCCCGACAAGGCCGACCAGATGGAGAAGATCTTGGAGCGCTATGGCGAGATCCAAGGCGAGTATCAAGACAGCGGCGGCTACGAACTCGAACCGAAGGCCAAGGAAGTGCTGCACGGCCTCGGCTTCGACGATGAGCAGATTGCCGGCGACGTCGGCGCACTGTCCGGCGGTTGGAAGATGCGCGTCGGCATGGCCAAGGTGCTGCTCGGCAACTTCGACGTGCTGCTGCTCGACGAACCGACCAACCACCTCGACATCGAGTCCATTCTCTGGCTCGAACAGTTCTTGAACAGCACCAAGGCCGCCGTGCTGATGACGTGCCACGACCGCGATTTCATGAACCGCGTCGTGCACCGCATCATCGACGTCGACGACGGCCAGTTCATCTCCTACGGCGGCGACTACGACTTCATGATGCGCGAGCAGGAAGTGCGCGGCGCCCAGAAGGAAGCAGCCTACGAACGTCAGCAAGCGATGATTGCCAAGATGACGCGGTTCATTGACCGCTTCGGCGCGCACGTCGCAAAGGCCGCGCAGGCACAGAGCAAGCAGAAGAAGATCGACAAAATCGATCAACTCGAGCCGCCGCGTAAGCGCGAGGTGGTTTCGTTCCAGTTCCGCCAGCCGTCACGCAGTGGTGACGACATCGTCAAGTTGCAGGGCGTCGACAAGGCGTATGGCAAGAAGCGCATCTACGCTGGCCTCGACTTCGAGGTGCAGCGCGGCGAGCGTTGGTGCGTGATGGGCCAAAACGGTTCCGGCAAGACCACGTTGCTGAAGATGATCGCCGGCCACCTCGAGCCAGACGGCGGCAACGTCAAACTCGGCAGCGTCAAGATGGGTTACTTCGCGCAGCAGTCGCTCGACCTGCTCGATGCCAGCCTGACCGTTTATGAACAGATCGACCAGCAGTTCAACCTCGAGTCAATCGGCGCCAAGCGCACGCTACTGGGCGCATTCGGCTTCTCAGGCGACGACCACGAAAAGCGCGTCGCCAACCTAAGCGGCGGCGAGAAGTCGCGTCTAGTGCTCGCCCTGATGCTGTTCGACCCACCCAACTTTTTGGTGTTGGACGAACCAACCAACCACCTCGATCTCGACACGAAGGAGATGCTCGTCAAGACGCTGCGCACCTTCGAAGGCACGATGATCTTCGTCTCCCACGACCGCACGTTCTTGCGCGGCCTAGCCAACAAGGTGCTCGACGTCAGCGCCTGCATGCGCGGCGAACCAGCCGACCGCTACCCCGGCAGCTACGTCGAGTGGGTCGAGAAAACCGGCCTAGAAGCACCCGGCGTGCACAGCTAGCAGATCTCGCTAGCGAACCGGGGACAGCACGCAAACTTCAACTACCGAGACCGAAGCCCAGCTGCGTCAATTCATCCGCCAACACTTCGCGTGCCTTGGCATAGCGACTATCGCCGCCCCACATGCGCGCCATGCGATCGCCCCAGCCCTTGGTTTCGTTGACCGGCCGGCCGCCATAGCCACCGCGCTCGGCGTTGGTCTGCTTGGCCCACGCGCGCATGCCGTCGTCGGCGCCTTGGAGCACGTCGTCGATACAGTCCACGTCGTAGCGATCCCAATGCAACACGCCTTGCAGCGGCATGCGGCCGCGCGGGATCGGGTCGTCCTTGGGCACACCCATCGTCATTCCAAAGATGACGATGCAGTGCTTCGGCAAACCCAAGCGCTCGGCGATCTCGATCGGATGGTTGCGCGCCGCACCGATCATGCAACCGCCCAAACCCTCGGATTCGCCCGCCAACTGCAGGTTTTGGCCAAACAGAGCAGCATCAATCGTAGCCTGCAAGGACAGTTCGAGGCTCTGTGCCTGAACGGTCGTGCCCTGCTTGCCACAGGCGACGGCGATCTTGTGCAAGTCCGCACAGATCGCGAAGAACACCGGTGCTTCGTTAATCTGCTCTTGGTCGCCACACAACCGCGCACAGTCCGACTTGATGGTCGGGTCACGCACCGCGATGACTGAGTATGCCTGGATGAAACTCGACGTGGACGCATAGCGCGCCGCATCGACAAGCCGCTCAAGCTGCGCTTGCGGCACTTCATCCGGTTCGAACGAACGGTGACTTCGATGGCGATACATCTGCGCCACCGCGTTCCACGGTTGACCGGTCAGCGCACACCGAGCCGCGCGCAAGTCTTCCGGATGATCCATGTCGGCGCGCACCCACGGGTTCGCAGTCGCGACAACCGAGACGCGCTCTTTGTCGCGCCGCACTACATCAGACAACAACGCGCCATCACGGTCGATCTCCGCGAACACCGTGCGCGTCATCGCAATCGGATGACCAGGCTTGCCGCGATAGAGAGGTAGAGCCATCGCGCTGTCATCGCGCAGCAACTTGGCCCGCAATGCCAACACGGTGTCCGCTTCGACCAATGCATGATCGACGGGGAACACCAACACTGCCTCGGCATCGCGCGGCACCTTGAAGTATGCCAGGCGCAGACTGTCAGCCATCTCCCCCTCGCCACCCGTCGTTACGACCAGCGCGTCGAGGTGATCGGGAATCGGCTCCGCATCCGTGCGCCGCACGACGATGACTTCGTCGACGCCAGCCGTGTGGCACGTCGTGACGATGCGCTCGATGGCAGTCACGCCACCGAGATCAAGCAGCGCCTTGTCCTGCCCCATGCGCGCACCAATGCCCGCGGCCGGCACAATCGCGACCGTGCGCATGCCGGCATTGCCGGTCACGAGGCGCGGATCTCGCTCAGAGTCACGAGGCACTCAACCTTGTATTCGGCCCGGAACGGCGCAGCGTCCGGATCTTCGCGGTCGGCGATCGCCATCACGACGACCGGCACGGCGCCAACTTCGAGCACGGCATTGATGGCCTTCCTGGCAGAACCACCGGTCGTGACCGTGTCTTCGATGACGCAAACCTTCTGGCCAGCCTCGATGTCGCCTTCGATGCGGGCGCCGAGACCGTGTCCCTGGGCTTCCTTGCGAACCAAGAACGCACTCAGGTTCTGGCCCGACTCCCAGGACAGCGCCGCGACGGCACTGGCGAGCGGGTCAGCGCCGAGCGTCAAACCGCCAATGGCGGTGACCTCGGGGTAGGCCTTGAGCTTTTCGAGCAGCAGCTTGGCGATCAGCCACAGCCCTTCGGGGTGCAGCGAGACCTTCTTGCCGTTGATGTAGAAGTCGGAGCGCTTGCCCGAGGCAAGCAAGATGTCGATGCCGTCCTTGTAGGCACGTTCGCGAACGAGCTCGAGGAGGCGGGTCTTGGCTTTGACTGGATCGAAGGTAGTGGTCACACCTTCAATGGATACCGGCTTTTGGCCCGCCGAGGAAGCGACGGATCGCGACGCAGCGAAGTTCTAGTTCTCGGTCGCTCGGCCAACGGTCTAGGCTTTGGCCATGTCGAAGACGAGCACCCCAGTCGATGAGCGCCTGTTCGCCTACCTGGCCACCAAAACGATCCCGGAGGACGACTACCTAGCCGGCCTGCGCATCGCCGCGGCCAAGGCTGGACTGCCCGAAATCCACATCGCCCCGGAGCAGGCCGCCTACCTGCAACTGCAGTTGCGGGCGATCAATGCGATGAACGTCGTCGAAGTAGGCACACTCGGCGGCTACTCGGCGATTGCGATGGCTCGCGGCATCCCCGCCGCCGGCCGCATCATCTCGCTCGAACTCGAACGCAGCCATGCTGAGTTCGCACGGGAATGGGTCGCCAAGTCCGACCAGGCAGGCAAAATCGAAGTCCGCATCGGCGATGCCGCCAAGACCATGGCCGATCTGCCGGATGACTCGACCGACGCCGTTTTCCTCGACGCAAACAAATCGGGATACGTCACCTACATGAAGCAAGCGCTACGACTGCTGCGGCCCGGCGGCATCCTGCTCGCCGACAACGTGCTCGCCGGGGGCCACGTTGCCGATGGCAATGGCGAGACCGAAGTTGCGATCCGCACGTTCCTCGACGCCGCGATGGCTGCCCCTAATTTGCAGTCGGTCATCGTGCCGCTAGGCGACGGCCTCTTCTTCGGCGTGAAGGGCGACTGAGGCGCAGCTTTGGCCTTCGACCCGCTGCGCGCTCGAAGCTAGACTTTCGAGTGCGCAGTTGAGCGCGCCCCCCAATCTCACCCAACCGCAAGTCTTGGCCCAATCCGCACGCGATCCGATCCAGAAGCCCCAGGTCACGCCGCTCCAATCTGGGCGGCCGGGACCACGCGCCGTCGCCGAACCGCTGGTCATGGCCAAAGACTTCGCCGAAGTCGAAGCGATGGTCACGAGCGGCATCAACAGCGCCCGCATTGTCGTTCTACAGGATCAGGACGAAGCCGCCGCGCTCGCATCCGCTGAGCAGCACACAGCCGCTGGTCATGGGCCCGTGCCGACGCGCGCGCACAAGGCGCCGTGGCGCACATTGGTCGTCATCCCAACCTACAACGAGAAGGGCAACGTCGAATCGATCGTGCAGGCGGTGCACCGCTACCTCGATTGCGATGTGCTGGTCGTCGACGACGGTTCGCCAGACGGCACCGGTGAGATCGCCGACCGCATGGCCTGGGCTGATTCGCGCATCAGCGTGATGCACCGCGAAGGCAAGCAAGGTCTCGGCACGGCATACCTCGCCGGCTTCGCGTTTGCCATGGAACGTGACTACGAGCGCGTCTGCGAGATGGACGCCGACTTCAGCCACGCCCCGTGGGACCTGCCACGCCTCGTCTATGCGTCCGACAAGGCGCAACTCGTTATCGGTAGCCGCTACGTCAAGGGCGGCTGCACGGTCGGTTGGGGCTTCCGCCGCCGCATGCTGTCGCGCGGCGCCAACCTCTATACCCGCATGATGCTGAGTTCCGGCATCCGCGACAACACGGCCGGCTTCCGCTGCTTCCACACCGAAGCGCTGGGCAAGCTCGACCTCAAAGCCGTGCACGCACAAGGTTACGCCTTCCAGATCGAGATGGCCTTCCGCATGCGCCGCAAGGGCTACCAGGTCCGCGAAGTCCCTATCCACTTCGTCGACCGCTGCGTCGGCCAGTCCAAGATGGACAGCTCTATCGCGCGCGAAGCACTGGTTCTGGTGCCCCGCCTCCGCGGCCGCGTCAAGCGCGGCTAGCACGGCTGTCGAGGCTAGCGTTTGCGTACTGTACGCAAGCTTGGGGGCGAGGCGCTGCGCGCGGGTCACCGCCGAGAATGGTGCTCGGCGATTACTTACAGCTGCCGGCGGCGACGCGGTCTTGCTCGATGTCGCTGAGCATTTCCTCGGTGATGTCGCCGGTCGGGTAGGTGCCTACGAAGCAGGCTTTGCAGAACTTTAGGTCGGTCTTGCTGGAGGCGCGCACGGCTTCCTCCATCTGCTCGACGGTTTGGTAGACCACGGCGTCGGCGCCTAGTTCCTTGGCGATCTCTTCGTCGGTGCGGTCACGGGCGATGAACTCGCGCTTGGTCGCCATGTCGATGCCGTAGAGGCACGGGTATAGCAGCGGCGGTGAGTAGGAGGCGAAGTAGACCTTCGCGGCGCCCATGTCGCGCGCGATCTTGACCATGTGACGGCTGGTGTTCCCGCGCACGATCGAGTCATCCATAATGATGACGGACTTACCTTCAAACTCCGCACGGATCGGGTTGAGCTTG
>JBNMND010000284.1:0-7590 GCA_051274975.1 Planctomycetota bacterium | reverse complement strand
AAGTCCTTCGCGTTCATCCACGGATACACATCGGGAACGTCTGGCACGTAGCCGATGCGACGCAGCACATCCTTGTGGTGCGCAACCGGGTCCTTGCCGAACACACGCACTGTGCCCTTGTGCGGCCGCAGCACGCCAAGCAACGCACGCATCAACGTGCTCTTGCCACTGCCGTTCTGCCCCAACAGAACCGTGACTTGACCTGCGTGCAGCTGAAAATCGAATCCCTCGAGCACACGCTTCCTGCCGTAGCGCATCTCGAGCCCACTCAACGTGACGATGTCATTCATGCCTTGCTCCTTTGCGGCACATCCGGCCGCGCCCCCTCTTCCGATTTCCCCCAAACCTGCTGCAACACTTCCTGCAACACGAGCTGCTCGTGACCGGCGCGCTTGGCGAACTGCACCGCGGCGCGAACCGCCGCCAAGGTCTCCGCGAGGCGAATGCCCTTCGCGACCTTGGGCCCATTCACCGTCACATACACCCCCGAGCCGTTGCGCCCTTCCGTTGCACCGAGGTGCTCCAGATCGCGATACGCCTTGGTCACCGTGTTGGGATTGACCAGCGCCTCGGCCGCTAATCCGCGCACCGACGGCAGCTTGTCCCCCGCCGTCAATTCTCCTGAGGCGATCGCATCCAATGCCGCGGCAACGAGCTGTTGGCTCGGTGGCACGGGGCTGTGAGGATCGACACGGACAAACACAACCGTTCTATCGGCCTAGGACGGTGGTCACTTGAGACATGCTCTTGCACGAAACCTCAAGATCTCATGTGATGCCGTTGTGAACGTGTCTGGGAGTCAACAGGAACAGCTAGCCAAACCGCGCAGCCTGCGTTGGTCGTGGCTGTGGATGACTGGCTCAGCTGCGACCATGGCAGTCGGCTTGACGGCGACGGTGCGCCCCGAAGCCGCGACGTGGTTCGGCATGCGCGGCCCCGAATGCCCACTAGCTCTTTGCCTCGGCCCGATCGCGTGCCCCGGCTGCGGGCTCGTGCGCAGCACATCCAGCGCCCTGCAAGGGGACTTCTCCGAAGCGTTTACAATGCATCCGGGCGGCATTGGCATCGCCCTGTTATTGCCGGCAACGTTTGCCGTGCATTTCGACATACTTCGCCGCGGACGCGAATGCCCGGGCCATCGTCGACTTCGTCGCGTCGGCTATGCCCTCACCAGCACATGCATCGTGCTCGGCTGGCTCATCCGCTTCTCATTCTAAGGGTCTGTTCATGTTTTTGATATCTGACGGTGGTGCGGCTATTGCCCAGTTGATAGCCGCCCTTGTGTTTGGTGGTATCTGTGCCGCCATTGCAGCTGGTCGCGGCCGCAGCCCTGTTGGGTGGTTCTTCGTCGGCGTGTTCACGACATGCATCGGCCTCATCATCTTGCTCGTGCTGCCCGACATGAAGGTGCAGGAAGAACGCGAGAAGCGCCAACGCATGGAGACCCGCAAGCTGCGCGAGCAGCTGCAAAAGGAGCGGCAAGTATCCGACCAGCGACATCACCATGTCGAACGCCGCCTTGGCGCCCACGATGAATCCATCGGCATCGATACGTCCAACCCGCCCGGGTTGCCCAACACCCAAGCCGCCGCGCAACTGACCAACGGCGAGCAGTGGTTCTACGCACGCGACAACGAGCGCCAAGGGCCGGTGTCCGAAGAGACCATTCGCCACTTGCTGGCCGCGGAGGCCATCGACGGGGACTCGCTGGTCTGGCGCGACGGCATGCCAGATTGGATGCCAGCTCGCGACCTCGACCAGTTCCGCGGGGACGTTTCGTGAGCCCGCCCAACCTGCCCCCCAAAGGCGCGACTCCAACAGGCGACACGCCAGCGGCCTTGCTAGTAGAGGGTATTCTCGATGGCCGCGTGCTCAACGAAGACACGCTGCGCCGTGCCGTTGACGAATTGAGCAAGTGTGGCGCCGGAGCGTTCCGACTTGATGTAACCGGCGGCCGTTTCAACATCCTGCCGGCGGAAACGCATGTGCCGGCCGGCCAATTCGATACGGCGGCGCAATCCAACTTCCTCGATCGCCTGCAAGGTGTCGTCGATGCCGCGCAACCTGGCAGTGTCGAAACCACGCTGCGCTGTAAGTTGGTGTTCGAAGAAGAAGTCGGCGAGACACTGTTCGTCGTCAACGGCCACCAGATCGAACCAGTCACCCGACGCCGCCCGCGCACCGCACAAGACGCGATCCCGATGCCGACGGCCGAAGGCGAAGGCATGCTCGGCATGCGCCGCCGCGAACTGATGTGGCTTGCGCCCGTGCTGCTACTTGTCGGCCTGTTCGCCGCATGGCAATCCGGCTGGATCGACCGCGTGATGGCTGCGCGAGCCGAAGAAGTTCAGACCGAGACCGGCCCATTCCGCGAGATGATCGACGTCAAACTCGAGCGCTCGTGGGGCAACTACTACGTCACGCTAGCGCGCGGCGCAACCTACCCGGCTACTCCAGAAGCCCTCGCAACCCTGCGCGAAGGTAGCGAGACATTGCCAGAACAAGCTGCTTGCGATTTGGTCGGAAACGGCGGCGAGCTGTATGTGCAGATCGTTAACAAGGACGGCAAAGTCGTAGCCGAAACACGTACCGAGCTGCGCACCTTGCTGACCGATGAAGAGGGCAAGACCAAGGTTAAACTGGCGGGCACGATGTCGGCCCACCACGTCTCGCTATCGCTGAGCACTGGCAAAAAAGGCAAGTGAACGACCCGTTTGAGCAACCGCCGTTTGAACAACCGGCAATGCGCACATGGCCACATGGTCGCGAGCTCGCCGACGACGAATGTATCGAGCTTTCGTGTGTCGGCTGCCGCACTCACTGGCGCATCCATGATCGCCTGCGCGGCTTCAAGCTGCGCTGCTCATGCGATCAATGGTTGCAGATCCCCGGCAACGTGGTAGCCGAGGCAGAGGCGAACCCCGCAATCACGGCGATGGGCCCATCGGATCTGCCGGTATCGTTCTCGGCGAAGCATGCTCGCCACAACGAGCGCGGCCTGATGGAGTTGCCTGGCGACGACGGCGACATCATCTACGCCAAGATTCCGATCAACGCACCACTGGCGCCGGGCGCGATGACTCGCGCGAGCCATAGCAACCAAACGCGCTGGACCAATCGCACTCTGATTGAGTTCACGTTGTTGATGCTGGCGTTGCTCGGCCCGCAACTCGTTGCGTTGGTCATCGCGGGCGCCAACGACTTCGAACTGCTGCTGCCATTCGCAAGTTTAGTGTCCGGTGTCTGCGTCGCAGGTGTGCTCGCCTGGGCTGGCCCCTTCGGCCGCCTCGGCATTCGTGGAGCCGCACCGCGGTACTGGCTGGAAGTGCTTCCAGTCGTGGCGTTATCGGTGCTAATTGCGATGGGATACGTCGAGGTCCTGCGATCTCTAGTACCCGACATGGGAGATGGGCTCGGCGACCTCGTGGAACGTCTAGGCCTGCTGGCGAGCTTGCTGGTCATCGCCGTCTCCCCGGCGCTGCTCGAAGAAGTCATTTTCCGCGGCATGCTGCAAGGGCGACTGATGGCGCTGATGGGCCGCCACCTCGGCATCTTCGTGACCGCCGTGACGTTCGCCTTGGTGCACGGGCAACCCGCCGTGCTACCAATCCATCTTGGCATCGGCATCTACCTCGGCTACCTGCGCGAACGCGCCAACAGCCTGCTGCCGGGCATGTTGATCCACTTCCTCTACAACGGCACGTTGGTGATGATGCCGTTCCTGTTCGGGGAATAGTGGAGTTCGTCGCTCCGTGGCGACTTGCGCGACGACTGCGCTAACGGGCTCGAACGGACTCGAGCAGCCCCTGCAGCAACGTCTCCAGCTGCGACCAACCGACGTGCAGGCAACCGCCGTGGCTTGCCCCTTCGATGATGTGCAGCTTCTGACCGGCTCTCGCCGCGGCCAGGCGTTCGCCGTGCGCGACCGGGATCAACGCGTCGTCGCCAGCGTGCACCAACACAACCTTCGTGCTGAGCGGCAACGCGGCGAGACTGTCACGCGGAGACACGCTATCGAGGTCGACGCCGTGTTGCAGCCAAGCAGCAAACCGAACGGAAGCTGCTGCAAGGTGACGCAACGGCCCCAACCCCTCCATGCGCGTATCGAGCATGGCCGACAAGTCGGCGAACGAGCTCTCGGTAAAGACGCCGTCCGCGCCGGCTTCGGCGGCCGCACGCATGACACTTGCGCCCCCCATCGAAATGCCGAGCAACACCAGTGGACTGCCAGCGAACTCAGGCTGCGCCCGAATCCATCGACTGGCCGCAACGACATCCCCCGCTTCGCGACCACCGAGTGTCGTGGTCACGCCTTCACTCTGGCCATGCCCGCGAAAGTCGAAGGCGAGCACATGGCATTGCTGCAGCCAAGCCATCTGGGCGTAGGCGAAGAAGTTGGCCCGGTTCGAGCCAAGCCCATGGCAGACGATCACGACGGGTCGTGGCAACGGCGGTGCGCCAACTTGCAATGCCGGCTCGCGAGCAGGTTGCGTCAGCAGCGTGCCGCGCAACAGCAAGCCGTCGGCGTTCGCGAACTCGATTTCACGGTGCGCGCCTTCGGCGAAGTAGACATTCGGCTGCTTGCCGATCGCGACCCGGCGAGTCTGCAGCGCGACGAACAACTGCGGCATGCCAAAGCCAATCATCACAACGGCTGCCACAATGCGCGTCAGCAAAGGCTTCTTGCAGGCTCGTTCGAGCAGCCACTGCATACCGTTGTAGATGAGACGCAGCGACAAAACCCAGATGGCCATGTAGATGCCAAATCCGACCGCTTGCCCCCAAGGTACTGGTGCCTCGAGTAGCGAAGCCATGCTGACAACCAGCAGCGCCGCGACCCCAAAGGTGCCGATCAGGATGGCCGGCATCTCAACGAACAGCTGACGGCGGCGGCGAATCGCCGACAAGCGCAACGTCAGCGGCGCGTGCAGCAACAGCACCAAGCACAACCCAACGTCGACGCCGGACTCAGCCAAGAACAAGAACACCGCGGCCAACAAAGTTGGCAAGCAAGCCATCACAACCGCAGCTTTGCCCGGGGGCGAGTCGACCGCCGGAACTTCTTGGTTCATGCCTTAGTGGACGACGCTCTGCGCATCTTCTTCCACTTTGGATAGAGCCACATCACGTAACCGCTCGCCGCCAAGAACAGCAAAATCATCGCGACGATTGGCATCACGCGGTCGTGGGCGAAGTCGCCAAACCACGAACCGTCGTGCAAGCGCTCGAGCCAATCGCTGCGCCGCACGTTGGGACCGGAAGTTCGCAGCGTGATCGCACAGACCTGCACTTCACAATCGTCGTGGCGGCTGATCACTTTATGCAGTCGTTTGCTCGGCCGGAAGTCGATGCGCGCGATATCTGCCTCAGTTTGAAACTGCGGCAAGTCGAGTGCCAACACGGCCTCGCAGACCTTCTGCATTGGCTGCAGGTCCTGGAGCGTGCCGTCGGCACACTTCATGGTCTCCGGCTGGATCCACGCGTAGTCCTTCTTGACCAGCAGCAATAGGCCAGTGGTCGCCGTGACCAACAGGAACAGACCTGCAGTAACGCCGAGCCACCGATGCAGCAACCAGATCGAACGGAACACGCGCATCGCTAGTCCTCGGCGTAGGTCGCCATCAAGTAGCGGGGTTCGAGGTCTTCGGCTTTCGCAGAGAACAGCGGCAGGCCGGATGCGAACAGTGCATCGGCACCGAGATCGCGAGCGACAATCACCTCGACGTTACGTTCGCGTAGTTGCTCGCCAAGCTGCTCGGCAAACGCGGCCGGCATGACCACGCGTTCGCCTGGTTCCAAGCTCGCGAGAACCTGATCGGTGTTGGTCGCATTGGCGGCTTCGAGTTCGACGAGCTCACCGCCACGGTATTCGAAGCGTGCGGTGTGGTAGCGGCCGCGACGTGCGTCGAGTAACGGCCGCACGCGCACACCATCTGCATGCTGGCCACAACAGTGATGCGCAAGCAACGCCAGGCTGTCGACTGCCTGCACAGGAATCGAGCCGAACGATTGCAAGAAGCGCACGAACGTGACCGCGACGCGCAATCCGGTGTAGGAACCGGGGCCAACATCGACGAGCACTTCTTCGATCTGCTCCGGCATCAGACCTTGCTGCTCACACAGCGTCTGACACAAGCGCGTCAAGTCGCCGCGCTCACCAGCGGGCGAACGCACAACAGAGATCCCAGCGTCCGTCGACAGAGCGGCCGAGAACGGTACGTCTCCCGTTAGATTGCTACCGCTAACCGCGAGCCGCGTGCTCACGCACCAAGCTCCGCCTTGATCAGCTCAGCAAACTCATCGCACAGACGCTCGCACAGTTCGCGATCCTGCGCCTCGATCATCACGCGGCACAGCGACTCGGTACCCGAGTAGCGCAGCAGCAAGCGACCGGTATCGCCGAGCAGTTCGTCCACTTCCTTCTGCTTGGCGGCGATCACCGGGATCGTCGACAAGTCAGGCTTGTCGCGAACGGGCACGTTGATCAGCTTTTGCGGGAAGCGCTTAAAGGCGCCCAGCGCCTCCGACATCCGAGCATCGCCAACTTCGGCGAGTAGGCGCAAGCCGGTGTAGAGGCCATCGCCGACCAGCTCGTGATCGGTGAACAGCGTGTGTCCAGATTGCTCGCCGCCGACCGAGAAACCATGCTCGCGCATCGCCGCGACCACGTGGCGGTCCCCAACCGGCGTGACGTGCACAGCAACGCCAGCGTCCTTCAATGCGTGGTGCATGCCGAGGTTGCTCATCACCGTTGCGGCGACAGTGTTGCCGGGCAACGTGCCGGCAGCCAGCATGCGAGCGCCAAAGAACGTCAACACAGCGTCGCCATCGTGAATCTGCCCGTTCTCGTCGACAAAGATACCGCGGTCGCCATCGCCATCGAGGCAGATGCCAAAACACGCGCCGTTCTGCTTAACGATTTCGGCGAGGTGTTCGGGGTGCAGCGCACCGACGCCTTCATTAATGTTAAAGCCGTCCGATTCGCAGCCGACTTCGATCACCTCGGCGCCAAACGTGCGCAGCATGCGCGGGCCGATGATCGCGCCGGCACCGTTGGCCGCATCGATGCAGATCTTGCGACCCGTCAAGTCGAGGTTTGGGAAGCGATCGCCGAGCAGCTCTTCGTAGCGCAGGGCCAGTTTTGCGACTGACTTAATGCGCGGTTCCGATGGCGCGTTCGGCCGCAGCTCGTTGGCCAGCATTGCGATTTCCGCCTCCGCGTCGTCGCTCAACTTGGCACCGTCGCCAGCAAAGATCTTGATGCCGTTGTCGTGTCCCGGGTTGTGCGACGCGCTGATCATGATGCCAGCGGAATACGGCTCGTGCCGGACCAGTAATGCCAATGCGGGCGTCGTCACCAGCCCCATGTCGTGCACACTGACGTCTGCAGCCACCAAGCCTTGCACCAAGCAATCGAGGATCCACGACGCCGATTCACGCCCGTCGTTGCCGATCAGGACACGACGCTGAGAGCCATCGCCCTCGCGCATCAACAGAACCCCTAGGGCCGAGCCGATGCGACGCAGCGTCTCCGGCTCCATCGGCGCTTCTCCGGCGCGCCCGCGGAGACCGTCGGTGCCGAACGTGACT
>JBNMND010000283.1:0-7674 GCA_051274975.1 Planctomycetota bacterium | reverse complement strand
TAGATTCCACTCGAAACGTGCATCGGCGCGGTGTCGGCGAAGTAGCGAATCTTCAACGAGCCAACGGCCGTCTCCACGTGCCAAAAGTATTCAGCGTCCTTGCTGAACGCCAGCTTCGGCGGCTTGGCCAACGACTGACGCCAGCCCTCCTTCTTGGTGTTGACCTTTTGCTCGGCGATGAAGACGTCGATGGCCTTGATCGCGGAATTAGTCTTCGTCGCCTTGGTGTCTTGGGTGGCGGCGTCCTGCTTCTTAGGCGCCTGCTTCTTGTCTTGAGCGGGCAGAACGGCGAGTGCCGCAAGCAGCGGCGCACAAACGAGAGTCGTCAGGATCTTCATGGCGGGAATCATATACAGAGACGGCAACTTCGCGACCCCATGTAGGGCCGAACCGCGATCCGATCGGCCAGAATTGCCGTCAGCGGGTCACGCCGCACGGCAAATCGCCGCAATGGCACACCTGACGCCGGCTTGCGGCCAAACGTCAGCGACCTCAGCAGACAAACTGCCGAGCAAACTGCCGAGCTGCCAGCGTAGCTCGACTGCGTAGCTCGACTGCGTAGCTCGACTGCCTAGCTCGACTGCGTAGCTCGACTGCCTAGCTCGTCGCGCTTCCGGGCTTGACCACCGACAGCGCCTGCGACGGGAGCAATTCTTGATCCTCGCGCGGCAAGCCGTGCTCCATCCAGTGCAGGATCCGCGACACGCGGTGGTAGTACTGGTGGTGTTGCATGACCTCGGCGTGGCCGTCGGCTGCAACTCGAGCGCGCTCATCGACCTTGGGCAACCACTCTTCAATCTTTGCGAGCGCTTCGTCCTCGTCGCGGTACCACAAAAGGTGCTGACCGTCTTGGAAGACATTCTCCAACTGCGGCACGTAGTGCGTCAGATGGAAGGCACCGCATGCCATCGTCAGGAACGTGCGGTTGCTGCAGTAGTATGCGTCGTCATTGACTTCATTGACGCCGAGCACGATGCGTGACGTGGAACACACCTTCGCGTAGGTGCGGTTGTTGATCGGCCCGTTGACGCGCAGGTGCGAGTGCTGCGCACTCCAGCGATCCCAGTGACGACCGTAGACTTCGGTATCGAAGCGGCGGGCGATCTCCGCCAAGAACGAAGCGCGCTGACCGCGGCGGCCCGGCCCACCAATGAACGCGACATCGCGCAATGGCTTCTGCGGCTCCACCGGGCGGTGATAGCGTGGCGCGAAGCCGCTCATCAAGAACGCCATGTTGTCGAGGCCGTGTTCGCGCAACCACGGGAAGCGCGCCGGATTGCTCATGCAAACCAAGTCAGCCTGACGGAAGTAGTCGATGACCGAAGCATCCAACTGCTCCAACGCTTCTTCGCACCAGACGACGATGCGCGCGTCGTGGCGGAACTCGGAGGCAAGCACCTGCGGCAAGTCGCGGAAGAACACGAAGATCGTGTCGGGCTTATAGCTCTTGAAGTCAGCCGCCAAGAGCTTATTGGCGATCTGGGTGCCAAACCATCGACGCCACTTGACTCGATTGCGCCATCGCACTTCGACGCCGTGGCGGCGCAGTGAGTCGACGAGCGCGCCCGTGCAACGCGTGCGCGACATGCTCTTGCCGAGGAATAATACGCGGCGCACTGGCCCCAGTCGGGACAAGCCATCGAGTCGACCTTGCGGCCCTGCAGTAGAACTCTTCGTGGAATGCAAATCGGCTTGGTTCATGCCAGCAGGCAATACTGACGAATTGGGTCCGCTTGGCTCGAGATTCGGGTGCTTATGCGAGACCACTTGCCGACGGGCCGACCGCTCGCCCGCAATCTCTCGACGGGATCGGGACGGATCGCCTACGTCTTGCGAGGCGCGCGACTCGTCATGTTCGTCGTGAGTCACCGATCCTCCCTGACCTTGGTGCCTGAGCCAAACCGACCGAAGAGGCTAACCTTACCTCTTCTTCGATCCGTTCGTCTTCGCACAGAATAGGAACATACAGGGCAGCACCACCGCCGAGCCACCACCACTTTTGGAAGAATGCCGCGAATACTGGCTGTGTGCCCTGCTCCAGGTGACGGGCACGCTGCCCGATCCAAGCCCTCCGCAACGACCTACCACCCCGCCACCAACGTCCGGGCGGCAACTCCCCGCGCATGCGATATTCGGTTCCTAACAGCTGCGTGCGGCATGAAAACTCGGTGCTGTTCATCAAGCAACGGCGAATCCGAGAGCCCTGGTAGTGAAGCTGCAGCTGCTTGACCCGGGTATTCACTGACTGATACTCGGCGTCACTGTGTAGCAACCCGAGGCTTCGCATACGAACCAGTGCGGACGCTCGCTCGGGCGCGTCGCGGTCACGAAGCAGGCGTGAAGCAACCGCGAGTCGCACGGTCGGCGATGAAATCTGGTCAGAACGGATTCGCGATGCGGACTGCATGTCCAACACAGCTAGCTCGCCGGACGCCATCCTCACGAAGTTCTCGGTATGCAGGTCGCGGTGATGGATGCCAGCCTCGACCAGGCGGGTGGCAAGTTCGATTTCATCGTTGAGCCGCTGCGACGCGCTCTCGGCACCGTCACTGAGCGGCAGCGACCGCAGCACCAGCATCGAACGATGTGGCAGCCACGCGCGCCGTTGCACACGCACAGCAACGACTTCGGGGCACGGGATCGAAGCGGCCCGCGTAAAGCCGAGCATGTTGGCTTCGTGCGCGGCCGGCAACGCGCGGAACGCATAGCGCAAACGGTCCTTCTTGCGCGGGAAGGTCATCGTCTTGATGTGCACAGGACCGGACGGCAACTCGCCGCGATGCACCGCGCGAATCAACCGCCCTTGTACGCGGACCAATCCTGCGGGCAATTCGCCGGTCGTGACGAACGTCTGCCACCAGTGGTCAAGCACCTGCCGATCTGCCTCGGTGGACTCAACCATTGCGCTCGTCGAGTAACTGGGAGTAGAGATCGCTGACGCGCTCGGCAGCGACCCGCGGGTTCATATCTAGCTGCGTGCGACGTAGCGCAGCCGAGGCACAGCTGGAACGCACCGACGAATCGCGCAGCAACCGAAGCAACGCATCAGAAAGTGCGCGGTCGGATTCTTCGACGGCAAAGCCTGGCACTTCGGTGCGGCGCCGTTCGGCCAACAACTCCGGCAAGATCCCGCGCCGTGTCGAGACGACGGGTTTGCCAAAAGCCATCGCATCACAAACCGCGCGGCACGTGCCATCGCTGCCCGGCACCAAGAAAAGGAATGCGTCGAGGGCGCGCAGAGCTTCATCGTAGGCAGGTCCCTTTTGGTAGCCCGGCAAGACGACGTTGTCGGCGATTCCTAGCTCGGCGATTGGTTTGGTGACCAATGCCTCGGTGTCTTGGTCGTTGCCGCGACCGAGCAACACGAACCGCACGTTCGGTAACTGGTCGCGCACATGACGCACCGTCTGCCACAACAGTTCGAAGCGGCGGTGCGGCTGGATGCGTGCGGTGATGCCAACGACCAGGTGGTCAGCGGTGAGACCCCACCTACTGCGAGCATCCGGACCTTCGAGAACGCGCGGTTCCGTGACGGGCTCTTGCAACAGCACACGATCCTCTCGAACCGAGAAGCGGCGGCGAACGCCTTCTTGTGCCTGCACCGTTGGCGCCAACACTGCCTGCGTGCGGCGGAACATCGCACGCTCGCGCCAACCTCGCTTGGGAGCATCCGGTTCGTAAAGGCTGCGCACGACGACCGGCTTGTCCGCGAGTCGCCGGCACGCCATCGTCGCGATCAAATGGTCGGCGCCTTGATGACAATGCAGCACATCGAAGCGATCTCTCGCAATCAAGCGCCGCAAGCTGCGGATATCGCGCAACAAAGACGGCACGTGGAAGTGCTTGCGCAACTCCATGCCAGTCACGACCGGCAGCCGCCACTGCCACAGTTGTTCGGCAACACGGTGTTCGCCGCCTTTGTGCATAAAGCTGCCTTGCGCGAACCGCACATCAACCCCCAGTTCGCGCAACCGCGCCGCCGAGCGGATAGCCGGATCTGCGGGCCCCGTCCACTTGTAGTTAGCGAACAGATGCAGCACGCGTGGCGCACTCATCGCCCTTCCTCCGCTGGCGGACGCTTCGTGCGCATCAGCCGCCAATACTTCTTCCAATCGGTGTACGCAGCCATCGCCGCCACCAATAGGCCGCGCCACCCATCGAGAAATCCTAGCTTCAACAACAGGCTCTTCACGAACACGGCTAGCGGTCGTATCAACAGGTCGAACGGATTCGCGCGCCGACCTTCCGCCGCCATCGCGTCGGCCGCGATACGCGAAAACGAGTCGATCGTGCGTCGGTGATGCGCGAAGTCGCGATAGCTCAAGTGCTCGATACCAGCAGTGAGCCGCTCGACCGTCGCTCCAGCCGCCATCTCAACGTGGTCATGTGGGTTACGACCGCCCCACTTGCCCTTGCGCCGATCGAACAATCGCAACTTGCGATCAGGCACGTGCAAGCCGTGTTTCAGGATGCGGCCAAGGTAGTGATTGAGCCGCGGCATCTGGTAGCCGTCGGCTGCGAGGCCGTGCTGTTGCAGCTCGCACACCGCCGCCTGCAATGGCTCCGTGCAGCGTTCGTCAGCATCGAGACAGAACACCAAATCGTGCTGCGCCTGTTCGATCGCGAACTGCTTTTGCTGCCGATGGCCGGGGAACGGAACGTTCTCGATGACGCGCGCGCCGAGCTCTTCAGCAATCGCTTGCGTGCCATCGGTGCTACCACTGTCGACGACGACTACTTCATCGCAGAACGACAGCGAACGCACGCAGTCGGCGATGCGGTCGGCCTCCTGATAGCTGATCACGCAACCGCTAATCGGTGCGCGTCCGCCCTCAGGCACCACCCGCCTCCGCGAGCCCATCGCCAGATGGCCCATCACTGGCCTCATCGTCCTTCGCAGCGGCGTCGTCCTTCGCAGCGGCGTCTTCCTTCGCAGCTGCGTCGCCAGTCATGCGCGCTTGGATGCTCTGCAGCGAGTCCTGGATCTCAATCAGTCGCTTGCCCCAGTCCTGCATGCGGCCGTCTTGCTCGACGGCGCCGGCCGCGGCCTTCATGACGTCTTGCCGCTCTTGTGGCGACAAGCCGAGCCGCTCGTGCAACAGATACTGGTTGCTGTAACCGAGCACCTGATTCCAACGCAGCAATTCCAACATCTGACCAAGCAACTCGGTCAGTTGAAGTTCGGCGTCGTTGAGGCCCAGTGACTGGGCCTTCTGCTTGCGGCGGCGATTGGAAGACACAGGGCTCGGGACTCGATCGGTCGAATACTCGGCGTGCTAACGACTACGCGTTGGCTAGGTTCGCGTTGGCGAAGTCCCAGTTGATCAAGCTCGCGAGGAACGTCTTGATGTAGTCAGGGCGACGGTTTTGGAAGTCGAGGTAGTAGGCGTGCTCCCACACGTCCATCGTCACCAGCGGGGTAACGCCTGCTTGCGTGAGCGGGGTCTCGGCGTTCGGCGTCTTCTTGACGGCGAGCTTGCCATTCTCGATGACGAGCCAGGCCCAACCACTGCCAAACTGGGTCGCACCCGCGGCGCTGAACATCTCAACGAACTTGTCGTAACCACCGAGGTCGCTATCGATCTTGGCTGCGATCGCACCAGTCGGCTGGCCGCCGCCACCGGGCTTCATCGAGTTCCAGTAGAACGTGTGGTTCCAGACCTGGGCGGCGTTGTTGAAGACGCCAGCCTTGTCCGCCTTGCCAGCGGTCGCCTTGATGATGTCCTCGTGGGACATCTCGGCGTATTCAGTGCCGGCGATCAGCTTATTGCCGTTGACGACGTAGGCGTTGTGGTGCTTGCCGTGGTGGATATCGAGCGTCTGCGCGTTGATGTGCGGAGCGAGTGCGTCGTTGGAGTACGGCAGAGCCGGAAGTTCGAGGGCCATGGGTGTGGTCTGTTGCTGTTGCGTCGTCAGTAAAAATGGATGCGCGGCCCGACGACACAGCTGTGCAGTCGGGATCACGTGCGAACGGCAACAATAGGCCATGCAGCCCCATCCCCAAAACCGTTTCGTGTCATCCCACCACAGGCCCTACCCTGCCGAGATGGCCGAACTGCCGGGGTTCACTCATCTCCTTCGCACGATTGCGCGTTTACGGGCACCAGACGGTTGCCCGTGGGATCGCAAACAAACGACCGAAAGCATGGCTCCGCACCTTGTTGAGGAAGCCTTCGAAGCCGCCGACGCCCTGCGCCGCGGCATAACGGACGAGTCGCGGGCCGAACTCGGCGACGTGCTGGTCAACGTCACAATGATCAGCCAGATCGCCAGCGAAGCGGGGCAATACACGGCGGACGACGTCGCGCAGGCCGCGGCCGAGAAGCTGATCAGGCGACACCCCCACGTCTTTGGCGACCAACAGGCAGACAGCGCCGAGATCGCGTTCAAGACGTGGGAAGCCCAGAAGCAGCTCGAGAAGGAGGCCGCCGGCGAGGATCTCAGCGTGCTGTCCGGCGTGCCCAAGGCGATGCCGGCACTACTGCGTGCGTACCGCGTCGGGGAGAAGGCTTCCAAGGTTGGGTTCGACTGGCCGGATCAGAAAGGACCTCGGGCGAAGCTGAGCGAGGAGGTCGCCGAGCTCGACGAAGCCGTGCAATCCGGAGATAAGGCCGCGATCGCCGACGAACTGGGTGACGTGCTGTTCAGCGTCTGCAACCTGGCGCGCCACCTCGGCATCAACCCGGAGGTCGCCCTGGCGTCGACCACCGACAAGTTCCACCGGCGATTCAACCGGGTCGAGCAAGCGTTCGACTACCAGCTCCAGGGCAAGCCGCTGGCCGACATGGAAGCAGCCTGGGACCAAGCCAAACGCGACGGCCTGTAGACGGGTCACCGTAAGCCACGCATGCTGGCAGCCTTCGGAATGCCGTCTTCGGGCCGGGTGCTGTCGCGTCGCCGTCAGAACCGTCGGCACGCCGTGTCGGCTTCTCGTCAGCATCCCGACGACGACCGCTCGTCGGTTCCTCGACGGCAATCAGACCATCACTTCAAGTCAATCAAACACAGCAACTTACAACTTTCATCGCAAGAATCAGAGATTGCGAAGCGATCCGGCACAGAGCGTGCAATAGGTCAACCGGTGGAAAGAAACGCCTGGACATGGATCCAGTGGCAGGGATGGTCCTCGGTGTGGGGTGGTGCCTCGCCGGGGACCGTTTTTTTTTGCCCAGCGCGCTCCTGGCGAACGCCCTAGCGAGCCAGTTCGGCTTCCGCAGCGATAACGCCAAACGAAGCCCAGCCGGGATCGGCCGCCAACTGCTCGAGCTGCCAACGCGCGATCATCATGCCCTTCGAAACTAGGTCGTAGTGCGCCAGGCCAAACCTCATCGCGGCACCTGAGCTGCCCAGGCCGACGATCATCTTCTCGCGATGCAGCTGGCCTTTGTAGAGCAAGCAGAGCTGGTGGTAGCTCTTGTTCTCGACGATGTCCATGTCGACGGTGATGCCTGAGACGGCAGCGGTCGCGCCGGCAACGTCCCCGGACCGCATGCGCGCGCACCACAGCCAATGAGTGACCGCGACGCGCGATTCATCGTTGTGGCAGACCTCGAGGCAATCGAGCCAACTGCGCACAGCTGCGTCGAAGTCCCCCATCACGAACGCAACCAGTGCCCGGTGATAGTGCACGTTGAAGTGCAGAGTGCTGTGCGGCTCACGGCCCGGCACCGGCAA
>JBNMND010000282.1:0-7687 GCA_051274975.1 Planctomycetota bacterium | reverse complement strand
AACTTGGGCCAACGCGCCCTCGCAAGGGCCCCTTGGAACTCAATCCAGCGCCTTCCCCACCCCCGTCGATGAATGCGTTTGACAGACCGCTTCACCGGGCGGACGCTACTTCGCCGAAATGTCCGCCGCCTGCCCCGCCCATGTCTGATTCCCCTCGCAACATCGTTCGCCACGAAGGCGTCATCTCTCGACAAGATCGGGAGAACCTGCTCGGTCAGCGAGGATGTGTCGCGTGGTTCACGGGTCTGTCCGGCTCAGGCAAGTCGACAGTCGCACGCGCGGCCGAAGAACTGCTGACCAAGAGCGGTCGCTTCGTCTACGTGCTCGACGGTGACAACGTGCGCCACGGTCTGTGTTCGGACCTCGGTTTCTCCGATGCCGACCGCACCGAGAACATCCGTCGCATTGGTCACGTCGCCGCGATCCTCGCCGACGCCGGCGCCATCGTGCTGACCGCGTTCATCTCGCCGTTCCGTGCGGACCGCGCGCAAGTTCGCGAAGTCGTCGGTGACAGCGAGTTCCTCGAAGTGTTCGTCGACGCGCCGATCGAAGTCTGCGAATCACGCGACCCGAAGGGCCTCTACAAGAAGGCGCGCTCCGGTGAGATCCCCGAGTTCACCGGCATCTCTTCCCCATACGAGGCGCCCGAGCAACCTGCCCTGCAGTTGCCGACCGGCCAACTATCACTGAGCGAATGCGCCGTATCCGTTCAGGACATGCTTACACAACGGGGCTTTTTGAGCCCTCCCAGCGCTTAGGCGAACGCCAACCCGCACTCGTCTCCTAGCCAACCCGCACGCTCGTCATGACCAACTACGCTCTCAGCCACCTGCAGCAACTCGAGCAGGAGAGCATCCATATCATTCGCGAAGTCGCCTCGGAGTTCGAGCGGCCCGTGATGCTCTACTCGGTCGGCAAGGACTCCGGCGTGATGCTTCGGCTCGCGCAAAAGGCGTTCGCACCGGCCAAGATCCCGTTCAAGATCCTGCATGTGAATACTCGCTGGAAGTTCCGCGAGATGATCACGTTCCGCGACAAGCTCATGAAGGAGCTCGACCTCGACTTCATCGAGTGGATCAACCCGGAAGGCATCAAGAACGACATCGGTCCGTTCAAGCACGGCACGCAGCGACACACGCACGTAATGAAGACCGAGGGCCTGAAGCAGGCGCTCAACGCAGGCGAATACGACGCTGCGTTTGGTGGTGCTCGCCGCGACGAAGAGAAAAGCCGCGCCAAGGAGCGCATCTTCAGCTTCCGCGACCGCCATCATCAGTGGGACCCGAAGAACCAACGCCCCGAACTGTGGGACCTGTTCAACTGCGAGGTCCAGAAGGGCGAGTCGATTCGCGTCTTCCCGCTCAGCAACTGGACAGAGCTCGATGTTTGGCTCTACGTGCACAAGGAGCAGCTACCGATGGTGCCACTCTACCTCGCCAAGAAGCGCCCCGTCGTCAAGCGCAACGGCACCTTGATCATGGTCGACGACGACCGCATGCCGCTCGAAGACGGCGAGACCCCCGAAATGAAGATGGTCCGCTTCCGCACGCTCGGCTGCTACCCGCTAACCGGCGCGATCGAGTCCGAGGCCGACACGGTGCCGAAGATCATCGAAGAAATGCTGCGTAGCCGCGACTCCGAACGACAGGGCCGCGTGATCGACTTCGATGAAGGCAACTCCATGGAAGACAAAAAGCGGGAGGGCTACTTCTAGTGACTTACTCCACGCAACTAGACGATCTCGGCATCGAGAAGTACCTCGAGAAGTACGGCGAGCGCGAGATGCTCAAGCTGCTGACGTGTGGCAGTGTCGACGACGGTAAGTCGACGCTGATCGGACGCCTGCTCTACGACTCGGATCAAGTGCACGACGACGTGCTCGAAGCGACGACGAAGGCATCCGACAAGTTCGGTACGACCGGCAAGGAAGTCGACCTGGCTCTACTCGTCGATGGCCTGCAAGCCGAACGCGAACAAGGCATCACAATCGATGTTGCCTACCGCTACTTCGCGACCGACCGCCGCAAGTTCGTCATGGCGGACACGCCTGGGCACGTGCAATACACGCGCAACATGGCGACCGGCGCTTCGGCGTGTGACTTGGCGGTCATCTTGATCGATGCGCGCCAAGGCGTGCTTGAGCAAACGCACCGCCACTCATTTATCTGCTCGCTGCTCGGCATCAAGCACTTCGTCATCGCCATCAACAAGATGGACCTTGTCGACTACTCGCAAGATCGCTTCGAAGAGATTCGCGCCGCCTATACGGAGTTTGCGGCGCGCCTGCAGGTTCCGGACATCCACTTCATTCCGATGTCGGCGCTGGTTGGTGAGAACGTAGTGCACCGCGGCGAGAGCATGCCGTGGTTCCAGGGCTCGCCATTGCTCGACCACCTCGAAACGGTGCACGTCGGCAGTGACCGCAACCTGATGGACCTGCGCTTCCCGGTGCAGAACGTACTGCGTCCGAATCTCGATTTCCGCGGCTACTCCGGCACGCTCGCGTCCGGCGTCGTGCGCGTTGGCGACAAGATCACCGCGCTACCGTCCGGCAAACAAAGCACCGTCAAGAGCATCGAGACCTACGACGGCCAGCTCGAAGAAGCGTTCGCCCCGATGGCGATCGTGATGACGCTCAACGACGAGATCGACATCAGCCGCGGCGACCTGATCGCGGCGCCGAACAACGCGCCGACGCTAACCAACGGCGTCGAAGCGATGCTCGTGTGGTTTAACGAAGAACCACTGAAGCCCGGCTCGAACTACCTGATCAAGCACACGACGGCGCAAACGTCGGCGACGATCACCGACCTGCGCTACCGCATCAACGTCGCCAGTATGCACCGCGAGACGGTGCCCGAACTGGCAATGAACGAGGTTGGCCGCGTGCACTTGGACTGCGCCCGACCGCTGGCGGTAGACGCCTACACCAAGAACCACGGCACGGGCTCGTTCATCCTGATCGACCGCATGACCAACGCTACGGTCGCGGCCGGCATGATCGTCGAACGCAAGATCGCCGAAGACGCCCTGAAGCGCCGGGTCGACAGTCACGACGCTGGCAGCAACGTGCGCCTGCAGGACAAGCGCCACGTCAGCTCCGAGCAACGGCAACAGCGCCTGAGCCAGAAGCCGTTCGTGCTCTGGATCACCGGCCTGCCGCGTTCGGGCAAGTCATCGATCGGTTACGAGCTCGAGCAACGCCTGTTCGCCCAGAAGAAGTTCGTGCAGGTGCTCGACGGCGAGATCCTTCGCCTCGGCCTCAACCGCGACCTTGGCTTCAACGGCGCCGATCGCTGGGAGAACCAACGCCGCGCCGCCGAGCTTGCGCGACTGAACATGAGCATGGGCGTCAGCACGGTGATCGCGCTGGTCTCACCGCTCGGCTTCGAGCGCCAACAAGCGCGCGAAATCGTCGGCGATGGCTTCCTCGAAGTGTTCTGCGACGCACCGCTCGAAGCGTGTGAAGGCCGCGACACGCACGGCCTCTACAAGCGCGCCCGCGACGGCGAGATCGCCAACGTCACCGGCATTGATGCCCCTTACGAAGAGCCGACCAAGGCGGAGATCGTACTCGACACGGTCAATGACTCGGTCGACACCAACGTGCAGAAGATCCTCGACCACCTGAGCAACAACGGGTTGCTGGAATCCTAATGTCGAACGTCCCGGTCATCGAAGCACGCGGTCTGAGCAAGAGCTACAAGCTCTATGGCAACCCCTACGGCCGCCTATGGGAGTGCTTGCCATGGAACAAGGGCAAGAAGTTCCACAAGTCGATCGATGCACTGAGTGACGTCACGTTCGACGTCATGCCCGGCGAGTGTGTCGGCCTGATCGGCACCAATGGCGCAGGCAAGTCGACAATGCTCAAGGTGCTCAGTGGCACGACGTTCCCGACGTCTGGTAGCTACACGGTACGTGGCCGAGTCACGAGCCTGCTCGAGCTGGGAGCCGGCTTCAACACGGCGTTCTCCGGGCGCGAGAACATCTTCATGAACGCGGCGATGATGGGCTTCTCCCGCCAAGAAGCTCAGTCCAAGTTCGACGAGATCGTTGCGTTCAGCGAGCTCGGAGACTTCATCAACGCGCCAGTGCGCACCTACTCATCTGGCATGCAAGCGCGCCTCGGCTTCAGTGTCGCGGTTGCGACCGATCCGGACATGCTGATCATCGATGAGATCCTGGCAGTCGGCGACATGAACTTCCGCAAGAAGTGCGTCGAGAAGATCTGGGACTACAAACGCCGCGGCAAGTCGATGTTCTTCTGCTCGCACTCGCTCTACGACGTGCGCCAAATGTGCGACCGCGTCATCTGGCTGCGCAACGGCCGCATGCAGATGATCGGTGATTCGATAACGGTCACCAACGAATACGCGACGCACGAGAACAAGATCGCCGAAGGCAGCGACGAGATGCCGTTCACGGACGTCGAAGACGCCGTTCAGGGAAATAGCAACCCGCACATCGTCAGTTCGGAATTACTGGACGGCAACACTTTCAAGGCGCGCACGACGTTTGCGCCAGGTGACAACGTCGCGGTTCGGGTGCGCGTCAAGAACCCACCGCGCGAACGCCTGCAGCTCGCGGTCGGCGCCATGCGCACCGACGGCACGCTGTGCTTTGCGCACACAACGCAGTTCAGCGACATGGTCTTCGACCACGAAGAATGCCAGGTCACGCTTCACCTACCGAACATCAGCCTGCTGTCGGGCGAGTTCACGTTGCCGATCTGGTTGTTCGATGAGAACGGCAGTCACCGCTACCAAGAGCGGCCGTGCAACGACAATTTGATCGTGCAGAACCGGACCAAGGACATCGGTCTCTTCCTACAGGATCATCGCTGGGAGATCGTGCCAACCACGCAGAAGCAAGGTGCCGACCAATGAGCATGGCCCGCACATTCGACGCCGAGACCCGCACTAGGGGCGTAATCGGCCACGCCAAGAGCCTGCTGGGCTACCCGACGAAGATCTGGCAGAACCGCTACATGGTTCAGAACTTCTTCCGCCGTGACCTGATGGGCCGTTTCCACGGCTCGATGCTGGGCGCTTGGTGGATGCTGATCCAGCCGCTGTTCATGTTCGGCGTCTACTACCTTGTCTTCGGCACGCTGTTCAACCGCGGCGCCGGCGCGACCATGGAGTACGCGCTCTACCTGTTCTCGGGAGTAGTGCTATTCCACGCCTTGGTCGAAGCGACGAGCACCTCGTGCGGAATCGTGGTCGCCAACGGCAACCTCGTGAAGAAGGTCGCGTTCCCATCAGAAGCGCTCCCCATCCACGTCGGCCTCGTCTCGATGGTGCTCTACTTCGTCGGCGCGCTCGTATCGATCGCAGCCAGCCTGATCTCGGGCACCTGGTTGCCCGGCATCGAACTTCTGGCGCTGCCACTCGTGATGATCGTGCAGTTCGTCATGGTCGTCGGCATGGGCCTGCTGCTAGGCAATGCCAACGTGTTCGTGCGCGACGTGTCGCAACTGTGGCGCATCTTCGGCATGGCTTGGATGTTCTTGACCCCAGTCTTCTGGGTGCCATCGATGCTCTACAAGGCGCTCGGTGAAGACTCGATCATCCCCAGCATCATGATGAACGCGAACCCCGCCTATTCGCTCGTCATGGCCCAACGCATCGCGCTCTTCGGTGAGATCCCTCCCGTATTCGACGCCCAAGGCACGCTCGTCGTCGACTACGGCATGGTCGGCCTCTGGGGCCACTTAGGCCAAGCCGCAATCTGGGCCGTCGGCTTCCTGATCGTTGGCTACACAAGCTTCGTAGCCAACAAGCACAAGCACGCGGACATCGTCTAACGCCCCGGCATTTGCGCACTGCACCCGCAGAACACAACCTGCGCGAACCGGCTGCGGGCTACGCGCCGACCGACTTCAGCACTTCGAGCACGCGGTCCTTTAACCACGGGCGGCATACAACCAACTCGTCGTTGCGCGCGTTCTCCTGGTTGTAGCGGTGGTCCTTACCGTCAAAGCGGCAAACCGTGTAGCCCGCCGCACGTGCAATCGCTTCCGGCGCGCACGTGTCCCACTCCTTCAAACCGATCTTGTGCACGTAGATGTCGGCCTTGCCGAACATCAGCATCGAGACCTTGAAGCCGACGCTGCCGCATGGCACCAACTCAGCGTTGCCCATGCCTTCGGCGAACTGCTGCATCCAGTCCGGGGTGTGGCTGCGGCTCGCGACCAAGCGCAACTTCGCATCGCTGCCAACGCCTGCATCCGGTGCAAACGCTTCTGGCCAGTCGCCGCCCGTGCCGAGCAGCTCCACCTTGGCTTCACCATCCGCAGGAGTCGTCGCAACCATCGTGCGCTCGATCGTCGGCATCGCAACGACGCCGAGCACCGGCTTCTCGTCGACGGCGAGACCAACGTGCACCGCCCAGTCGTGACGACCGCCGGCGTATTCCTTGGTGCCATCTAGCGGATCCACAATCCAAGCGATCCGGTTCTTGGTGCGCTCCAGATCGTCCTTGGTCTCTTCCGACAACACCGCGTCATTCGGGTAGCGGCCAAAGATCGCGCCCTGCAAGTATCCGTCAGCGGCATTGTCGCCGACATCGCCGAGAATCTTCGGCTCCTGCCAACGGCCACTGCTGCGCAGCGATGCCAACCTGCGGCCAGCTTCGCCCGCGATCGCGGTGGCAAATTCCAAACGGGAAGCAAGTTCAGCAGAGTCCAACATGGCGGTATCAGGCAGCAAAGAATGGGAAGACGAGGGGCGTCAGGATCACCGTGACGCATCCGACCAGCAAGGTCAAAGGTAGGCCAGCGCGCAGGAAGTCGCCGAAACGATAGCCTCCGGGGCCATAGACCATCAGGTTGGTCTGGTAGCCAATCGGTGTCGCGAAACAGGCGGACCCGCCCATCATGACGCCGATCACAAAAGGCAGCGGGTCGGCAGACACCGAATGCGCGGTCGCCAATGCGACGGAGAACATCAGGGCGACCGCCGCGTTGTTCGAGATCGCGGACGTCAACAATGCGGTCGCAACGAACACAGCGGCGAGCAGTGCCCGCGGCGACTGCCCAAACGAATGCATCACGCCGTCGGCCAACCAAGCCGCGGCGCCACTCTGCTCCATCGCCGCCCCCAAACCGAGGGACGCACCGATGACCGTCAGGATACTCCAATCGATGCTTCGCCTTGCATCAACCAACGTGCAGCAGCGCGATGCGACCATCGCCGCCGCGGCAACCAATGCCGACACAAGCATCGGATAGACACCCAACGTCGTCGTCGCAACCATCGCAACCAGAATGGCTAGGGCCAGCGGCGCACGACTGTGGCGACGGGGCGTCGAGTCTTCTAGCGAGCGCACGAGCAGGAAGTCATTGCTGCGCCCGGCACGAACGTCAAAGCCGGAGTCCGCCTCAACCAGCAGTAGATCGCCTGGATGCAGCGGAATGTCACCGATCTTGGCGCGCACACGGGCGCCGTTGCGCGCCACGGCGATGACCGCACCATTGAAGCGATTGCGGAAGCTAGCCGAGCGCACCGACGCACCGGAAAGCACCGATGTCGGCGCCACGACGGCCTCGAACAAACGGCGACGATGCCGCGGGGAATCGAGTTTGAACACCTGATCCGTCGCGACAACCAGACCTCTGGTCTGCACAAGGTCGCGAATCGAATCGACGATGCCCGCAAACAGCAACCGGTCGCCGGCATGCAAC
>JBNMND010000281.1:0-7692 GCA_051274975.1 Planctomycetota bacterium | reverse complement strand
TGGCCATGTTGATGTCGTCAGCGGTGGCTTCGCGTGCTTCGTGCGAGTCGATGCCGCCAAGGCCATTGGCAAGTTCGATGAACAGCTCGGTCAGTTCTGGCACGAAGACGACGACTACTGCGTGCGTGCCGTACAGCAAGGATTCGACGTCATTGCCGTTCCTGACGCCGACATCGTGCATCACGAACACGCTTCTGGAGTCGCGACTCCGGGCCTCGCTGACGGCGGTTCGCCACGCAACCTGAACTACCTCGCCAACAAGTGGCGCGAGGCTGGCTACGCCGATTCGGAAGGATGGATCAAGCGCGAGAGCGGCCCCTTCATGGTGCGTTCAGTGCGCGCCGCCTTGCAGCAGCGATCAGGCCGCGCGAGCCCGATTGGCCGTTGTGAGCTCGCCGACGCAATCACGCTGATTAGCCAGCTCAACAACCAGGTCGACCCGGTCACCTGGTTCGACAGCAATCGCCAACCGATCCCGCCATGCATTTGGCCGCTGCTTGCGATGCATTGCGAGCATGCGGTCAGTCTCGGTGACACCGGCCTCGCACGGGAACTTGCCGACATCGAGACCGTGCTGCAGCGCGTGTCGAACACAACGCTGCTGCGCCCGATGATGCGCGGTCCTACAGCGAAGAACGGCGACGTAGCCGGTCATGGTGTCTGCCGAAGCGAGGACTTCTCTAGCCCGGAGTTCGTTGCCGTAGCGAAGGAACTAGGCGTTTCCCATCTAGCCAACGACCCTCACGCGCGCTGCTTCAATGTGTGGAAGATGCTGGCGCTCGCAGCGACGCTGCGTCGTCACAACATGACTCGACCCGGCGTTCGCTTGCTGAGCGTTGGCGCCGAACTCGACCGCGTCCCCGAATGGCTGGCCGAGCACGGCGCCACCGTCGAACAGCGCAGCCTGACCTCGCCGAAACACGGGCACTACGACGTGATCGTCTTCGATCACATGCTCGACCCGGGCCGCATCAACTCGGTGCTGACGGCACACGCCAACGCTAGCACGCTGGTCATCATCACTGGCAAGACAGCGCTCAACGGTGTGCCTAGCACGCACTCGCCGCAGCCTTACCAAATCGAGCACGACCTGCTTGCACGGGCGGGACTCAGAACGCTGGCGCCGATCAACCTGACGATCGAAGACGCGGTGCTCGAAGCCTGTGCAACGTCCGAGAACCTCAAGCATCGACCGATGCTATCGATGCTCGCCGGCCCACAGGTAACCACGGCATTCCTCATTGCCTCGCAACTGAATCCGGCCGCCTCGACGAACACCACCGTGCTCGCGCCGGCACGCCCAATGGCGCCGCCGACCCACCGCATCGGCATCGATCTGCGCACGCTAGCGCATTCGGATTCGATGGCTCGCGGCATCGGTAAGTTCACGACACAGCACCTCGCAGCTCTGTGCGATGCGGATCCAGGCCTGCGCGTGATTGGCTATACGCAACACGATTCGGGCTCGCTGCCCACGGCATTGCGACGCCCACAGATCACAACGATGTCGATCGACGACTACTCGCCAGAGCAAGTCGACCTGATACACATCCCGGACCCGATGAACATGAGCTTCGGGTTCGACTCGCCGACGCGGGTGCTGCGTCACCAACACACAACCGCGACGTTTCACGACCTGACGCCGTTGCATCTGTATCTGGATCAGTGGCCGCAAGCCAACCGCGACGGCTACCTCGATCGTTTGCACCAGTTGGAACGTGGCAACTGCCATCTGCTAACCAATTCGGTCTTCACGGCCGAAGACACACTCGCACACACGAGCATTCCGAAGGAACGCGTCACCCCGATCCTCGCCGGCCTTCACCACGACGGTGGCCACCCGCCAACGCCGGAAGAGATCGCCGCGGTTCACGAACGGCTTGGCATCAACGGTCCGTTCGTGCTGCACGTTGGCGCTCTCGACCCGCACAAGAATTTTCACTCCGCGCTGAACGCATTCTTGATGACACGCGCCACCAAGCCATTGCAGATGGTCGTGGTCGGATCGGTCGATCCAGGCATCACGCAAGCCGCCGCTCTGTGCAGCAAGCGCAATGTGCCAGACGTGATCTTCACCGGCTATTTGCCGCGTGATTTGCTCAACGCGTTGTACGCATCAGCCACGTCACTACTGTTCATGTCGCGTGCCGAGGGCTTCGGCTTGCCGATCCTCGAAGCAATGGCGAAGGGTTGCCCGGTAATCGCCAGCAATGCGACGTCGCACCCGGAAGTCGCTGGCGACGCCGCGTTTCTCGTCGATCCTGACGACCAAGCGGGCGCAGCCGACCACATCCGACAGCTGCTGCAGAACCAAGCGCTACGCCGCGAGCATCAAACCCGCGGCCGACGACAGGCCGCATCGTTCACGTGGCGAGACACCGCGCAGCGCACGCTGACTACGTGGCACGCGATGCTGGCCAGCAACAAGCATGCGCCTACTTTCGTGGGCTGAGGTGGATCTTGGTGATCGCGGCCTTGGCCGCGCCAGCGATGTCCTTGTCGGCGTCTTGCGTCCAGTCGATTAAGAACGGTAATGCCTCCGTGGCGCCGAGCACACCGAGAGACTTGATCGCCAGCAAACGCTGTTCCTTTTTGGCGTCCGGCTTGGCTTGCACGAGCAGCTTCTCGGTCGCCGATGCCGGACTCGCGTCGAGCCCCTTGAGCACGCGATCCCAGTGCGTTTGTTGTTGATGATAGAAGCGAATGCGCGTCAACGCGTCGGCGGCAACGGTGCGAACGTGCGATTCCGTATCGCGAAGCAACTCGATCAAACCTGCCACCGCTGGCTTGTGCACCGTTGCGCCCATGACCGCTCTGAGATCAGGAGGGCCAGCGGCCACTGGGCTCGAGCGTTGTTGCGGCGGGGATCGATAGTGCCACGCTACAAGGCCAGCACAAGACCCCAAACGCACACGGCCTCCGCGCCCATGAGTGCGGAGGCCGTGAGGCGCGCAGCGACGCGAGGTCGCTGCATTGGGCTACTTCAGACTAGAAGTTGCCGATCGTGCAGGTCACCAGGTTGGAGCCGATGATGTTCTGGAACGGGAACGGGGCGCCCGCCAAGTCGAGCCAGAATGACTGGCTGTTGATCTCGAAGCCGGCTAGGGCCGGGACGTTCGAGACCGGAAGGGTCAACGTCATCGAGCCGAGGCCAGCGATGTTCGAGATCGTGTTCAAGAACGAGTTTGCCGGGTCCATGTAGAGCGGCGTGCCGGCCGGGCCACCGAAGGCAACCAGGTCGAGCGGCACCGGCAGCAGCGAGGCGCTCAGCACGTTGATGCCAATGCTAATCGTCGGCGCGTTGCTCGTGGTCAGGTCGAACGACTGACCAATCAACGGCGTGCCAACTGCGGCAAGCGTCAGCGGCAGGATTTCCGGCTGCGTCAGCAGGATCGGGCCCGAGAGCAGCGTCGTGAAATCGAACTCTTCGACGCGCGGCGAAACACCGGCCGGCGACCAGCCGATCATGAAGTTGTCGCCACCAGACGTGGTGCTACCACCGACCGCGTCGATCGCTTCAAAGATGATGTGCACCGAGCCACCGGCCAGGTCGAACTGGAACTGGATCGTGCAGGTGTTGGCAAGCGTGGCCGGGACACACTCAACGGCATCCCAAGTCACGTAGAGGATCGCGTTGGCGGTGTCTTCCCAGTAGGAGATGTTGCCACTGCCGGCTTCGCTGTTGTCGAAGTTGTGAGCAGCGAACCACGCGGCTTGGTCGGACTGCATGATCGCTTGCGGAGCAGTCGGAGCTGCGGCAATGCCTGATTGCGGGTTCGGACCAACCGACACGTGGCCGTTCGAGTTGATCTCGATGTCGTTGGTGAGCTGGATGCCGAGATCGCCTGGGTACTGCAACGGGATCAGAAGCGACACCGGGACCGCTTGGTCGTCAGCGGGCGGCAGGTTGGTCTCCTGGCCGTTTGGCGCGACGTACGAAACCGTGCCCGTGCCATTCGTCATGATGTAGCCAGTGCCCGAACCGTTCGGGAGGAACGACAGGACGTTGCCCTCGAGGGCGGTGTTGGCAACAGTGTTCGGAGCCGGCTCACCAAACAGTTGGTAGGCCGAGGCCGAGTGACGGTTCGAGCCTTCGCCGACCGTGCCACAAACGGCACACGCGTGCGGAGCTTGACCAGCCGCGTAGACCAGGTCGAACTGCATTAGCGTGCCAGCATAGTTGACGCCGCCGAACGAGAAGTTGGTCAACGGAACGGACGCCCAAGCCGTAGCTTGCGTCGTGCCATTGCGAACCGCGATGTTGGCATCCGTGAAGGCCGGCAACGGGTACGTCACGATGGTCTCGAAGACGTGGTTCACGCCAACGTGCAGGACCGCAATGCCGTAGGTGCCAGCCGGCAAGAAGATGCTCGGAATGCCGGCCGTGATGGTCTCAGCCTCTTGGCAGGAAAGCGTGGCCGTGCCCGCGGTGGTGCTGCCTTCGGAAATCTTCGTCCAGTTGTTCTGGGCTTGTTCCTTGCCGATGTGGGTCGTCGAAGTCATCCAGACTTCGAGCGTGCCGGTCGTGCCAGCGGGCGAGTTGAGCGCCACCGTCAACGCCTGCAGGGTGATGCCCGCGGGGTTGGTAACGTCGATGTCAAAGAAGTTGGCACCGGGGTTGGTGTAGGTCAGGCCAACGCCCGCGGGGTCTACCGCCAGAGTGATAGACTGTGCGCTCATGGAGACCGCCAGCGATGCGGCTGCGATAGCAGATAGGATTTTCATTGGGAGTTCCTTAGCAGGGACAGGCAGAGGGGAAGCCTCGGTCGCCACGAATGATGCAGGGCGAGTGTGAGACCCAGATAAGGATAGCCGATCAAGCGCCACGGTCCACTGGCTCCGACGGCGGCAAGATGTCCCAAGTGTTGAGCTTACGCCTTGGCGAGTCGGCAAGAGTGCCGCCTACGAACACCTGCGCAGGGTTCAGCGGCGCTATCACACGCGACCCGCCGCGGTTATCGCAGGCATGGCCGAACGGCCTGGTCGTGAAGCTGGGCGACGGGCAACTTGGAGCAACGCCAATCGCATCGCGGACCCGTCGCATGGGGACCAATTAGAGGCGAGGCGCGCGTCAGAACGGCGCAATCGAGCCAGTGCGACGACAAGCCGTCGCCCTCGGCGAATCCGCTTAGAAGCGAATGCCGCCGCCGAAGATCAGACCGGAGATCGTGAGGTCCATATCGATCGTGTCGGTGTCGACGATGCCGTCGAGAGCAATGTTCACGTATCGATAGCCGACGAACAGTTCTACCAGCGGGGCCGGGTGCAGAACCAGTTGCGCCTCGATATCGAGTAACTCACCATCCACGTCATCGATATCCGCTGACATGTAGCCGGCTTCTGCGAAGGCGCTGACGATGCCGAGATCCACGTCAGCCCGCAAGAAGGCCAGCGGTAGCGGGCCGCTGACGTCGACCTGCTCACGTGCGATCGAGAACGCATCGGTGACGTCGATCTGTAGGTCGAAGTAGTCGATCGCGATGCCGGGAGAAATGCTGACCGGACCAATACCGATCTCGAATGCGTAGGACATCTTTGCATTCATCATCTCCAACTGACTCTGCACTGGCACGCCACCACCGATCACGGGGATGTTGCCAAAGTCAGCCTGCAAGCTGCCGCGACCATCGTCTTCGAAGCTGAACGCCGACACCGTAAGCACCGGCACACCGAAGTCAATCTGGGCGCGGCCGTATGGTGAACCCTGGGTGTCACCAAGACCAAGAGCAGATTCGAAGTCCTGCTCAACGGCAACCGTAGCGCCGTTGGAATAGCCAATGTCGCCATCCAGCGACAGCTGAGCGTAGCCAGCCTGCACCTCCAACGTGGGGATCGTGCAAGCAGGCAGAGCCATCAAAACGAGACTTGCGAGAACAAGTAGGCGATTACGCATGGATCAGAAAGTCGCCGAAAGCGTGAGGGTTTCGAGGTTGAAGTCAAAGCCACCGGTGAGGTCGTCGACCGTGATTTTGGCAACCGCCGTCTTGTCGAAGACGATGCTCGCGTTAACCACCGTGGTGCCGTCGTTGATCTCCAGCGTGATCGTGCCGCGAGGGTATTCCTGACCCGGCTCTTCATCCGTGACCAAGTCCGGAATGGTGAAGGTCAGCGTGCACGGCGGCGTGCCAGCGCTATCGGTGATGGTCGTCGAGTCAACAACCGGGATACCCGTCGTGACGGTCACTTCCGTCGAACGCAGTTCTTCCAGCTCGTTCTGGTTGAGCGCGCCGCCGATTATACCGGTCAACGCTTCGCCAGTAGCCGAGATGCCACCACCGGTGATCGAGTAGACACCGTGGATGAACTTCTCGTCCGCGCCAAACAGATCGCGCAACTCCGTCGCCGCAGCATCGATCTTGTCGCCAAGCGTTACCGGCGCCGTGATCACCGCGGTTAAGTCCTGACGAGCACCATTGGGCCCGTAGAAGTTGATATCCATCGTGATCGACGTCGTGCCAACACCGAGCGTGGCGGTGATACTGCCATCGCCGTTGATCGTCGTTGCCAACCCGACGGGATCCGGGGCTGTGCCCCCGTTCATCTTCCAAGTGCCGGCGAGGTCGGTAACGCCGCCGACAAAGGCCCACAGGTTCGGGAAGCAATCCACGATTGCATCGACCTTGGCGCGATTACCCGCGAGATTATCGATGTCTGACGTGAGCTTGCTGTCGCAAGAACCAAGACCGAGAGTCGTAACCGCCAACAGCGGCAACCAACGAGACGAACGCATCAGAGTCTCCTGGGAGAAGTGTCGTGACGCACCAGTGCGGCGCGCAAGTTTGAGCAGTATCGGCATCGGCACACGCTGAGGCCAATGGTAAGGCGATGTTCAGCAACTGCGGCCGCCAGGTAATTCTGACGCTTTGCCACCGCTCGGATTCATCAGTCGAGCCGCAAGCCACCGTGAAGATTCGCTATCGTGTGCCGCATGCCGCGAAGCGTCGTGCTCATTGCTTGCTTGCTCGCCATTGCAGGGGCGCTCTCGACCTGGTTCTGGTGGCCACGGCCGGTCAACGTGCCGAAGCCTCACGAAGCGGGTCGCCAGACATCAACCGACCCGGCGTCTGGCAGCACCGGATCCAACGGAGCATCGCGAACCGGTATCAACTCGAACGCCGGCATCGTCGCTGCGAGCTCGACCCAAACTCTGAAGGTGCTATTGCACGGACTGCACCACGAAGCCCCGTGGACGAGCGAGTTGCAGATCGAGCTGAGCGACCGCGGGCGCGCCCGTGCGTTCGGCGAGTTCGAGGGCTCGGCACCAGTCCAGAAAGATGGGCGCTGCGAGCTGCCGTTACCCGAATGGTGGCAACCGGGCACCCGCGTCAAACTACGCATTTATGGGCACAACGCTGGCTACCGCGAACTGACCCATCGCAATCAAGGCAACCTACCGTTCGTCGACGTGCTGATGCTCGACGTGCAGCCCATCGCCGATCTCAACGGCAAGGTGACGGACAGCCGCGGCGAACCGGTTGCCAATGCGCGCATCTCGGCGTTTGCGATGCAACTCGGCCAACCGTTCGGCAAGGCGGTCGGCTCGGCCAGCAGCAACGAGAATGGTGACTACCTGTTACAGGCGCCGCCCGACATCCCGCTGATGATCATCGCCACCGCAATGCAGCCCAGCGGCATGCGCTGGCGCGGCGCCGCGGGCATCACCGACAACGGTCTACTTCGCGGCGACTTACT
>JBNMND010000280.1:0-7750 GCA_051274975.1 Planctomycetota bacterium | reverse complement strand
TGTTGTCGTGCGTCGCACTCGCTAGCTGCGCGACGGCCCCGCCGCGGATTCCGAATGGGCTTTCGATCTTTGTGATTGGCACCAAGGCCAGCTTGCGTGGTTTGAGCGCCATCGATTCGAACGTTGCCTTCATCGGCGGCTCCGAAGGTACGTTGATGCGCACCGTTGATGGCGGCCAGACGTGGAGTGACATTGCGCCCCCCGGCACCAGCGACTGCGACTTCCGCGATGTCGAGGCGTTCGATCGCAACAATGTGGTTGCCATGGTTGCGGGCCAACCGGCGCGCGTCTACCGCAGCGGCGATGCTGGTGTGAGCTGGGACATCGTTCACGAAGACCCTCGGCCCGCTGCATTCTTTGATGCGATGGCGTTTGCCGGCGACTACGGCGTCATGTTCGGTGATGCGATTGACGGCCAGTTCGGGCTGTTGCAAACAGGCGATGGTGGCCGCACGTGGCGCGATCGTTCCGGTGTGATGTTGCCCGAGCCGCACGCCGGCGAAGCTGCGTTCGCAGCCAGTGGCACATGCCTGGTGGTCGCCGATGCCAATGCCCCAGTGTTCTCGCTGGCGACCGGAGGTGGGCCGGCGCGCATGGTTAACTTTGGCCCGACAGTCGTCGCAGAGGACGGGGAGAGCCATTGGCACCGTTCGTTGCCGTTGCAATCGGGAGCCAGTTCGAAGGGCGCGTTTTCTATCGCGTGGAACGGCAGCCGTGGCGTTGCGGTTGGCGGCGATTATCAGCTGCCGGAAGAGCGACAAGGCACCGCAGCGTGGACCAGCGACGGCGGCAAGACGTGGCAGGAGGCCGACGCACTGGGCTTTCGCTCGGCAGTGATTTGGCTCGACGACCGTACGCTGTTTTCGGTGGGCTCCCACGGGGCCAGCTGGTCGAGCAACGCTGGTCGTAGTTGGACCGCATTCGCAGAATTTGCGTTCCACAGCTTGTCAAAGGGCCGCGATGGGTCGGTCTGGGCGAGTGGCAGCGGCGGCCGAGTTGGCAGATTGCTGTTACCAGACTGAGCATGCCCGGCGCTGGTAAACGGCTATGATGCGAGCATGCAATCTTGTCGAGCGTTAGTCGCTTCCCTGCTTTGTCTGGTTTGGTGCGGTTCGCTATCCGCGCAAGTCGCCGCGACGAGTGCTGCTTCGGAGCCGAGTCTGGAGTTGGCGCCGTTGTTTGGTGATCACATGGTGTTGCCGCCATCAACGATGGTCGTGGTGCAAGGCAGTGGCGGCGTAGGCAAAAAAGTCGTGGTGCAACCATCGTGGGGTGGTCTCTTGACGTGTGACGTGGCCAAGGACGGCCGTTGGCAGGTTGAGATCACTACACCTCAGCGCGGCCTCTCGGGGACCCTGAGCGTGCGCAGCGCCGGCTTGGAGGTCGTGGTCGAAGACATTCTGATCGGCGACGTTTGGTTGGCTTCGGGTCAGTCGAACATGGAGATGACTGTCGGCGCGGCCGGTGGTTGGAAGACCGGCGTCGTTAACGAGAAGCAAGAATTGCAGAGCGCTGACTATCCGCAGTTGCGCGTGTTCACCGCCGCGAAGCAGACCAGCGATCAGCCGAGCGATGACGTACAAGGTCAGTGGCAAGTGTGTTCGCCTGAGGTTGCCGACTCGTTCTCGGCGGCTGGTTACTTCTTTGCGCGCGATCTAATCAAGGCAGGCAAGGGCCCGATTGGACTCGTTGTCAGTTCGTGGGGTGGCACACGTTGCGAAGCGTGGACGCGCGCGGCGGGACTGTCAAACCTGCCGGAGTTCCGGCTAGCGCTCGAGGCGTTAGCGAGCGGCTCATCACAAGAATTGCAGCAGCAGGGACGCGAGAAGTTCTTCGCCGCAATTGACGCGACCGTTCCATCGTCTAGGCCAACGAACGTGACCTTGCCGGAGCGTTGGTCTGCAGCGGGACTGGCGGATGTTGATGGGGTCGCCGACTACACGCGCACCATCGCCGTGCCGATCAGTTTTCGCGGCCAGGCGCTGCGGTTGCAGCTCGGGGCGATCGATGACATGGACACCGTGTATTGGAACGGCACGCGGGTAGCGGGTAGCGAAAAGGACGGATCTTGGTCATCACCGCGCGACTACGTCATTGCTGCCAAGCACACCGATGTCGACACCGTGGATCTCTGCGTGCGCGTGATCGATACCGGTGGTGAAGGCGGCTTCACCGGCAAACCGGAGCAGATGCGTCTGTGGGTCAAGGGTGGTTCCGCAGAGGCGGCGCTATCGCTGTCTGGACCGTGGCGTCGCAGTTTGCGTGCCGCGATGGATCAGCTGCCGGCTTGGCCGCGTTCGAGTGGTGGGCCCAATCGTGCGTCAGTGCTGTGGAACGGCATGATCGAGCCCCTGTTGCCGTTCCCGTTCACTGGCTGCATCTGGTACCAGGGCGAGTCCAACCGCAACAAGGCCAAGCAATACCGCGAGTTGTTTCCGGCGATGATTACCGATTGGCGCCGCGCGTTCGGCCGCGAGGTGCCATTCTTCTTCGTGCAGATCGCGCCGTATGGCTATAGCAGGGACGCTGGCGAGACCGCGGAGCTTCGGGACGCGCAGGCGGTGGCTTTGGATCTGCCGAAGACCGGCATGGTGGTCACGCTCGACTGCGGCAATGCGCGAGACATCCATCCGAAGGCGAAGCAGCCGGTGGGCGCGCGCTTGGCGATGTTGGCGCGCAAGCATCACTACGGTGACGACGTCGTTTGCAGCGGCCCACGTGCGGTCGCGGCGACTCGCAGTGGCGCCATCGTGACTTTGCGTATGGAGCACAGTGACGCCGGAGTCAAGCTGATGCACGGCGGCGCGGGCTTCGAACTGGCCGGTAGCGATGGCGTCTTCCATAAGGCTGACGCAAAGATCGAGAAGGGCCAGGTGCGTGTTTCTGCTGCCGCCGTTGCCGAGCCACAGACCGTGCGCTATGCGTGGCGTGCGGTGCCGGAATGGTCGCTGATCAACGATACCGGTTGGCCCGGACAGCCGTTCCGATTGGCGGTTCGGTGACGAATCGATTGGCGGTTCGTTAACGAACCGATACGAACGCCGCACCAGCCGGTACCATTGTGCCGATCGCGGGGTAGGCTGTTGGTCACCGCATGGATGACCTTCCGCTGCACGCTGCGTTCACATCGACGATTCCTGGGAGTGTACCGCTGGCCGCTGCCGAAGTGCACGTTTGGGCGGTGCCGCTCAACGGCGACCCCGAACGCTTTGCCGAACTACTGTCGGCGTCCGAGCGCGATCGGCTGGGCCGCTACCGCTTCGCCGATCACCAGCGCCGCTACCAGATCGGGCATGGCGCGTTGCGGGAGATTCTCGCCGGCTACCTGGATGTCGCCGCGAGCGACGTCGAGTTTCGGACCGGCCCGCGCGGCAAGCCATACTTGGTGAACGGTGCGCTGCAGTTCAACTTGTCCCACTCGGGCAAGCTGGCGTTGATTGCTGTCGCGCACACTGAGCTAGGTGTCGACGTCGAGAAGCTGCGCCACCTCGAAAGCTTGACGCCGATTGCGCAGCGCCACTTCTCGAACTCTGAGTTCGAAAAGCTCGATGAACTACAGGGCGATGCGCGCAAGCTTGGCTTCTACCGTTGTTGGACCCGCAAGGAGGCCTACATCAAGGCGATCGGCGAAGGGTTATCTATGGCGCTGGACTCGTTCGACGTCAGCTTGTGCGAAGAGCCGGAGTTCTTGGCGTGCCACGATGGTCGCGAAGACCCGGCCGACTGGTCGATGCTGGATGTCTCACCGGGGCCTGAGTTCGTCGGCGCGGTTGCGATGCGAGCCAAGCAGTCGGTTGTGAAGACGTTCCGGTTCGCGAACTGCTAGCAGTCGCCAGCTAATGCTGGCGAGTGCTTCTTCTAACGAGCCTTCACCTTCACAGTCTCGCCGATCGTGTTCATGATGTTGCGCAGCTCGTCGAAGTCCTGATGCTTCAAGCGCACGTAGGCGTTCGCCATGTAGCCGCCTTCGACGCCCTGCGTCGGCGTTCCAGCCGGCGGTAGGTGCATGTCGAGGATGTGATCGCCGAATTGGTCGCGCATCTGCTCGACTCCTTCGTAGTAGGCAATCGAACCGTCGCGGTCGGGGCGCAGCGCGATCATGCCGGCCGAGTATTTGCGGCTCGTCTTGAACGGCACGTCTTCGTGCACGATGGCGTGAGCCCATGCGGCGAACAGGTCAATCTCATTGGCGGCGGAGTAGAGGTCCCAGACGCCGACACCTGGTGGCCGGCAGCCGATCTCGGAGAACTTCAGTCCCCCAGTGCCTTCGCTACCTGTGCCGGAGAACCACTCCATGTGCGTTGCCGAGGTCCAGATGCCGAGTGCGTCGATGACCTTTTGGCCCATGTCGCGCACTTCCTTGTAGCCATCGGTGTCGATGCGATTGGTGACCACGATCTGCGGTGAGATCCAACGCGTGCGCATCGCCTCGAGCACGTTGGGATAGTAATGGCAGGCGAAGTCGAGGCTTACCTTGCCGGCGACGGCGAGCGTGTCGTAGAAGCCTTCGTGGCCGGTCAAGAACTCTTCGATCGCGACCTCGCGGCCTTGGGCGACTTGCAGTTCGCCGAGCACTTTGTGGAGTTGCTCGTCGTCCTCAACCTTGTGCGTGCCGGAAGCGCCGGCGCCGTCCAGTGGCTTCAGGATCAGTGGGTAGCCGACCTTCTTGGCGAACGCTTCGGCGTCGGCGATAGCGGTGACGCGTTCGCTCGCAGCACACTCGATGCCTGCCTTACGCGCGGCCTCCTTCATCTCCGGCTTGTCGCGGCATAACCATGCCGTCTTCGACGTTGTGCCGCTGATGTCGAGGGCTTCGCGCACATGGGCGGCGGCCATGACGTGGGCTTCAATCGTGGCCTCAAGGCGGTCAACTTTGACGCGTTGCGACAGGCGCTTGACCGCATCTTTCAGCGCGTGCTCGTCGACGACCGAACGCACCCGTTCGAATTGGAACAAGCCTTCGCGTAGATCGCGGGGCAGCGCCTCGATTGGTCGCTCACTGATGGCGGAGACACGCGCCCCGGTGCTGAGCAGGCCGCGCAGGAATTCGCGTTGGTTGTTCGGGAAACAGGGCTCGACGAATGCGACGTGCATAGAGAGTTGGAGGCTTAGCGTTGCGGGAGAAGCGAGCGGTAGAGCGCGACGTATTCAGGGCCTTGACGGTCCCACGAGAAGTCTTGGGACATGCCGTTCCGGACCAGTTTCTGCCAGCCCTTCTGGTCGCGCCAATTGCGCAGTACCCAGTCGATTGTGCCGGACAGCGCCTGGCTCGAATACTCTTTGAACGGAAAGCCGGTGCCGGTTTGGGTGTCGGGATCCCACGCCTGCACGGTGTCGGCCAAGCCACCCGTGCGGCGCACGATCGGCGGCGTGCCGTAGCGCAGGGAATACATCTGGTTGAGGCCACACGGTTCAAATCGGCTCGGCATCAAGAAGCAATCACTGCCGGCTTCGATCCAGTGCGCGAGTTCTTCTTGGAAGCCCTTGTAGAGGCCGACCTTTTCGGGCCAGGTGTCGCGCAGCCATTGGAAGTAGTTCTCGTGCTTGCTCTCACCGGAACCGAGCACGATCAGGCGCATGTCTTCGCGCTGTAGATAGATCGGGATCGAATCAGCGAACAGTTCGAAGCCCTTCTGCGAGGTGAGTCGCGAGACGACGCCGAACACTGGTGCGCGGGTGTCGTGGGGTAGTTGGAATCGATCGAGCAGCGCCGCCTTCATCTTGGCCTTGCCGGCCATGTTGTCGATTGAGTAGTGGTGCGGGATCTTCGGATCGGTCTCCGGATTCCACTCGCCGTAGTCGACGCCATTGACGATGCCGACGAGATCCTTGCTGCGGCCGCGCAGCAGATCTTGCATGCCCATGCCGAACTCGTCGGTCTGGATCTCTTTGGCGTAGGTGATCGACACCGTCGACAGTTTGGTCGCGTGCAGCACCCCGGTCTTCAAGAATGAGAACTTCTTATCCTTCAGATCGCCGTGGTGCACATGGGCGCGTTGCGCACCGAGGCCAAGCGTGTCGAGTTGGCTCTCGTCGTAGTAACCTTGGTAGCCAATGTTGTGGATCGTCAGCAGCGTCTTGGTCGCAGCGAACAGCTTGTCCCACGTGTAAACCGTGCGCAGATAGAGCGGCAGCAGCGCGGTGTGCCAATCGTTGCAGTGGATGACATCGGGCGCCCACTGCAAACGCTGGCAGGTTTCGAGCACGGCGCGGCTGAGCATCGCAAAGCGCAGCGCTTCGTCGCCGTCTTCGGTGTAGATGCCGTCGCGGAAGTAGAGTTCTGGGCAGTCGACGAAGTAGACCGAGACCTCGCTGTCCGGAAGCTTGGCGACTTTGATGCCGAAGCTGATCGTGCGATCGGGGAATCGCACGTCGATCTTCTGGCCGTTCTTGAGGTCTGTCACCTCGACGCCACTGTCGGCGATGCGCTTGTAGTAGGGCACGAAGACGCGCACGTCGTGACCGGGACCAGTCTCTGAGGTCTCGGTCGTGGGCTGGCCGAGCCAACGGCTGAGTCCAAGTAGCACATCGGCTAGTCCGCCAGTCTTGGCGTATGGAGTCAGTTCGGAGGCGGCGAGGGCGAGGCGCAGGGGACGCATGGTCTCGCATGTTGGCATGGAGCACCGTTCGGTGCGAGTGCAATTGCCACTCGCTCGAGTTCGTAGTCGCAAGCTGAGGTCGTAGTAGCCAGGACTTGGCCGGCTGGCACCTTACAGGAACTGGATTTCGCCAGACTCCAACGTGTCGCTAGTGACCGATCCGGGCTAGCTTCTGGACATTCATGGTGCATGTAGTCTTTGCCATCCCGTTTGTTATGGAGAACACGCTGCAATTTGCGCGTGCGGCTTCGACGCTGCCGGATGTCAAGTTGAGCGTGGTGTCGCAGGACGGACCGCACAAATTGCCCAAAGACTTCCGCGAACGGCTTGTGGGGTTCGAGCAGGTTGCGGACGGCATGAGTGCTGAGCACATTGCCGCTGGCGTGACCAAGCTGCAGGAGAAGGTCGGCAAGGTCGATCGTTTGCTAGGCATCCTCGAGCAACTGCAGGAGCCGCTGGCCAGTGTGCGAGAGCGCTTGAACATCCGTGGCATGAACAGCGCCACGTCGAGCAAGTTCCGTGACAAGGCGCTGATGAAGGAAGTGTTCGGTAAGGCCGGCATTCCGTGCGCCGGTCACCGCCTGTGCGCGTCGCTAGAAGAAGCCACCCAGTATGCCCGCGAAGTCGGTTACCCGCTGGTGGGCAAGCCGCCGGCGGGCGCTGGTTCGAAGGCGACGGCGCGTTGCAACGACGAGACGGAACTGCGCCAGTTCTTGATGGCGGTGCGGCCTGCTCCGGGGCGCGAAGTGCTGCTCGAAGAGTTTGTGCAAGGCCGCGAATTCTCGTTCGACTCGATCACGCTGAACGGCAGCCACGTCTTCCATAACATCTGCTGCTACTACCCGACGCCGCTCGAGGTCATGGACAACCCATGGATCCAGTGGTGCGTGGTGTTGCCGCGCGAGTTAGATCTGCCACAGTTCGACGAGATCCACCGCGTTGGCCCGAAGGCGCTCGATGCGTTGGGCATGTGGACCGGCATGTCGCACATGGAGTGGTTCCGCCGGAACGATGGCTCGATTGCTATCAGCGAAGTCGCGGCCCGGCCGCCCGGGGCGCAGTTCGTCGCGCTGATGGGGTACGTGCTCGACGTCGACATGCATCGCGTGTTTGCTGAGTTGATGGTGTTCGAACGGCTGCCTCTGCTCGAG
>JBNMND010000279.1:0-7830 GCA_051274975.1 Planctomycetota bacterium | reverse complement strand
GCGTCAATATAAGTGACGGTACGGGTCACAATTATGGGCGTAGTTGAACGCGAGAGGCACGTCGATAGTAACAAATGAATCTAGCTGGCCTTGTTGGCTGGTCGGTCCACCGTCGGCCCACCTGATGAAAGCTCTCTCGAACCTTCGCAATGATCTGCCTGCGAGTGTCGTCGTCTTCTTTGTCGCTGTTCCGCTGTGTCTAGGAATCGCTCTTGCCAGCGGTGCTCCCCTGTTCTCGGGACTGATCTCCGGCATTCTCGGCGGATTGGTGGTTGGCGCGTTGAGCGGCTCGCCGCTGGGTGTGTCCGGACCAGCTGCGGGTCTGGCCGTGATCGTCTTGCATGCCATCGAGGGCCTTGGCTTTGAGGCGTTCTTGTTGGCCGTGTTGTTGTCGGGGTTGTTGCAGATTCTGCTCGGCATTGGCCGCGCTGGCGTGCTGGGCTACTTCTTTCCTTCCGCAGTGATTCGAGGAATGTTGGTCGGCATCGGCTTGATCATCTTCCTCAAGCAGATCCCGCACGCCTTCGGTTATGACGCCGACCCAGAAGGCGAGATGCAGTTTGTGCAGCCGGACGGCGAGACGACCTTCACCGAGTTGTTGCGCACGTTCGAACACATCGATTGGATCGCCGCAATGATCGCGGCGATCGCACTCGTCATCTTGCTGGTGTGGGACAACGTGCTGAGCAAGCGGGCGCGCTTCTTTCAGCTGGTGCAAGGCCCGTTAGTGGCTGTCTTGTTCGGCATTGGCTACCAGGTTTGCACCACGTCCTGGTCGCCCTCGATGGCGCTCGATGCCGACCACCTGGTGGCGGTGCCAACTCCGGCGAACATGACGGAGTTCTTTGGGCTCTTTCGGTTTCCGGACTGGTCCAGCGTTGGCAGCTACGCAGTCTGGGTGACCGCAGTTACGATCGCGATTGTGGGCAGCTTGGAAACTCTGCTTTGTCTCGAGGCGACAGACAAACTGGATGCGCAGAAGAGAGTGACGCCGGCCAACCGAGAACTCGTCGCGCAAGGTGTCGGTAACGCCCTGTCCGGCGCGATTGGCGGTTTGCCCATCACGCAGGTCATCGTGCGCAGCTCGGCGAATATTCAGTCGGGCGCCGTCAGCAAAATGTCGGCGATTCTTCACGGCGCGTTCCTGTTGGTTGCTGTGGTCTCCCTGCCGCAGGTGCTCAACTATGTGCCGCTGCCGGTACTGGCCAGCATCCTATTCGTGGTCGGATACAAGCTCGCGCGACCGGCCGTGTTCGCAGCGATGTATCGCTTGGGCTGGGAGCAGTTCGTGCCGTTCTCTGTGACTGTTGCAGGGATCGTGTTCACCGATCTGCTGACCGGCATTGTGCTGGGATTGCTCGTTGCCGTCGTGTTGATCTTGCGCCGTAACTACCAAAACTCGCACTTCCTTCACATTGAAGAGAGCGAGGAAGGTGGGCGCCACTCGATCCGCCTGCGGTTGGCGGAAGAGGTCACGTTCCTCAACAAGGGTGCGATCCTTCGCGAGTTGAGTGCTGTTCCTGATTTCAGCAAGGTCGTCATCGACATGCGTCAGTGTGTCAATCTCGACCGCGACGTGGTTGAGGTTCTTGAAGGCTTCCGCGCCACGGCTCCCAGCCGCGGCATCTCCATTCACACGATTGCGAGAGAGCCGAGCGAGCTCTCAGTTCCCGTTCCCGAGCCTTCCGAAGTGGAAGGTGTGTCCGCATAGAGCTAGTCAGGAAACGAAAATGCACACTCACTCAGCAGAGACTCAAGCGACGATGACGCCGGCGAAGGCGTTGCAGTTCTTACGCGAAGGCAACGACCGCTTTCTTGGCAACCTGAGCGCCAACCGCAACCTGCAGCAGCAGGTCATGGAAACGCGCCAAGGGCAGTGGCCGTTCGCGGTTGTCCTTGGCTGCATTGATTCACGCGTGCCTGCCGAACTCGTGTTTGACCAGGGCATCGGCGATGTCTTCAGCGTGCGAATTGCTGGCAACTGCATCACCGATGAGGTCGTTGGTAGTCTCGAGTTCAGCTGCAAGATCGCCGGGGCGAAGCTGATCGTCGTTCTTGGCCACTCACATTGCGGTGCAATCAAGGGCGTGTGCGATGGGGTTGAGCTTGGTCACCTGACGACGTTGCTTGCCAGGCTGAAGCCGGCCGTAGCTGCCACGCACGAACCGGCCGATCCTCGCCTGCGCAACTCCGATAATCGTCAGTTCGTGCAAGCAGTGGCCGACAACAACGTGAAGGGTATGGCCTCGCAGTTGACGGCCGTTAGTGCGGTACTGGGGGGCATGAGTGCTGCCGGTGCCATCGATATCGTTGGCGCCATGTATGACGTAGAAACCGGCAAGGTCGAGTTCATGGAGCCTGAGGCACGCTACGAACTGGGCGTCGGCGCCGGCAGCCACGCGTCCCGCTGATCCGTTGGCGTCGCCGTCGCTTGCCAGTGTTCTTGCGGCCTGCGCAGCTCGGGATCCTGAGTTCGTTACCTTCTCGTTGGCGGGATCCCTAGCATGCTGTCTCAGGACGCAACGGCATGACTAGTAAACTGCAGACGCTGTGGCTCAACCTTTGGCAACGCGATGCTGCGGCTAACCCAGCACTGCCGTTCGTCAGCAATGTTGGCCGCGCCATCAATCGTGGCTTTCGCTACGCCTACAACTCGGCGGTTCGCTTCTACCGAACGGAGTGTCTGCTGAAGGCGGGCGGGCTTGCCTACTCGGCGATTCTTTCGCTGGTGCCGTTGCTGCTAATTTCGTTCGCGCTGTTCTCGGCGTTTGCGCAAACCGGAGAAGCATCCGAAGCGCTGACCAACGGCCTGGCCGACTTCCTGTCCGGTCTGTTTGGTGACAATAGCCGTGATCGCATCGCTAGCCTGATCCGCGCCCTGCAAGCCAACTCGGGCAACGTGCAGTTGTTGACGGTGATCGTATTGACCGTCACCGCGACGTCGTTGTTCCGTTCGTTGGAAGGCGCGTTCGAACGGATCTGGGAGGTCAACAAACCGCGCACCCTGGTTGCCAGCTTCAAGAACTTCTGGATCATCATCACGATCGGACCGTTGGTGTTGGGGTTCTCGATCTGGGCTGTCAACACGGCGGGCGTCGACGCACCGGGCACCTTCATGGCGCCGTTGTTGGTGAGCACGATAGGCTTCTTCGCGTTGTTCCAATGGCTGCCGGCGGTCGACGTGCGCTTTGCTCCGAGCATGATTGCCGCCGTTGTTGCGGCGTGCATCTTCGAGGTGACCAAGGCCGGCTTCGCCTACTACGTGCAGAGCTTTGGCATCAACGCAATGACGCTAATGTACAGCGTCGCACCGGAACCCGGAGCCGTAGCTCCAGCTGCAACAGCCGGAACGGTCGCGGCCGCCGAGGCAACCATTCTGCAAGCGTTGTGGATCATCCCGCTGCTGTTCCTGGGCATCTACCTGTCCTTTGTCGGCTTCCTCTACGCGGCGCAGTTGGCCTACGTGCTCGGCACGCGCCACTACCAGCGACCCTATCGATGGTTTGAGAACCCGCTCGAACGCGTCTCGACGGACTACCCCGTTTACTACGCGGTGTCCGCACTCAAGCTGATCATCGACAATCACGTTCGCCAGAACCGCGCGACCGAAGAGGCCGAACTCATCGATCTCTACGAAGTCCGTCGCCTGAGTGGCTTCGTAGAAATGAACGAGGTGCTCGGCGCGATGTGCCAGTCCGGGATCTTGCTCGGTTCCGACACGGAGCCTCGCAAGTTCACGTTGGCCATGCCTGCTGAAGCGCTGACCCTCACGGTGGTCATGGACAAGCTGGGCCTGTGGCAACGCACACCTCAGTGGGCGCCGGACAAGTTGCGTGCTGACATGGAGCGCGTCGACCAAGCGCTCAATGGTTCGTCGTCGAGCCCATACTTGCGGGCGCCGATTGGTGAGTTGGTCGGGGACTCGACTGGCTCAGGCGCAGCGGACAGTTCTGACTGAGTTGGCGTTCGCGCGCTTACTTGCGCCACCCTGCATACCAACTCTGAAACTGCTCGAACTGCGTTTTCGCAAACGCACGCTGGCTTGGGCTGAGTTCGTCGCTCGCATTGAAGTGCAACCGGTACGCGTCATCGCCCAACAGCTCGAGCAAGAACTTGTAGTAGAGCACGAGGTCGGGTCCTTCATCGAACGTCGACAGCACCGTCAATGCATCGCCGAGTTCGGTCGCGCGCCGTAGTGCCTCAGCGTCGCCCTTCTGAGCGGCCTGGCTCAACGACACTAGCTGCAGAACGGGCTCTGGCAACGCATTGCCGATTCCGGTGATGGCGCCGGTCGCGCCGCAGCTGGCGAAGCCGTGCACGACCTGAGTGTCGACTCCGACCATCAGCGTCAGCGCGTCGTCGCCGCTGGTGATGTGTTCGGCTGCATAGGTCAGCGCCGTGCCGCCGCCAAACTCCTTGAAGCCGACCAGGTTGTCGTGCTCTTGCCGCAACGCGAAGAACAACTCCGCCCGCGTTTCGAAGCCGTAGTAGGGGCTGTTGTAGATCACCGCCGGGAGGCTGCTTGCGGCCGATAGGACCGCCTTGAAGTGAGCCTTCTGTGCGATGGGGGACGTGCCGCGTGACAGCACGCGCGGGATCACCATCAAGCCTGCTGCGCCGACCTCGGCCGCATGAGCGGCATGCGCTACGGCACTGGCGCTGTTGACCGCACCGGTGCCGACGATCACGCGCAATCCAGCGCCAACCAGCCGAGCAACGCCTTCTTGACGCTGTGCATCGCTCAGCAGCGGCCAGTCGCCCATCGAGCCGCAGTAGACAACGCCGCTCATGCCAGCAGCGACGAGTTCCTTGCCCTTTGCAACGAGCGCATCAAAGTCCGGCACTCGCTGGCCGTCTTGCTCTCGGCATGGAGTCATCAGAGCGGGCATGCAGCCCGTGAATACGGAGTCAGTCATTCTTAAGAGTTCAGTTCGAGGTGGCAGGTGAGTCGGTCGATCGCGGCGCTAAGCACCGGTTCCTGGCTGTGAATGTGATGGCGCAACGTGGTGCGCGCGCGAGCCCAGTGCTTGGCTCGCGTGTGTCTGAGGATCTCGCTGTGCTGACCAGCCATTTCCTCTAGACGGTTGGCGTCGACTGCGGCGAAGTCGAATAGGCGCGAGTAGTAGCGCCCGTGCGATGCGAAGAACGCGGCGAGGTAGTGGTTGTTGGCCTTCTCGACGAAGTAGCCGTGCAGATCGTTATCGATGGTGCCGCTCGCGACTGCATCGTCGCTATTGCCGAGCAAGAACCGCGCAACGTCGGCGTCGCGGATGTGTGCCTTGGCGAGGTCGAGAGCCTGGACCTCAAGCGTTGCCCGCACGTCGAGGAACGCAAGCATGTCCTCGCGTTGAAAGGGGCGCGCGCGCCAGCCACGACGTTTGACATGCTCGACGACGCCGGCGCCGGCTAGCGTATGCAGCACGCTGCGCAGTTGGGTGCGTCCGACGCCCATGCGTTCGGCAAACGCTTCCTCGCGCAAGAACTCGTGCTCACCGCGCAGGCTGCGTCGCAGCACCTCGCGCTCGACCGTCTCGGTCAGTGACGTCGACTCCATTGTGGTCGGTTGTGGGAGGCGTGTTGGCCTGCCGTGGCCACGTTTCGGCGCCCTTCGCCCCGGTGACAGTTGTCCCAGTGACAGTCGCCCGTTTGCCAGTCGCCCGTTTGCCAGTCGTTCGACCAGGCCGCTGGCCATCAGCCGCGCGAGCGCCTGCCGGATTGGTGTGGCACTAACGCCATACTCGTTCGCCAAGGCCGCGAGCGTCAACTGCTCGGGTTTGGCCCGCTGCGCGCGGATGCGCTGGGTGAGGTCGCGCGTGATGTCGTCAGTTAGGGTCATGTGGGCAGTGTGACATTGTGCACAATAACACAGGAGATGGTTGCGAGCACCCCTCAGCCGAGAGCTCAGGCCAGGAATCGGCCTCATTGCGAGGCGTCGCTCCGTATGCCATCCTGCTAGGCGTGCGCCCGCCAGCTAGATCGCACACCTAGCCAGACACTGACTTTATGATTGCCCTCCTCGTTCTACTGCTGCTCGTCGCGGAGCCGCTTCCTTACGCATGCGGTCCCTACTTGTTGTTGCCGGGTGTCGAACAGATGACCGTCGTGATCGATCACAATCTGCCAATCACGGCAGAACTGGTCTACGGCATTGAGGGCGAGGATGGCGAACAACGCGTCGCGCACGCAGCCGTTCAGCGCCACCACGTATTCACACTGAGCGGCCTTCAGCCTGGCACGCGCTACTGGTACGAAGTGCGCACCGGCACCCAGTTGGCATCAGGCAAGCGCAGCTTCCGCACGTTGCCGGCCAAGCCGGACAGCTACCAGGTCATCGTGCTGGGGGATGTGCGATCGCTACCGCAGCGTTGGCATGCAGTGTCGCAGCGGATCTTTCAGCAAGAACAGGATGCGCTATTCGTCATCGGCACCGGTGACTATCCCGCCGATGGCAGCAAATACGCTCTGTGGCGAAAGCAGTTCTTCGAACCGGCGCGCAATCTGTTGGCGAGCAAGCCGATGTGGCCGGCGATAGGCAATCATGAAATGACGCGGCGGCATGATGATCTGACGCGCCCCGAGGCGTCGCGGTACTTCAGCCTGTTCGAGTTGCCCGGCAACGAACGTTGGTATCGAGTCGACTATCACTTGATGACGTTGCTCGTGTTGGACAGCAACTCACGGTTGTCGCCGGAGCATGAGCAATACCAGTGGCTGCGGCAGCAGTTGCGAACCGAACGCAAGCGCTTCACTCTCGTCGCGTTCCATCACGCGCCGTTTTCGTCAGGTCCGCATGCGGCGATTCATCCCGATGCGACGCCGAAGGAATGGCCGCTTGATGAAGGGCGGCGGTTCTTGGTGCCGCTGTTTGAGATGTATGGCGTCGACGTCGTGCTCAATGGGCATGACCATCTCTATGAACGTTCTGAGAAGGACGGCATCCCTTACATCGTCACGGGTGGCGGTGGCGCGCCGCTCTACAAGATCAACTCTGCGCCGAATCCTTATCAGTTGGTTGCCAAGTCGACCAACCACTACGTACGCCTCGACGTGTCGAAGGATGGCATCGATCTCAACGCGATTGACACCATTGGCACAGTCATCGACTCCGCTCGGTTCGTGCCAAAGAAGGACAATCTGATTCGTCGTGCCCACCATGTTGGCAAGCGCGTGCAGACGAACTTCACAACGGGCAAGCCAGAGCTCGCAAAGCTCTCCCTGTCGTGCACGGCGCGCAACCCGCTTGATCACCCGATGACGCTGCAGGTGACGATGCAGGAAGGCGCGTGGAAGTCTCCGCCGGTGACCATTGCGCTGCCACCCGGTGCGAGCAAGACCGTTGATGTTGCATTGGCGCCGCTCGTGTCGCCGGCCCCCAAGCCTTGGCAGACGTTTCGCACGGGCACGCTCACCGTCGTTGTCGCTGGTCAGGAAGAAGCGTTGCCGATCAACTTCATCTTCACGCGCCGAATCGAATTGGCGGTGCCGCGCTACCAACTCCAGAACCTAGACAAGGTGCAACTAGACGGGGTTGCGACCGAGTGGACTGGCATACCTGCGATGCGCATCGGGGCGCAGCAACCCGTGCCTCGCGGCGTTGCGAACTACGCCGGCGTCGACGACTTCGAAGCGGACCTTCGCCTCGCGGTGTCGAGCACGATGCTGCACCTGTTCGTTGATGTTCGCGACCCAGACTTCGTCGACAGCGGCAAGGGCTCCTACTTCCTCAACGACTCGTGCAACCTCGTTTTGCAGGCGCCACGTTGGCAACGCCAGGCAGCCATACCGACGGTCATTGCGTTTGGCGCATCAGGTCGCGCCAATCAAAACGTC
>JBNMND010000278.1:0-7858 GCA_051274975.1 Planctomycetota bacterium | reverse complement strand
TTAATCGTCGACTGCTTCTGACCGACAGCAACGTAGATGCAGATGACCTGCTCGGGGTTGTTCGGATCGGCGCCGCCGGTGCGCTTCTGGTTGATGAAGGTGTCGATGATCAGCGCGGTCTTGCCGGTCTGACGGTCACCGATGATCAACTCACGCTGGCCGCGGCCAATCGGAATCATCGCATCGACGGCCTTGAGGCCGGTCTGCAGCGGTTCGGTCACCGGTTGACGTTCGGGCACCGTCGGCGAACGGCCTTCGATCGGACGCATGTCCGCTTCGGTTACCTTGATCTTGCCCTTGCCGTCGACTGCCTCGCCCAGCGCGTCCACCACGCGACCACACATCTGCAGGCCAGTCGGCACTGAGATGATCTGGCCGGTCGTGCGAACGGTGTCGCCTTCCTTGACTTCACGGTCGCTACCGAGCAACACGGCGCCGACGTTGTCTTCTTCGAGGTTCAGAGCGACACCGAAGATGCCGTTTCCGAAGTCGAGCCTCTCGTTCATCATGCAGTCATCGAGACCGTGCACGCGAGCGGTGCCGTCACCGACCATAAGGACGGTGCCGACGTTCGACTTTTGCATCTTGCCTTGGAAGCCTTCGATCTCGACCTTGAGGACGGTGGCAACTTCGGATGGTTTGAGGTCCATAATGACTCGTTAAAAAGACGTAGTGGGTTGTGCGATCAGTCGCGAGCGAACGGGTCTCCGTATCACTCACAGGAAGTTCAGTAGTGCGCTGTCCGGGAGAACAGTGCCGAGGACCAAAGGGCCCCTATCAGACAGACGATTGCTGCAGCTTGTCTTGAAGTTGCGTCAACGCGGCGCGCAGCGAGCCGTCGTAGAGCACATTGCCAACAATGAGTCGCACGCCACCGAGCAAGTCGGGGTTGTGCTTCGAAGTCAGCAGGCACTTCTTGCCACTCAAACGATTGGCAAGGGTGGTCAAAGCGGTGAGTTCGTCGGCACTCAGCGGGTGGGCCGACTCGGCAACGCCTTCCACTTCGCCACGGTCCTGCATGAACAGGTCGCGGTAAGCAGTCGGCATGTCCGCCAGCACTTCGAGACGACGGCGGCGCTGCAGAACACCAACCAGATTGGCAACCAACTCGTGGCGGCCAGCGGTCAGCTTCCCTAGCACTTCCGTGCGCTCAGCGACACTAACGTCGGGACTCGTCAACAAGGCTGAGGCACCCGGCGCGTGCAGTTCGCCGTGCAACGCGGCCATGTCCGAGGCCACGGCATCCGCCGCACCCTTGTCCTTGGCGAGCGCAAACAGCGCCGTTGCGTAGCGTTTGGCGAGCAGCGTCATTACGCCTTCTCCGCGCCTGAAACGAACTGCTCAACGAGCGGCCTGTTCTTGGCAGCATCGACTTCCTGCTGGAGCAGTTTGCCGGTTGCTTGGATGGTCAGGTCGACGGCGATCGAACGGATCTCCTGCACGGCCTGACGCTTTTCAGCGGCGATAGTGTCGCGAGCCTTTTGTAACTCAGCCTTGGCGCGCTCGTCCGCTTCGCGAACGGCTTCCGCAGCTTGACGCTCGGCCCGGCCCATGGCGTCTTCGACCATGCGCTTGGCGTTAGCCTGGGCTTCGGCCAACTCGGCCTTGGCCTGGGCCATCTGAGCTTCCGCTGCTTGGCGCGCGACCTCGGCAGCCTTGATCGAGTCCTCGACCTTTTGGTCGCGATCCTCAAGAGCTGTCGTGATCGGTCCGTAAACGAACTTCCACATGAAGACGAGGCCGATCGCAAAAGCGATCAGCGTCCAGATCATCGCGCCCGGAGCGAACTCCAGAAGCGCGCTGAGTGGACGGATCTCGTCACCCTCAGGTGCTACGAATGCAAACATGTTGGTACTAGCGATAGACACGCGAGTCTCCAGCGGTGAAGGACACGTGGAAGGAAACAAATAGCAGCAAGGCCCAGGGGAAAGCTCCTGGAAGGAGCAGCCCCCAAAGATGCGGGCCTTACTTCGTGGCGAGCATCAGGCCAATGACGGCTGCGAACAGCGCGACACCTTCGACGAAGGCCGCGAAGATCAGGGCCGAGCCCTTGATCGCGTCAGCGGCTTCCGGTTGGCGGGCGATACCTTCGCCGGCTGCGCCACCGATGCGACCGATGCCGAGACCGGCACCAACAGCAGCGAGACCAGCGGCAAGGCCGGCACCGATACCGAGACCGGTGTTAGAGGCCGTAGCGAGTTGGTTGGCGGCGTCCTGGAAGAAAGCAAGCATTGGGGTTCTCCGTCTAAACTGAAGAAAAGGAATGAATGGAAAGCGGACAAGCGGTCTGGGGCGCGAGCCCGCATGACCTTGGATTGATGATCTTCGACTAGGCGCAGGCCTAGTGCTCCTGGTGCATCGACTGGTGGATGAAGTTGATGCTGAGGAACGTGAAGATGTAGGCCTGCAACAGGGTGACGAAGGCCTCGATGATGTAGATGAAGATCGCCAAGCCGACACACGGCAGCGCGGTCAGATAGGACAGCGAGGATCCATCCATCATCTTCGTGAACAAGAACACTAGGCCGATCGCCGCGGCGATTACCAGGTGCCCCGAAAGCATGTTGGCGAACAAGCGAATCGTCAGCGCAACCGGCTTGATGATCAGGCCGGCTAGCTCGATCGGAACGATGATCGGCAACAGGTAGGCGGGAACCCCGTGTGGAATCAAGCCCTTGAAGAAGCCGAACACGCCGTTCTTCTTAATGCCAAGGCCGAGCATCAGCGCCAGCGTGACCATTGCCAGCGGCAAGGTAACGAACGGCGTGCCGGTCGGCGTGTAGATGGCCATCGGGTAGCTGTGGCCCGTGCTCGGAATCAAGCCGATCACGTTTTGGAACACGATGAAGAAGAACATGAAGAAGAACAGTGGCACGAATGCGCGTCCTTCCTCCTTGCCCATCACCGAGTAGACCATCTCATCGCGAACCCAGAGGCAGAAGCCTCGCATGATCCGCGTGAACTTTCCGACGGTCTGCTTCTTGAAGCTGCCAACAACCGGGAAGAACACGAGCAGCATCAGCACCAGGCAGGTCCACTGCCACGGCTGCACGTTGTAGACAGTCAACAGACCGCCGACCTTCTTGCCGTCAGCGTCCGTCGTGTAGTTGTAGATCGCGTAAGGGACGCTGTGCGTGAACTGGATCTGGAAGATCTCGCTGTTCGACATCTCCAGCGTGCGCTTCGCCGGCGCGTGCTCGGCGCTGCCGTCACCCTGATGACTCGCTGCTTCCGTTGGCTTAGCGCCACCGGCACCAGGTGCACCTTCCTGCGCTGGCAAAGCCACCGCTGCCAGAAGGCATAACCAGATCGTGATCAGGATTCGCTTGGCGAGCATGGAATGAGTGGTCAGGCGGTAAGTGGGTTTGAAGGCGGATGGGGTCGTCTAGCTGTATTCGGAACTAGACGGGCCCTGCTCGACTCGAACTCGAGCGGCGCCGCAGACTGTTCGAAATCGATGTAGCTGTGATCAGTTGCATGACCAGAGACGCACCAGCGAACGACACGGCAAAGCTGGTTAGGTCGACGAATTTCACGTCGGTTGCCACTTCGCCTGGGCGAAGTGGAAAAGCGCGCAAAGCAAACACGCCAATCGTAAGGACAAGCAGCTTTGCACCGAATGCGGCGGCCATTAGCCCTTGCAAGCGCAAGCCTTCGAGGCGGGCGGTCAGAGCGGCGTCGCCACCGGCAGCGGCGGTGCGCTTCTTGGTTATACGGCCGTTGAGCCAGACTGAGATGATGGCGGCGAAGATTGCCGCGCCGAGACCGGTGACGAAGTAGGGCTGTGACGCCGCGAGTTCACAATCGGCGCCGAAGACCAGGAGGCCAACGGGCACGCCGATCACCAAGATCGCAATCACGCCGAGGGTCAACGCGCGCACGAGTGCAGCGTTCGTGATGCCACCAGTTTGCTCGCCCACCATTGCAGCCGAAGCAGCGACCGCGCCAGCTTGGGCGGCGGTTCCTGCAGTAGTTGTCGGGGTGCTGGTCGAGGGCATGGTGGTCAGCCGGGGGACGGCGGGCCGTTATTCTTCGTTGCCTTCTGGCGAGGTGCCAGTTGGCTTTCGATCGGTCTCTTCTGCGTTCACTGGCGCATCGCTCTGCGAGTTCTTATGCGAACTCTTCTGTGAACCACGCGAATCCGCCTTAAGAAACGACGCTGCCTTGCGCAGCTCGGCCTTCTGCAAACGGGCCGCCTTTTCAGCGTCCGTTGGCCAAGGCCACATCTCCGGCACCAACACGTGAATCATGTGCAGGATGCTGCCGACGATGCCCGCGATTACACACAGCAGAAGCAACCAAGGTTTGGTTCCGAACTGCTCGTCTAACCACAAGCCACCGTAGGCAAACAGCCCCACCGACACTCCCATCGTGAGCCCCACGCCAGTGACGCGGCGGCTTTCAGGGACGTTTCTGATCAAGTTCTCATCTCCAACGCGCCAGCGAGGGGTACGAGGGCAAGCATGCTAGCGACCGCCCCAGCACAAGTGCAACGCTTGGTCCGCAGTTTTCTTTCGGTCAGGAATGCAGGTCGACATGCCACTACCCGTGCGACGCGCCGGGAGGTCCGGTGCAACGCCCAATAGAGGATAAAGAATGCGCCACTGCCGAACGATTCCGTCCGTGCTGTTCCTAGCCACCGCCGCCCACTTGGCCGGCGATCTGACCGCCCAACAACCACTTGCTTGGTCGCCGCTCGACCGAGCGGCACTCGAGGGCAGTTCTTTTAGCCATTACCCACTTGGCCGACACAGCGCCCGCGTGCAGACCCTGCACGATGAAGTTCCGGGTGGTTCGATCCTCAGCGGTCACGCCTACCGCCGGGATGCAATCGGCGTGCGGGGCCAAATCCTGGGCTTCCAAAGCGATTTGCAAGTGACGCTATCGATGTCCCCCAACGCCGCCAACCAGGCGTCGTCGGTGTTCGCCAATAACGTCGGCGCCAACCCAGTGGTCACCCTGGCGCGCACGATCCTGGCCTTCCCGGCTACCGACCGCCCGCGACTCGACCCAGCACCTACCTGGGAGATGATGATCCCATACGCGGTGCCGTTCTTGGTGCCCGCGACCGGCGGCACGCTCTGCGTCGACGTCGAAGTGTTCGGCAACCAGACCGCCACTGGGCCCAATAGGAACGTCAGCATCTACCTCGACGCGCACCAGCAATTTGCCGATGGCCGCGCCGTGCAGCCGGGCTTCCGAACCGGCGCTGGCTGCCCGGCACCCGGAAGTACGGCCAACTGCTACGCCAACCTCGACCTCTGGCGCCTCGCCAACGGCACCACCGAGTTCGACGTTTCAATCCGCGACGGCGTGGCCGACACCGGCAGCGGCACCACGCGAGCCTTCCTAACTATGGGCAACACATTGGACGGCACGGCGTGGCCGCTGCGCGCAGACTGCCCGTTCTGGAGTTCGTCCGAGGTCTGGTTCGCGCTGCCGGGCACGATGACAAGCAGCGGCGACTACGACGGCACGCTCGCCAACCTGCCGCTATTGCCACCCGGCCACCGCCTCTGGTGCCAAGCTGGCTCAATCGACCTAAACACCGTCGACATGTCGTTCAGTGATGCGATCACGCTGGTCACGCCACCATCCGGCAGCCTGCCAATCCCAGCCATGCGCATCGCCAACGGCAGTAACCAGGCAGCGACGTCGGGCTCCGTATCGACATCGGTACCCGTCATGGCGTTCTTCTAAGAACACCATCTCTGTAGCCCACAAATAAAAACGTGGGGCAACGTGCCGGTGGAGTCCAGAGACTCTCCGCGGCGATCAATTCGCCAACTTGCGACACTCAGGAATCGGTGATGCCGCGCCATAGGTTGCAATTGGCGCCGCCGGATCCATCGGCCCAATGCCAAAGCGCTTGGCCAAGTCCTGATAGCTGTACGAACGTATCCTCCCGCTAGACAGCAGCGCGTTGACCGTGCCATCTTCCCAACGCCAGAGGCCTTCGTTGTCAGTCGCCATCAAGAACTGACCACCGCGCCGCGCCAACGCGACATGCGCCTTCGCACGGCCAGCGTAGTGCGTATCGCGACTACTAACCTTCGCCAACGTCGGCCAAGGATCACGCCCCACCTCCATCTCATCCCGCGCTGCACGGTAGTCCGGATCGTTATCGCGAGCCCCCGGAGAGAAGTAGACATCCAGCTCCTCTTCAGCGTGATGGAAGAGCTCCGACGTCCAAGTCGCCAACACAAAGCGGTGCCCATTCTCCATCGGCAAACCACCACCATGCTTGCGCTCATACAGCTTGAACCAAGCCGCATGCGTTCGCAGCTGCACCCCGTCCGCGGTCACGTTCGCAGCCAACTGCGACCCACCAATCGCCCCCATCAAAACCGCCGCCAACGCCCCGATGATCCCAATCACCACCATCAGCTCAATCAACGTAAAGCCACCACAACGAGCCACCCGCAACTGGTTATCCATACACCTACCGACCACCATCCAAAGCACCCCGTAAGCCAAGAACCCCAACCCAGTCACTTCCCCCCAACCCGTGACCTCCCCAAAGCTCCAAGCCAACCCAAGTACACACCGCTACACCACAAATCCGAGGAGCGCCGGGTCCGAGTGCGTCTGCGACGCGTGCCGGCAAGCCGAACAAGCAAGCCAAGCGGAAGCGGGGCGTCGTCCCGCTGAGCATTTGCGCCGCGCAGCCCGCTTTACGCGGGCGACCGCTGCTAGCGGTCGTTCAACGCCGCCAACACGCTTCGCAGGCGTGCTAGCGGCTTGACGCTAGAGGTCGAGCTTTTGGCACTCGGGGATCGGTGAGTTCGGTCCCCAAGTCTCAATCGGCTCGTCGAGGTTGAAGTCGCCGAGGCCAAAGCGGGCCTGCAAATCCTGGTAGCTGTACGAACGTACCTTGCCACCGGTGAAGAAGACGTTGACTGTGCCATCGCTGAAGGTCCATTCCCCTTCATTGTCGGTCGCCATCCAGGCCTCGTTGGCACTCTTGGTCGATGACTTGATGAACTTGCGGGCACGCCCGGCGTAGTGGGTATCCACCGTGGTCACGCCGTTGATGTCCGGCCACGGATCTTGCCCGAGTTCCATCTGCTCACGCGCAGCTCGGTAGTCCGGATCGTTATCACGGGCTCCGGGCGAGAAATACATGTCGAGGTTCTCTTCGTTGTGATCGAAGATCTTCGAGGTCCAAGTCGACAAGACGAACTTGTGGCCGCCCTTGTGCGGCAATGCCTGCTTGTGGGCGCGCTGGTATGCCAAGAACCACGTGGAGTGGGTTCGCATCTGGAGGGCGTCACTGGCAGCGTCAGCCGCCGCTTTGGTCTCCATGAGTCGCGGCAGGAGAACGGCAGCTAGGGTGGCAATGATGCTGATGACGATCAGAAGTTCGATCAGCGTGAAGCCGGACTGGGTACGACGCATGTATCTCGGTCTCGCGGGGTCAGGGGGTCAGTTGGGGTCCCCATCAGTCTAGTGCGTCGGGCCGTTCAAGGGAACGGCCACGAGCAAATGGCCCGCGAGAGCCGGGGGCGACTAGTTGCCGCCGCTTTCGCTGCTGGTGCCGTTGCCGGCGTTGGCGTTGGCGTTGCCGCCTGTAGCAGGGGGCACTTCGATCACTGGACCCGGCTTGACGGTCTCGGTGATGATCGTTTCCGGGACGGTTTTGGTGCCAGTAGTCGACTCAGCGCCCGTGCTGGACTGCTCGGTGCCGACCTCGACAATCTCAATGGTCTCTACTTGCACTGGCGGAACGCTCGGCGGAACGCTCGGCGGAACGCTCGGCGGAACATCGACTGCTGCAGTGCCGCTACCACTCTCGTTCGAGCTGGTGGACGGAATTACTTCCTCGATGGTCGCGGCGGAGTTGGATGGCTCCGTGCCG
>JBNMND010000277.1:0-7871 GCA_051274975.1 Planctomycetota bacterium | reverse complement strand
GCAACTGCACATGACCTATCGCGCCCGCATGCTCAGCGACGAGTTCGCGCCGGGAGTCGAAAGCCTCGAGTGCGCCTTCTTCCGGCCCGAGGACATCCCGTGGCAAGACATGGCGTTCCCCGCCGGGATCTTTGCGCTTCGGTTGCGCTTCGAAGACCGCGACTCGCCGCACCTGCACCTCGGCCAGCTGCGGTGGAATGGCGAGGACTCGCGATTTGATCCGAGCAACTACGCGATCGACCAGCATCGCAAGATGCCGATTGCGTGAACCATGCGGCGATCTACGCTTGCTGGCATGAAGCGGAGAGCAATGACGTCACGGAGCGCAGGTCGCTCATCTACCCTGACCAGCCTGCTTGCAGGTGTGGCGGTGCTGTTGGCGACGAGTTGCGGCGGCCAGCCCGATACAGCCGCGGCCAATGCGAAGATTGCGACGCTGTTGCCGGAGAGCACCGTTGCCGTCCTTCGGATCACGTCGATCGACCAAATCAACAAGCACAAGCGTGCACTCGAAGCCGATCTAGGCGAAGCCGACAACGGGATCGACGCCATCGACATGCTCGCGCTGTCCGGGATGCCGCTCGGTGACACCCGACTGATCGACACCAGCTTGCCGATCGTGGTCGCCGTCACATCTAAGCGCGCCACGCCCCCCACTGTCACCGCCGTCGTTCCGGTGACGAACGTCGCCGCTTACACGAAGTCGCTCGAAGCCGCGTCAATCACCCCCACAGTCGACGGCAACTACGTCGCTATCCCAATGATTGGGCCATACAAGCGCGCCGCAGCAGCACCTGATGTGCTAACGCGGCTGCGCCCGGGCACCATATCCCTGCATGCCGATCTCGAGAGCCTGACCAAGACCTACAAGGTCGCGATCCTTTCCGGCATCGACCTGTTCGAACAGCAGATCGCAGCCGTGATGGAGATGGGAGACCCGAACATCGACAGCGAAGCCTTCGCGGAGATGTATGGATCGATCGCCCGCGCGATCACCGATTCAACAAAGACGCTCGACCTGAGCCTTGATTGGAAGGGAGGCATGTGCGACTTCGACGTCTCACTCGACGTCAAGCCGGGCAGTGCCATGGCAGGCTGGAGTTCGCCAGCCATCGATCTGACACCGCTCGTTCGCGGCATGAGCGGCAAGGGCGGTTTGGAAGTGCTGTTCCAGATGGATATGAAATCGATGATGCCACGCCTAATCGCCATGATGGAATCGCTGGGCGACATCTACCCGGAAGAGTTCCAAACCGTTCTGACCGAGTTGATGGCTGCCTACGAAGGCATCTACGAGCAGATCGAGTCGGGCATGGTTATGGAAGGCGACCTGTTTGGCGAAGAAGGGATGCGCATGACCGCGCAAATGATGCCGAAGGACTCGGACAAGTTCGTCACCATGATCAGCGACCTGCTGGTCGGTGACGCCCTCAAGAAGTTGGGCGTCGTCGCAGAAGCCGCCAAGACGTCGACCGATGGCGACATGAAGATCACCGACATCAACCTCGCAATCGACATGAACAAGCTCATGACGCTGTCCGGCCAACCAGCCGCGCAAGAAGATCAGGTGTCGGCAGCCTTCCAGGCAATGTTTGTCGACGGCATGGCGATCCGGATGGCGCAACGCGGCGACCGCTTGGTGATGACGTTCGGCAAGGATCGCGAAGCGGCGGCCAAGGCGACGCTCACCGCTTCAGACGGCGCTTGGACCCCCATGGTGCAAACGGCGCTCGATCGCCTCGAAGGCTGCAACCCGCTGATCATCGAACGCATCGACTTCGCAAGCATGATGGCTGCCGCCTTCGCCACCATGGCCAAGTCGGGTACGCGCGTGCCAAACGTGCCAAAGGACCTCAGCTCCAACATACTGTTCTTTGGAGGCGTCAACGGCAACCAATGGCGCGGCGGGTTCTCCGTCGAAGTCGGCGGACTGGTGGAGATCTCGCGGTTGATGATCCCGCGTTAGGTCGCGCCCGCTGCCCGCTATTTGGCTCGGTGCTGGCCGAACCACGACGCTCGCGGCGCCTGCTACTTGCAGGCCTTCAGCGCGCGCGCCACGTAGATCGGCGCGACCTTCTTGCGCCAGTAGACGTCGAGGTCGGTGTTGTCCATCGTGCGCGCCGGCTTCATCGCGGCGGCACCGGCCTCAGCGATGAGTTCGTCCGTCAGCTTCTTGCCGACCAGCAACTCTTCGGTTTTGGTCGCCGGCATCGCGTACGAACCAGCACCACCCAGGCGAACGTTCGCCTTCTCGATGGTGCCGTCTTCGGCGAACCACAGGCACGCGCCAACACCGAGCACCGGGAAGTCGTAGGTGTCGCGACGACGTAGCTTCAAGTAACTCGCCTTCCAATTGCCGGGCGCAGGCAGCGTGATCTTGGTCAGCAGTTCCTCCGGCTTCTTGGTCAGATATTGGATGCCGTCGTCCTGATAGAGATCGTCGGCCTTGATCGTGCGCATGCCATCAACGCCGGCGAGTTCGATCTCCGCTTCCATCGCGCAGATGATCGGCACCGAATCACTCGACTGCACGGCCCAGCAGCGCGGGCTGCCCGGGGCAACCCAGCAGATCGCGTCTGCCTTCGACTTCATGCAGAAGTCGATCGACTCGCGCCACTCGTGCGACTGGTCGTAGTAGCTACAGCGCGTGTCGAGCAGCAGGTTGCCGCCGATCGTGCCCATGTTGCGCAGCAACGGCGTCGAGATCTCACGCACCGCGTGAGCGAAACCGGCGTAGTGCGCCTTGAGGTGCGGGTAGAACTCTAGCGCAGTCAAGGTGACCATCGCGCCGATCTGCAGGCGGCCGTCCTCGAGCACTTCCATCGAGTGCAACTCAGGAACGTCACGCAGCGAGATCACTTGCGCGGGCGTCTGATGACGCCGCTTCATGTTGGGGTAGAGATCCGTACCGCCGGCGACATACATCGCCTCACGACCGTGCTCCTTCGCAATGCGAACGGCATCAACGGCATTCTTCGGCGTGTGGTAGGTGAACGGTGGCAAGCGCAGCATTGATCAGTCCTCCTACTTCTTGGCCTTCTTGGTTCGCTTCGGCTCATTCCAGGCGGTGCCATCACCACCCTGCCACGGCGTTTTGATTTTTAACGATTCGCCGAAGTTCACATCCGGAATACCGGTCTCGTCACTCGCCGGTCCATAGCGCGGATCCTTGCCTTCGTTCTTGGCTTGCATCGCGGCAAAGACCTTCTCGAACGAAATCGGGTTCTCGTCGACGCGCACGCCAACGGCATCGAACACGGCGTTGGCAACCGCTGGCATGATCGGGAGCAACGGCCCCTGACCAACTTCCTTGGCACCAAACGGTCCGTTCTTGTCAGGATCCTCGACCACGTAGGTGACGCAATCCGGCATCTCCAGCGCGCTCGGGCTCTTGTATTCGAGCATCGACGGGATCTTGTGCAGGAACACTCGCTTGCCCTTATGCGAACGATCGCGGTAGGCCATCTCTTCCATCATCGCTTCACCGAGGCCCATGTAGATCGAGCCTTCGATCTGGCCCATCGCAACGGCGGCGTTCAACGCGCGACCAATGTCGTGCGCCATCCACACCTTCGGAACGCGATAGATACCGGTCTCGGGATCGACTTCGACCTCAACCACGGTTGCTGAGTAGCTGTAGCTCGGACTCGGGCCAACACCGCCACCGCGGAACTTCGCCGCCGACTTCGGTGGCGTGTAGCTACCGACGGTGCCAATCAAGCCAACTTGGGCCTCGGCAACGCCGACCGCCTCTTGAAACGTCATGCCGGTGTCCGGGTCCTCCGCATCGAAGACGCGGCCTTCGGCGAACACCACTCGAACCGCTGGGATCTCAAGCTTCTTGGCGACGCCCTTCGCGACGATGTCGCGGGCGCGCTCGGCGGCTTGCATCGCCGCGTTGCCGGTCATCACCGTCACGCGTGAGCTGTAGCTACCGAGGTCGACCGGGGTCAGGTCGGTATCGGCGGTGACCACCTTGATGTCGAGCGGGTTGATGCCGAGCACTTCGCCGACGATCCAACCGAGCACACTGTCACTGCCTTGACCGATGTCGGTGCTGCCACAGAACACTGTGCAGAGACCGGAACGGTCGAGCTGCAACTGCACGCCGGAGTGCGGCATGCCGTTCCAATAGATCGGCAATCCAGCACCGGACAGGTAGCTACTACAAGCGATACCGAGACCGCGGATGCGACCGTCCTTGGTCACGACTTTCTTGCCGCGGCGCTCATTCCAGCCAGAGCCATCGACCACCTTCTTGATGCAGGCAGCGAGCCCCATCGAACCGATGCGAAGATAGTTAGCCGTCACCGAGTCACGCGGCGCCAGGTTATCGAGACGCAGCTTGGCCGGATCGATATTGAGATCGCACGCGACCTTGTCGAGCTGCACTTCGAGAGCAAAGCGCGGCTGCACGGTGCCGTGACCGCGCTTCGGCCCGCACGGCGCCTTGTTGGTGAAGAAGCGCGCGCCGCGGAAGTGGTAGTTCTCGACCGCGTAGGTCACCGTCTGCAATGCACCAGTATAGAACGTGCTCGCCGTGCCATAGCTGCCGTAGGCACCGCCATCGAGGAAGCTGTGGAAATCGAGCGCGGTGATGCGGCCGGTCTTGCTAACGCCGATCTTGCTGCGCATCAACACCGGGTGGCGACCGCGGTGGCACCAAAACACTTCTTCGCGCGTCAACGCGACCTTGACCGGGCGACCGGTCAGCATCGACATCTTCGCCGCGCAGATCTCGTGGTTGAACGGATCGCTCTTGCCGCCAAAGCCACCGCCGTTCGGGGTGGCGATGACGCGGATACGGTTGGCGGGCAGCGGGTGTAGCACGCGTGCCAGCGCACGATGCAGGTAGTGCGGCGTCTGCGTCGACGACCAGATCGTCAGCTTGCCGTCCTTGTCGAAGTGCGCCAGGCTCGCGTGCTGCTCCATCGGCAGGTGCGTGTTGCCTTCAAACCAGAAGGTGTCCTCGCGGATGTGATCGGCACGCTTGAAGCCATCATCCAAGTCGCCGAACTCAAGGTTCTCGAGACGGTGCACGTTGCCGCGCACACCGTAGTCGTGGAGGCGCGGTTCATCGTTGGCCGCTGCTTCCTGGATGCTGCCAATCGTTCGCAGTTCGCGGTAGTCCACCTCAACGAGGCGGCACGCGTCCCACGCAGTCTCTTCTTCGGTCGCGGCAATCGCAACGATCGGATCGCCAACGAAGCGCACGTGGTCTGGACACAGTGCGTGTTCGTCCTGGCTGACGGGCAGAATGCCGAACGGCGTCGGCATGTCCTTGCCGGTCAGGATGCCCTTCACGCCCGGCAACGCCGCAGCCTTCGAGGTATCGATGTGCGCCAGTTCCGCGTGCGCCATGGTGCTGCGCAGCAGCTTCATGTGCAGCATGCGCGGCATCGTCAGGTCATCGGCGAACTGCGTCAGCCCGCTGACTTTGCTGCGCGCATCGACTTTGCGGATCGGCTTGCCAATGTGCTCAAGCTCGTCCTTCTTCTTGTCGTGCTGCCACGGCGCGTCATCGCGAGCCTCGGGCGACATGGTGTTCGGGTTCTCAAGAGCCATAGATCGACTCCTTGCTCGGTTCGGCGTCTTCGCCGCGCATGCGCGCCGCCGCCAACTCGATCGCTTCGAAGATTTTCAGGTAGCCAGTGCAACGGCACAGGTTACCAGCGAGGGCTTCCTTGATCTCGTCGCGCGTCGGCCGGACGTTGTCCTTGAGCAACGCATCGGCCGCCATCAGGATACCCGGCGTGCAGTAACCGCACTGGGCAGCACCGAGGTCGGCCATGCAGTCCTGTAGGGGCGCCAGATCGCTGCCACAGGCCAGGCCTTCGACGGTCTGCACGTCCTTGCCGACAGCGTCGACAGCCAGGACCAGGCAGCTGAGAACGGGAATGCCGTCGACCTGCACCGTGCAGGTCCCGCATTCGCCGAGTTCACATCCGTGCTTGGTCCCGGTCAGGGTCATCTCCTCGCGGAGGACCTCTAACAGGGTCTTGTGTGGCACAAATGCCACCTCGTGCGGCTCGCCGTTCACTTGGAACGTCGCGAGCACCTTGTTGGGCTCGGTCATAGGGGGCAAGCAGGATAGCGATGCCCCCACGACAGATGAAGCCCGGAATCGCAACCGGTGCGAGACGCCGAAGCTTCTCGGCGGCGCAAAGGCGTAGCCGCTGGCTGCCAGCGGCGAAACCGCCACCTCCCTGACCGAGGCGAACGGCTACTGAATCGTGATCGACAGTGCGCTCGGGAAGACCGTGCGCAAGACCGGGAACGTCGGCGCATCCGCGGTCATGCCAGTGGCATAAAACGTCAGGCCAGCCAGCCATGGCAGCGGCGGGATCGTCAGGTTAGTCATTGCCTGCCCCGTCGCGCTGAGCACGCCAGCGGCACCAGGCAGGATCGGGTTTCCGGGGATCATCGTCAGGCTCGTCAGCCCGTCGATCTGGATCGGCAGCACCACGCCGCCCGGCAGGACCGACGGCACATTCGACAGCGACAACACCATCAGGTAGCTGAGGCCTTCATCGCCGGGGATCGACATTTCGAGGCTGGTCGTGCCGCCAACGGTGGCTGGCGCCGTGAGCTTCAACTCAGGCTCGACCAATTCGACAATCTGGTTAGCTGCGACATTGGTCAGATACTGCACCTGACCAAGCGGCCACGTCACGCGCACGAGATCCGCTGTCGCCTCCGTGCCAATGCCGAAGTGCACACGCGTATCCGAGTGCGAGAGGTAGCCCGTGCCGCTGCGCACGTATTGGCGCTGATGCAAGTTGCTCGTGGTCACTTCGATGCGGGTGCCAAAGCCATCCCGGTTACTCACCGTGCCACGGGTCTTGAACTTCAACCAATTGCCGCCGGCAACCTGGTTCTGCAACACCACGACGCCTTCGGGAGAGACGAACGGCCCGGTCTCATAGCGCTGCAGAACGTCGACGCGACCATCGTTGTCGAAGTCGCCGTGCGCGTTGGTGTATTGCCACAGGAACTGGTCCATGCCGAGCGACGGCGCCACGTTGGGCCACGCCACGTTCGCTGCGGCTGGTGCGCCGGGATTGCGGTAAAAGTAGTTGGGCGCCTGCGAGTGAACGATCTGCAAGTCCTGCCAACCGTCGTTGTCGTAGTCGAGGAACTTGCATGCCCAACCGACGCCACTGCCAAACACGTTGTAGGTCGCGGTCGCGTTGTCGTACGAGTTGGTGTTCGGGTTCCACACCTGGAACAGGTGGTCAATCGGTACGTCGGTGCAATAGAAGTCGAGCCCGCCGTCGTTGAATACGTCGAGAAAGTCCACGCCCATTCCGTCGATAGCCCAGCTCGCGCCGAGCTGCACCTGAACCTCGGTAAACGTGCCATCCGCGTTGTTGTGGTAGACCTCATTGCCGCCCCACTGCACACCCTTGTCGTTGAGCACCAGGATGTCGGGCCAGCCGTCTTCGTCGTAGTCCATCCACGTCGAGACCAATGCCATGTGCGTGCTACCAACACCGGCGGCCGCTGTAACGTCCGTGAAGAATCCGTTGCCTGTGTTGCGATACAGCTTGTTGGCACCGGGGAAGCCGGTCACTGCGTCCTGACGGTTGCCGATGTAGAGATCGAGCCAACCATCGCGGTCGTAGTCGCCAAAGCACGCCGAGTAGTTGGAGTCGACGTTGGTCATGCCGCGCATGCCAGCCTCCTCGACAAAGACGCCGCCGCCCTGATTCATGAAGAGTTGGCTGAGCGTGAAGTGGTTGCCAACGAACAAGTCGACGTCGCCATCGTTGTCGACGTCGGCAGCTGACATGCAGATCACTTCTTGGCAGACACTCAGCCCGCAGCCGGACGTGATGTCCGTGAACTGCATGCCGCCATCGTTGCGGAAC
>JBNMND010000276.1:0-7875 GCA_051274975.1 Planctomycetota bacterium | reverse complement strand
TCGTCGCGAACGCTGGTAATCGAAACCAAGCAGCATGACGCGCGGCAGCTTGCTGCTGCGCGACGCGCTGCCTGACGACTCGCAGCTCTCGCCTGGCCTCTCGGGGTAAGGTTTGATGATGCTGCGCAAGTTCGGTGCGGTGCTGGCGACGCAAGTCGCGAGCACCAGCACGAACAACATCGCTACCTAGCGATCAAAATCCCTAGCGATCAACATCTCTATCCCTAGCGATCAACATCTCTATCTCTAGCGACTTCACGCCTTCCGGGCGAACCGTTGTAGCAACCAGTGCATCGGTCCGACCACGGCGAGTGGCTGCAATAGCAGCACGAGGACCAGCCAAGCGGTCTGCGACATCCACGGCTGTTGGCCGTCGAAGCCGTAGACGTAGTTGATGTTGAACGGCAGGTTGGGGTCGTTCGGGTCAGCGGGTGGCGCCGGCATCCACAGATAGCAAACGATCAGCAGCACCCACGCCGTGGCGATCCATGCGAGCGCTGCACGGCGGTCGTAGCCAACGCGTGCCGTTAGCCAGAGCAGCAAGAACGGCAGCCAGCCATGGAACAGCGACAAGCTGCGATTGAAGAGCGGGCTCTCCTCATCGAACATGTAGTCGGTCAAGCCGATCAACGGCACGCCCGCGAAGTTGCTGACGTAGTCGGCGACCCACAGGATCTGCGGAACCATGATCCCGACCGTGGCCATGCTGATGGGCAACGACTTCTCCGTCCACATTCCGATCAAGGTCAGGAACAGGGCGACGTCGCAGAAGTAGAGGAAGTTCGTCGGTCCGTAGTTCCACCAGTAGGACGGCACGAGCACGGCCATGAACGCTGTGAACAGCAGCTTTGCGGCCATTGGGATCTTTGGGGCGTTGGTGTCCATGTAGGGATCCTAGGCAGATCGAATGATTAGTTGAGCGCAATGATACTAAGTCCATCGTATCGCCGTGCTATGCGATGACTTGGTGCTCGCTGCATCGGCTGTATCGTGGCTGCCATGGATGTTGTCAATCTACAGCAGAAGCTAGACAGCTTCTCTGAGACCTGGGTGCCCAAGGTGGTCGGCTCACTCAATGGTCAATACGTCAAGGTCGCCAAGCTCAAAGGCGAATACGTATGGCACTCGCATGAGCATGAAGACGAGATGTTCCTCGTCGTCGCTGGCGAGCTGCAGCTCGCGTTCCGGGATCGCGTGGTGAAGGTTAAACCGGGTGAGTTCTGCATCGTGCCGCGCGGTGTCGAGCATCGCCCGATAGCACACGAGCTCGTCAGCATTGTGTTGTTCGAGCCGCAAACGGTGCGCAACACCGGCGATGCTGTCGATGACCGCACGATCGAGGCGGACGATCTGGAGCACATCTGATGGCGCCGCAAGTCGTTCGCAGTTGGGTGGGGGTGACGACTCGCGGCAATGCGGCTCCGTATTTGTCGTACCTGCGGGCAGAGACCGTTCCGCACTTGCAGGCTCTGCCGGGCTTTGTCGGCGTGCAGATCCTGCAGCGCGCGATTGACGACGGGCTTGAGTTCCGGGTGCAGACGACGTGGCAATCGATGGTGTCGATCCATGCATTCGCGGGCGACGATCTCGAAGTCGCTGTTGTGCCGCTGGCGGCGCAGGCGGTGTTGCTGCGTTTTGATGCAGAGGTGGTGCACTACGAAGTCACTGAGCTGTCGTGAGCAACCGGTAACCTGTTCGGCATGCTGGACCTCGACTTCGTGCGAAAGCAGTTCCCGGCGCTGCAGTCGGAATGGGCGTTGTTCGACAATGCTGGTGGCAGTGTGCCGCTCGCGCGAGTTATCGATCGTGTCCAGGACTACATGCGCACGTGCATGGTGCAGCTCGGTGCGAGCTACGCGTTGTCGGTTGAGGCGGCGAAGCGGGTCGAGCAGGGGCGTCGCGCTGCCGAGAAGCTGCTTGGCTCTGGCAAGGGCGATGTTGTGATCGGCCCGTCATCGACGGGGTTGACGCGCCTGGCTGCGGCTGCGTTGCGGCCGATGTGGCAAGAGGGCGACGAAGTCATCGTTGCCGACATCGATCACGAGTCGAACATCGGTGCCTGGCGCGATCTTGAGGCTACAGGCGTGGTCGTTCGCGAGTGGTTGTGCGACCCCGAGACCTTCGAACTGCGGCTCGAAGACTTGGAGCCACTGCTCAACGAGCGCACCCGCTTGGTTGCGTTCTCGCACTGCTCCAACTTGGTCGGCGAGATCCAAGACGTCGCGGCGATTAGTAAGCGGGTGCACGAAGCCGGCGCGTTGGTCTTCGTGGATGGTGTTGCCTACGCGCCGCACCGACGCGTCGACGTGCACGCACTCGGTGCGGATCTCTACGTCGCTAGCCTCTACAAAGTCTACGGTCCACACATGGCCGCGATGCATGTTGGCAAGGACCTGCTCGCGCAGGTCGCGTCGCAGAATCACTTCTTCGTCGGTCCCGACGCAGGGGCATACAAGCTCGAGCCGGGCAACGTGAATCACGAACTGACGGCGTCGCTGCCGGGCATCGTCGACTATCTGGAAGAGCTCGATCGCCATCACGGTGGTGGCGGCACGATCGAAGGTGCGTTTGATCACATCACCACTCACGAGTGTCAGCTCGCGGCGCCCGTACTCGACTACCTGGGAAACCATGCTGGCGTGCGCTTGCTGGGGCGAGCCGTCGCCGATGCCCGGCGCGCGCCAACGATTTCCTTCGTGCCGTTGGAACAGCGTTCGAGCCAGATTCCACCGCGCCTCGATGAGCTGAAGATCGCGACTCGCTGGGGCCACTTCTACGCGCATCGCTTCTGCACGCGCTTTGGCCTGCATGAGAATGGGGGCGTCGTGCGCGTCAGCATGGTGCACTACAATTCGCCGGCCGAAGTGAGTCGCTTGCTAGAGGCTCTCGACTCGGTGCTCTAGTCCACCCGGAAGGCGTTGGTCCATTGCGTCCGAGTGCGTTGCCGTCGAAGATCGGTCGTGGTGACTTCACGCTCCCGCATTGCCCTCTGCTATCTGGCATTCGCTGCGCTCGCGCTGCTCGTTTACGGCCCCGCACTCGGCGGCGAGTTCTTGTGGGATGACACCGACTGGATCCGCGACAACGAGACGCTGCGTTCGGCGTCGGGCTTGTGGCGCATTTGGTCGGAGCCGGGGGCGGTGATTCAGTACTACCCGCTGACCTACACGACTTGGTGGCTCGACTACCAACTGTGGGGATTGTCGGAGGTAGTCATGCATGTCGAGAACGTGCTGCTGCACGCCGGTAACGCGCTGATGTTCACGCTGCTGTTGCGTCGGCTCAAGTTACCTGGCGCATGGTTCGCGGGCCTCGTGTTCTTGCTGCACCCGGTGCACAGCGAATCGGTTGCGTGGCTGGTCGAACGCAAGAACACCTTGTCGGCCGCATTCTATCTCGGCGCGTGCCATCAGTGGTTGACGCACCTTGTGCAACCAGCTCGGGGCACATCGCTGCGCACCGCGCTGCTGTTCCTTGCTGCGTTGTTGGCGAAGACTGCGACGTTGATGTTGCCGGTGACGTTGTTCGCGATCGCCATCTGGCACCGCCGTGAGTGGCGTAGTTCGATTCGTGCGTTGCTGCCGTTCGTGCTGATGGCGTTCGCGGCGGCGACGGTGACGATCATCATGGAACGCGGCGAAGGAGCCGTCGGTCACGATTGGGCGCTGACGTTTGCCGAACGTGTTGCCTTGTTAGGGCAAGTAGTCGGCTTCTATCTGAGCAAATTGCTGTTGCCGCTTGAGCTGTCGTTCTCCTATGCCAAATGGGGTGTTGCGGACTCCGCGATGCATTGGCTGCCCACGATCGTATTGCTCGTCGGGCTTGCCGCCAGCCTGCTCGCCGTGTTGCGCACGACGAAGCCAGCAGTCATTGCATGCAGCTTGGCGCTGTGGATCTACGTGGCGAACGTGCTGCCAGTGTCTGGCCTCGTCGACTACTACTACCTGCGCTACGCGTTCGTCGCAGACCACTTCCAATACCTATCGAGTCTCGGCCCGATAGCGCTCTTGTGCTGCGGTGGCGCGTTCTTGATGCGCAAGGTTTCTGCCTGTGCTGGCGTTGCTGCATCGCTCACGATCATGCTGGCGATCGTGACGTGGAATCGTGCCAGCATCTATCAGGACCTGGAAGGGCTCTGGCGCGCCACGATCGCTACTGAGCCGGATGCATGGCTCGCGCAGGGCAATCTCGGCAACTTGTTAGATCGCAAGAACGGTCTGGGTGCCGGCATCGAACATCACCGCCGTGCGATTGCGATCTATCCTGATGCGTTCGAGGCCAACAACGCCGTCGGCAACGATCATGCTCGTCGCGGTGAGTTTGCCGCCGCAAAGCTGTTGTTCGATCGTGCGATGCAGGTCCGTCCGGATGATCCGTTGACGTTCAACAATCTAGGGGCGATGCATGGCATGCAGCGCAACTACAAGGACGCCCTGCGCTGGTTCGAAGAAGGCCATCAACGCGCGCCCAATAATCGTGACTTGCTGCGCAACATGGCCGTCGTTCTTTCGCAGTCGCCCGATGCCGCCGTGCGTGATGGTCAGCGAGCGCTTGCCTTTGCGAACCAACTCAACGACGTGTCCGAGCCGTCACTTGCCGACGAGCACGTGTTGTTCAGTGCACGCATACTGGCTAGCGATCGGCGCTCGGCGATTTCGCTGGGCGAACGCGTGATGTATCGCGCGCGCCGCGAAGGCAATCAGTCACTGGTGGAGCGCGTCGCCGCGCAGTTGCAGAACCTTCGCCGCTAGAGCTTACTTCTGTGCCGCAACTTCGATCTGGTCGAAGCGCACATCGAGGTCGTGCACCAGCCGCGCGCCGTATTGGCCCGCGCTGTGGAGGGCTTCGGTCTTTGCTTCGTGCACCTGCGTGCCATTGACCGAGAAGCGGGTTACTTCCTTGCCCACGTCGACCGCGAGCACGTTGATCGCGATGCCGCTCTCCTTCACTTCCTTCGCGACGGCCGCCTGTTCGCCCCACAAGCAGATATCCGATGTGTCCCCGCCGTCGCGCGTCTTGATCAAAAACTGACCGTCGCCGCGCACCAGGAAGTAACTGTAGGTCTGCTTGTCGTTGTCAACGTCGCTGCCGCCAAACACGATGCCGGCGCCGTGGGGGTGCAGCTCAAGGTTGGTAGCCTTGACGCGCATCGACATTCGGTACGGTGGCGTCAACGACACGTCGGGTCGCCACAAGGTTGCGTTACCGCCGGCAGTCGCTTCGATGCCGCCGCCCGGCAGCAGCGTGAAGCGGTCAGGCTTGTTCACATCTTCGGTGCTGTCCATGCGGATGGCCCACATGGCATCCAGCGGTTCGGGAGTGCAACTGTTGACGGTCGCGAGCAAACACGCTGCGAATAGGAAGGTGGGGGTGCGTTGCTTCATTGGGGTCTACCGGGGAAGCACTATCTGACCTTGGTTGTCTTCCGTGCAAACCCGGATTCTGTAGCTTTTGGCTAACAAGGCATCGTGCCTGACGTCCAGTGTCACCGCTGGCGGGTGCCCAACGTGCAGTTACGTGCTCGAGGTGATGCTGCACTACCGTGCGCGGCCGGACTTCGTGACCTTGAAGGCGCGCGGCATGGGCCCTCGAACTACAGAAGCGCGCCAAGGCAGGCCTGAAGATGCAGGCCGCCGAACGCGAAGTAGGCATGGCAGAGCAATGGCAAGACTTCGAATGCCCGAGCTGCGTCAGAGCCATCAAGGGCGCCGGCGGTAGCTGGTAGCAGGTCAGACCTGTGGACCCGCGATCTAGTGGATGATGATCTCGCCCGCGTTGCTCATTGCGACTTGGCCGTTGGCCGCTGCCGCATCGAAGCTCAGTGCTTGCGCATAGAACGTGAAGTTCTGCAGCAGTGGGTTGTTGGGGAAAGTCACGCTCACCGAACCCGTGCCGGCGGGGTGCAAGAAGAACTGACCGGCATCCGGCGTTACGTAGCCGAGGCAGCCAGTCCAGCCGAGGATGCCTGCGTCGAGCGGCAGCCACAGCGGGCCGAACTGGTAGTTGCTTGCACCAAAGAACACGTAGCCCGCACCGCCGGCCGCAGGCAGGTTACTGACCTCCAAGGTGAACGTGCCACCAACTGTTGGGGTGCTTGCTGCCATCGCCTGCATCGACGGCACCCCGCCACTGCCAACGCAGCCTGAGCCATATGCGTGGAACTGCGCGGATGTTGCGAGCCGGTATTCCCACGTTTGCGTGCTCGTGCCCGTGTTGCCGTAGCCGCCAAATACGACCGTGACGCCGCGCGCGACATCGTAGGCCGCCGCGTTCTCGCCGCGTGCTGGTGCGGGGGTGCTCGCGACTTGCCGCCAGTTGACGCCGTCGTATTCCCAGCTGTCGTTCAACTGAGAACCGTTCTGGCCACCTTGCATGATGCAGACGCCGCGCGCGATGTCGTAGGTTAGGCGCACCTTCTGTCGCGCCGGGGGCGTCGTCGGTGTTGCGATCAGAGTCCAGTCAATGCCGTCGTATTCCCACGTCTCGTCGGACGCGGCGGCGCTGATGCCGCCGAATAGCACGCTCTGGCCACGAGCAACGTCGTAAGCGAATCCAAAGCGATCCCGCCCGGAAGGACTGTTGTTCGTGACGCTCAAGCTCCACGTCGTGCCGTCCCACTCCCAAGTGTCCGGCGTGAAACCAGCGCTATTATAGCCTCCGTGCAGCACCGACCGGCCGCGCGCGAGGTCGTAGACCATGTGGCATCCCCACCGTGCTTGTGGCGACACTCCGGAGATCGGCGTGACGTCGGTCCAAGTGTTGGTCGTTGCTTGGTATTCCCACGTCTCACCGGACGGCAGGTAGTTGTTGTCGGCACCACCGAACATCACGATTACGTCGCGGATCGTGTCGTAGCAAATTGCGAACGTGTGGCGCTCACCTGGGTTGGTGATCGGCGACATTTGCGTCCACGCCGTGCCGTCGTACTCCCAGGTCTCATCGCTCGTCGTCGTGCCGTTGGCGCCGCCATACACGTAGCACTTGCCGCTCGACAACGAGTAGGCCATGCCCGGCCAAAGCCCGTGGCTGGGTCCGGTGGCTGGACTCAGTTCCCAAGCTTCTTGGGCAGTCAGGGACAGGCAGAGAACGAACGGTGTCAGGATGCTGGGGCGCATGAGGTGTTGATTTTCGAGGTGGCGAGCAACGACATCATAGCGACTGTGGCGAGGTGCTTGCGCAACGGCACTGTCTGCCGCGTGTCCCGACCCAATGTGTCGCTGGGCATTTGCGCGGCGGCGCAGTAGCCCGGCTGCGATGACAGCGGCGGAAGCCACCCGTTACAGCAATCGAGGGCAAGTTAGCCGGCGAAGATGCCAGACTTGGCACTCTCGACAATGCGCGCCACCCCGGGGTGACGGATCTTTCGTTCCGGTGAGATTGCGTAGAAGCGCTCGCGAACATCCGTCAGTTCACCGAGCGGACGCACATTGTAGTTCTTACAAATCTGGTCTTTGACCACTGTGGGGGCTGGGAACACACCTCGGCCGGCCTGCCCAAACACCTTCATTAGGGCGCCATCTTCGAACTCGCCAATGACGGTTGGTCGCAGGTCCTTCTGTTGCAGCCATTGCTCTAGCGAATGTCGAATGGCTGAGGCCTTCGAGGGCATCAAGAATGGGGCGCCACTAAGCGAACTCGGAAACTTGCTCTTCAGTTTGCGAGCGATTGCGGGAGTTGCGAACAGGGTTGTCGTCGACTCCCCCATGACATGATTGTAGGCGCGCACATCGAGGCCCGGCGCAACCGGAATGTCCGAGAGCACAAGGTCGAGCTCGTGCACTGCCAGTTCGGCGAATAGGCGATTGGGTTCATCTTCGCGGCACTCAAGAATCGTGTCCTCGTCCGCGTCGACTGCGGGCAGTAGCAGTTGGAAGG
>JBNMND010000275.1:0-7878 GCA_051274975.1 Planctomycetota bacterium | reverse complement strand
GGAAGAACTGCGCAAGGAGATAGTGGGTCGCGGACTTGGCGCGTTGTTGCTGTCGAACCCATGCAACCCGACCGGGGACGTGATCACCGGGGAAGCGCTGTCGCAGTGGCTTGCCGCGTCGCGCGAACTGAGCTGCCCGATGATCTTCGATGAGTTCTACTCGCACTACATCTACGACGCTGGCTGGCCGGAAGGCGACGCCAACAGTGCGGCGCGCTATGTCGAAGACGTCAATGCCGATCCGATCCTCATCGTCGATGGCCTGACCAAGAACTGGCGCTACCCTGGCCTTCGTGTGTCGTGGACGTTGGGTCCGGCGTCGGTCATCGAAGCGATTGCGTCGGCGGGTTCGTTCTTGGATGGCGGCGCGCCACATCCCGTGCAGCAAGCGGCGGTGCCGTTGGTCTCGCTCGACCACGCCGTCGCAGAAGCCCGTTCGATCCAAGTCGAGTTCATCAAAAAACGCGATGTGATGGTTCGAAGAATCCGCGAGATGGGGTTCTTGCTCGATCGAGATCCGCGCGGCGGCTTCTACTGCTTCCCGTCGCTTGAGAACTTGCGACCTGAACTGCGCGACGGCGACGCGTTCTTCCGCGCGTGCCTCGAGAAGAAGGTGATTACCGTGCCCGGCCACTTCTTCGACGTGAACCCTGGCCAGCGCCGCAGCCACCTGCCGTCGCGGATGCGCAACTACGTGCGCCTGAGCTTTGGTCCGTCGATGGCCGAGATCACGCTTGGTTTGGACCGGCTGGCCGAACTCTGCTCGGCCGGCTAAGTAGAGCTGTGCTACTTGCGCAGCGGCCCGGCTGTCCGGAGCTTCGCTCGGCCGGCCAAGTAGAGTTGCGCTACTTGCGCAGCGGCCGAACGATCAAGTCCTTCAGCGCGAAGTTGCTGCCTTCGCCAACGCGCGTCACGAACAGGTCGTTGTGGTGGCGGATCAAACCGAACTCGTCGAAGCACGAAACGCCGCCGCAGATCTCCATACCTGCGCTGACCAGGTCGCTAGCCGAACGGCTGCAGTCGACCTTGAGCTTGGCTGCGGACTCGCGCGACAGCTTGCCGGCTTCGAATAGTTTGCAGGAGTGCATTAGCCACGTCAGGCCGCGCTCGAGCGCGATGTCCATATCGACGATGACATCTTGCACGCGTTGGAAGCGACCGATCGGCTTGTCGTCGAACTGGATGCGTTCTTCGGCGTAGACGCGGCACTTGTCGAGGGCGAACGCGAGCGAGCTGAGCGCCAGCGCGGCGATGAACAGGCGGCCGCCGTTGAGTGTCGTCACCATCACCTTGAAGCCGTCGTTCTCGGCGCCGAGGATCTGGTCGTGCGGCACCTCAACGTTCTCGAACATGATCGAGCCGGTGGAGGATTGCTCCCACACCTTCTTGCCCTGCATCTCTTGGTAGAAGACTCCCTTGGCGTCCATCGGCACGATGAAACACGTCGAGCGTTTGCCGTTGGGGGCGTCGGGCGCGGTCAGCGCGTGCACGATGACGTGGCTCGCCCAACGTGCGTTGGTCGACCAGCACTTCTCGCCGTTGATGACCCAGTTGTCGCCTTTCTTGACGGCGGTGACCTGCGGATTGGCGGCATCACTGCCGCGGCCCGGCTCCGACAGTCCGAACACAAACATGCGGTCGCCGTTGGCGAGCGCTGGTAGGTGCGCCTTCTTCTGCTCGTCGGTGCCGCAGAGTTGCACCGGCTTGGCGCCGAGTGAGATGGCGGCGCCGGGCGTGATCGCGACGGACTGGCTGTGATAGCCGAGCGCCAATCCCATCAAGCACAGGTCGGTGTGGTCACCGCCTTGGCCGCCGTATTCCTCGGCAATCGGGAGGCCGAACAATCCCATGTCGCCCATCGCGCGAATGCACGAGTCGGGAACTAGTTTGTGTTCCCGTTCCCAGCTCAGTAGGTGGGGTGCGATCTCCGCGTCACCGAAGTCGCGGACCGCTTCATAAAATGCAAGCTTGTCCTCGCCGATCAGGCTCTCGAGGTACGTGTCAATTCTGCGTGCCATATTGCCAAGCAGCGTAGCGCGGGTGGCCCCCGCGATCGATACCGAGCGACGCGCTTAGCGGTCGCTCTTCTCTACCTTTGCCTTCTTATCGGCGGCTTCTTTGCCTTCGCCTACTTGGCGCCGACCTTCTTCGGGGCCGGGTCGGTGATTAGAGCCGGCACCAGATCCGCGAGGAAGGCCCGGGCGGTCGGGTTGCCATCGTCGAGTTCCAGGACGCGGCGGAACGCGGCGACCGAACGGGTCGGGCGGTCTGAGAAGCGTAGGTTGTAGCCCAGCACCAGCTGCGCCCAGGCGTCGTACGGGTTCTTGGTGCAGTGGGTCTGGAGTGCTTCGAGTTGCGTCTCAAACAGCTTCTCATCGCTGTAGAAGGAGCGCTTGTCGACGTCGGCAGTCACCATCGCCGGATCGAGGCGAATGGCTTCGGCGATTAGGAACGCGGCGTAGTGGTAGTCGCCATTGGCGAAGACCGCATCGGCCAACACGAAGTGGATCGAGGCGTCGTTCGGCACGTGGGTGCGAGCCTTGGCGTAGGCCTCGGCCGCGGCATCGAAGCGATCGTTCTTGAAGTAGAAGTCGCCGAGCGCGATGTATTGCGCTGCCAGCGATGTTGGCGTGCTCGCGGCTTCCGGCGGGCGGGCACCCGCACTAGATGACTCGGCACTGCGTGCGGTGTCGACGATGCTATAGCCGTCGTCGATTGGCTCGAGCTCTTCTTCGACGACGTAGCTGCTCGGCACGGTGAGGTAGGTCGGGCAGTAGCTGGTCGTCGGGTACCACCAGTAGCTCGACGGCAGTGCGTTCGGGATCGAGAACGAGCTCCAGTAATTGTTGCGGTAGCAGCTGTTCCAGTAGCTACCGCGGAACGCGTTGTAGGGCGATAGCACGCCGACGTTCCAGGAGAACGCGTTGAAGCCCCAGTTGTTGAAGCCACCGCCGCCGAAGCCGCAGTTGTTGTAGCTCCAGCTGCCGTAGCCGTAGCCGTAGCCGTAGCCGCCACCCCAGTTGTTGTAATAGGGGCTTGAGCCGTAGCCCCAGTAGCCACACCAAAGCGAGCTGCTGCGATAGCCAGCGCCCCAGCGGTAACTGGCCTCAGCGTAGGGCAGGCGGCCAATTCGAGCGCCTGTGCGAGCGGCACCGAGTCGCGGTGACGCGAGGCGAGGAACGAGGTTCGGCGTGACTCCGACAACCGCGGGTGCGTTGACGGGAGCGCCGGCGTTCACGGTCGTGCGCGGCGTCGTGCGAGGCTTGATGCGTGGCGTGTTGCGGGTCGTCCGGACGCCGGGCTTGGCGCTGCGGGCATCGCTTACGCGTGGCGACTTGCTCGGCGTCGCAACGCGATCGCGCGGCTGGTAACGGTTGGAGATCGGCTTCGAACGCGGCGCGGATCGTGGCGTCGAACGAGGCTTCGATCGAGGCGTATCCCGACGCGTGGTCATGTCGCGGATTCGGCGCGCGTCGGCCACGTCGGCGGTTGTCAGCTTGCGGGGGGTGTAGCGGTTGTTCGATTTACCCGTCGACGTGCGCGGGGTGCGCGTAGTCGTCGTGCGGTTGGTGTTGGTGTTGTTCGGAGTGCGCGTCGTCGTCGCCGGGGTGCCGACGCGGCGCGTGATGGTGTTGCCGCTACGAGCATCGCCATTCGGGCGCGGCTGGTAACGATTGTTCGACTTTGTTCCGGCGCTGCGGTCGGCGCTGCGGTTGGTGCTTGCCGGCGGGCGGTAGCTGCCCGTGCTGCTTCTGGTGCGCGGCGTGTAGCCCGGCGTGCTTCTCGGCGTGCTGCGCGGTGGCGTGCTTGTCCGCGTGCGGCCGGGCGTTGAGCGCGGCGCCGAGCGGGTCGGCGTTGGTCGGGAGCGAGGTGCGGATCGCGTCGGTGTTGGACGTGTTCGCGGCGCCGAACGGGTCGGCGTGGGGCGGGATCGAGGAGCCGAACGAGTCGGTGTGGGGCGGGATCGAGGAGCCGAACGAGTCGGTGCTGGACGCGACCGCGGTGCCGAACGGGTCGGTGTCGGACGCGCGCGCGGCGCTTGGCGCGTCGGTGTGGGGCGCGATCGCGGTGCCTGACGCGTTGGCGTCGGGCGGGATCGAGGTGCTTGACGCGTCGGTGCTGGGCGCGACCGCGGTGCCGGGCGGGAGGGGGCCTGACGAGCGGGGGCCCGGGCGGCCGGGCGGGAGGTTGGTCGGCTTGCCGAGCTGCGCCGTTGGGCGGACAATGGCAGGGAGATCAGCAGCCCAAGAAGAACGGTAAAGATAGTTCGTTGCGTCGTCATGGTTCCTCGCGTTGAGGTGAGGGTAGCCCTTACAGCAAGAAGGATACCGGATGCATTGACCCGGCTTCGAGGCGTCTGTTGCTAGGTTTACGTTAAATAGTTGCGCTAAAGCGTAATGATGTAGGGTGTTTGACCTGTCGCTGTCTCGCGGCCACTACACGGCATTCCCTTGCGCGGGCCACCAGCGCCGGGCAAGACTTGATGATTCCAACGCCATGAAGGAACCCACCCAGCGTCCCGCCGCCCGCCAGAGCATCTTCGGGCCACCCCTGCGCACGTTCTTTCGCGGCCTGGCGGCGATCCTGCCGTTGGCAGCCACCGGGGCGCTGATCTCGTGGGCTGTGGTCGGCGGGGAGACGCTGCTGCGGCACGTCATTATCGACTGGTTCGGGCTGCCCGAAGCTCAGTATTGGCCTGGCATGGGCTTCGTGCTGTCGATTGCGATCGTGTTCGTGATTGGCCTGCTGATGTACTCGTTCATCGTCCGGCAGATCTACCAGCACCTGACGAAACTGCTGGAGCACATTCCGATCGTCAAGTTCGTCTACGGCATGTTCGTCGACGTCGCCCGCCTGGTCTCAAGTGCGGAGGAGAAGCCTTTTCGCCGCGTCGTGTTGGTGCGCTTGCCTGAGGGGCTGGAGCAGATCGGCTTTGTCACCCGCGACTCGTTTAACGACCATCCGGACATCGGCGAGGACAAGTTGGCGGTCTACTTCCCGATGAGCTACCAGCTGGGGGGCTTCACGGTCATCGTTCCCAAGGCCAACGCGAAGGACTTGGAGATGTCGGTCGAGGAAGCACTTCGGTTCTGCGTTACTGCTGGCGTCTCTCGGGCCGAGGACAAGTAGCTCGGACGCCTCTCAGCTGCGCCGCGAGCAAAGGTCTCCGACCTCGGTCACAGAGTTATTGCGCGCAGAGTTCTTCCGTAAACCGTGATCTGTAGGCGCAAGCGCTCTGAGTCCGTAAGATCCGCAGCCCATCATGCGGATCCCTCACGCAACTGTCGTCTCCTTCTTGCTCGTCTCGGCGCTCGTCGCCCAAAAGGCGAAGTTCCCTGAGTCGATGGATTTCGGTCCATGCCTAATGACGACCTTTGATGGTGGTGGCCTGTGCGGCACTACCGAGAAGGGACTCGTCATTCGACTCGGCGACCGCGGTGCGGTTTCGTTTGATACCGAACTGCTGCGCATGTCGGTTGCGTGGACCGACGGTTGGCTGAACCTTCGCGGCACCGCCTATGACGGCTCGCACGGTCCGTTCCCGTCGCGCGCTGGCAGTAAGCTCGCCGAGACCGGTCCCGGTCCAGGTTGGGCTCGCAGTGGCAGCTTCGCCGACCCGCGCCCAATTCCGCACGGGCCGCTGCCGTCTTTGTGGGGCAAGTTCGGCGGCCACAGTCGCGTCGGCGATGAGGTAGTCATCGACTACCGACTTGGCGACATGAACGTGCGCGAGATGTACGCGATGGAAGGCGACAAAGGCCAGTCCGTGTTGGTCCGGACGCTGGAACTTGGCCCGTCGAAGACACCGCAGCAGATGGTCGTGCTCGAAGGCGGCTCCGCGGCAACCGGTGGCAAGTCTGACTTTGGCGGTGGTATTCGCGCCGCAGCGCTCCAGTGGCAGGAGGAAGTCAAGCCCAAGAAGAAGACTAAGGGTAAGGCGAAGGATGACGTAGCCGCTGTGAAGTCGACGATCGTCGATCGCAACGTGATGGTGGCTTTGCACGGCAGCGATGGCGCGACCGTCGCGATCACCGGCAATCGCATCGTGATGAGCGTGCCTCCGCACGACAAGACGATGCGGGTGCAGCTCGTGATCTCTTCGCTCGGTGCTGATAGCGAGCAAGGCGCCGCGACGCTGATCAACAAGCGCGACGTCACCGGCATTCCGCTGGGCGCGGGCACCAAGCGTTGGAACGAGAAGGTCGTAACCAAGGGAGTGCGCGGCGCCGATGACGGTCCGTTCGCCGTCGATACGATCACGATCCCATTCAAGAACCCGTGGGGTTCGCGTATGCGCACTGGCGCGTTCGACTTCTTCAGCGATGGCCGCGCCGCGGTGTCCACGTGGAACGGTGACGTCTGGATCGTGTCAGGCATCGACGACGCGCTGGATAACCTCGAGTGGCAGCGTTTTGCAACCGGCCTGTTTGATCCGCTTGGCTTGCGCATCGTCGACGATGTCGTGTTTGTGCACGGTCGCGATGGCTTGACGCGCTTGATCGACATCAACGGCGACGGCGAAGCGGATCGCTACGAGTGCTTCAACAACCAGATCTACATCACTGCCGCGTTCCATGAGTTCGCGTTTGATCTGCAGACCGATAAGGAAGGCAACTTCTACTTCACGAAGGGCGCGCCGGTGAATCCCGGTGGTCGTGGCTTCATGAAGATCGTGCCGCACCACGGTGCGATCCTGAAGGTTAGCGCCGATGGCTCGACGATCGAAACGGTCGCGACTGGCATGCGCGCACCGAACGGCATTGGCGTGTCGCCGGACGGCATCATCACGAGCGGTGACAACGAAGGCACGTACATGCCGCGTTGCCGCCTCAACTGGATTGAAAAGCCGGGCTACTACGCTGGCGTCAAGGACACCGCGCATCGCACGCCGGTGCCGGACCAACCCGATCTACCGCTGTGCTGGATGCCGATGGAAGTCGACAACTCAAGCGGCGGCCAGGTATGGGTGACGGGTGCTGCTTGGAAGGATCTGCAAGGCCGTCTGCTGCATAACTCCTACGGCACCTGCTCGACCTACCTGGTGTTGTCAGAGCGCGTTAACGGTCAGATGCAAGGTGGCGTCGTACGACTGCCGGCCAACTATTCGTCGAGTTGCATGCGCGGTCGCTTCTCGCCAATCGACGGCGAGATGTATGTCATTGGCTTGAAGGGCTGGCAAACCAGTGCCGCGCGCGAAGGTGGCTTCCACCGTGTGCGTCGTACCAGTCGTCCACTCGATCTGCCAGTTGCATTGAGCACGTGCGACAAGGGCGTCTACCTGACGTTCTCGAATGCGCTCGACGCAGAGATTGCCGCGGATGCTGAGAGCTTCGGCGTCGAGATTTGGAACTACCGTTACTCGCAAAACTACGGCTCGCCCGAGATTTCACTACTGCATCCCGAACGCAAGATCGCGCAAGGCAAGCCGAACCGCGACCCGCTGAAGGTCACGTCGAGCAAACTGTCGAGTGACGGCTGCACGGTGTTTTTGGCGATTGAAGGCATGCAGCCGGTGCACCAGATGAAGATCACCTGGGACCTCGATTCGAAGGAAGGACGTGCGATGCGCGGCGAGCTGCATAACACGATCCACAACCTGCAGAAGGACCCGGGTTTCCCGAAGGCGCGATAAGCATGCGAGTTCGTTCCACGTTGGCGGTTGCCTGGGCTGTCGCAGTCACGCTGGTGACTGCCACCGGGTTCGGAGACGCGTCGGCTGCGAGGCTGGCTGCGGCTCCTGTCGCGCCGATGGTCGCGCCGCCATCTGTGATCCCGCAAGGGCCGATGGTGCGCGGCGCCAAGGTTTCGTTTGAGACCGTCCGCGGCGACAAGGTGCGGCACAGTCAACGTGCGCGCCTGTTGTCGTTGGCCGTTGAT
>JBNMND010000274.1:0-7883 GCA_051274975.1 Planctomycetota bacterium | reverse complement strand
GCGCCAACAGGCCGCAGCAACGGATGTGAGCGGCACGGAACGGTTGGTGCGTGGCGGCGGGGAACGTCATCCCCTAACCTCTATCCGGATGACCGCCCCGCGGAAAGACCTGGCGACTGATGTGGCGATTCGCCCGGTGCGTTCTTCGCGCCAATTCCTCGACTTGCAGCGCGGGTTCTACCGCGGCGACCCGGTTTACGTGCCGCCGATCACCAGCGCGGAGGCGTGGCAGCTCGACCGAAGCAAGAACCCGTTCTTTGAGCACGCGCAGTTCGAGGCGTTCGCGGCGTATCGCGGCAACCAGTGTGTCGGCCGCATCAGTGCTTGTCGGGACGAATTGCACGACGACTTCCACGGCGACCAGATCGGGTTCTTCGGACACTTCGAAGCCAAGGACGAAGCCACGGCCCATGCGCTGCTCACCCATGCTGCGATGTGGTGCCGGGTGCGTTCGGCAACGGCGTTGCGCGGCCCCGTCGACATGTCGACCAACTACCGCTGTGGCTTGTTGATCGATGGCAAGCCAGGGCCACCGGTCATGATGATGCCCTACAACCCACCGCACTACGCCGAGTGGATTGAGAGCTTCGGACTGCACAAGTGCAAGGACCTGCTCGCGCTGCACGGCACCAGCGAGTCGCTCGATCGACCGCGCATGGACAAGCTGACCCAGCGCATCGAAAAGCGCTCCGGCATGCGCCTGCGCCGCGTCGACCTGCGCAAATTCGATGACGAGTGCATCATCCTGTGGGATCTCTACCAACGCATTTGGGAACGCAACTGGGGCTTCGTGCCGATGACCGAAGGCGAGTTCCTGGCGCAGGCAAAGGACCTGAAGAAGGTCTGCCATCCCAGCCTCATGCACATCGCCGAGAAGGAAGGTGAGCCGATCGGGTTCGTGCTCGCTCTGCCGGATACGAACGTGGGCGCCAAGGCCTGCAACGGCAAGTTGCTGCCGTTCGGCTGGTGGCGGTTCCTGCGCGCGATGAAGAAGAAGCACCTGATCCGGGTGCTGACGCTCGGCGCTGTTCCGGAATATCGCAAGACCGGCCTCGACATGCTGCTGATGCACCGGGTCATGAGCGACGGCATCGATGCTGGCTTCGACGCCGTGGAAGCAAGCTGGATCCTCGAAGACAACCACGACATGCTTGGCCCCTTGCAAACCCTCGGGTGCACGCCCTACAGGCGGTATCGCATCTACGAACGACCCCTCGCCGAACTCGTCGGCGGACCCGCGAAGTAATGGACATCAATCTGAAAGGCGGCGGCATGCCGGGCATCCCGACCCTCCCGCGAAACCTGCCGATGCTGCTGCTGATCGTCGGCGTGCTACTGATCGGCTTCGGCCTGCTGCTGCTGGCAAACGAGTGGCTACTGCGCTACCTCGTCGCCGGCGTCTTCATCCTGCTTGGCGGACTGGTGCTACTGATTGGTGCGCGTGCCAAGCGCATGCTTGGCTAGCGAAGGCGACTCATTGTCGCTAGCGCTAGTTGAGGCTAGCTACTTGATGACGGCTACTTGATCACCGCGACGGCATCCGCAGCGACATAGCCGCTGCGACCCGACGCGTCGATGCGCACGTATTCGCCGCTGCTACTGCCGAGCAAGTCGACCAGCGCTCCTGGTCGCACGATCGCGACGGCATCCATTCCGGCTCGCGGTTCAGCAGTCACCAACAGTTCCTGCAACGCAACAGCTTGCATCGCGCGGCTTGGGGCCAGCCACAAGACATCGAGCGCCAAGATGCCGCCGGGCACGAGGCAGATCGCCCCCACCCAACGCCAGCCGATGCGGCGCCAGCCAAACACCAGGAAGCCGGCGGCTAGCAGCATGAAGAACAAGCACGCGTAGGTGCGTTCGCTCAGCGTGTAGCGGTCGAGCAGGCGGCGTATTTCGGTTGCGAAACCACCATCGTCCTGGGGCAACTCCAATCGAGTGCGCACGACGCGCAGGTTGGCGAGCAGTTCTTCGTCGCGAGGCAAAGCGATGCGCGCGCTCTCAAAGGCCCATCGGGCGCGCGGCAGGTCGCCCATGCGATAGAGGCAGTTGCCACGGGCGCGCAAGTGACGGCGATCGCCACCTAGATCGTAGGCGTTCGCGAACGCTGCGTCGGCCGCGACGTAGTCACCTTGGCGATACGCGTCGACAGCTTCCGCTTCTTGGGCCTGAAGATCTTGTGCCGACAACACCAAGGCCGGCAACAGCAAGAACGGCAACCAACCGCGCGCGCCGAAGCGAGTCGATTCGAGCCGCTGCACGAGGCCGCGCGCTTCATCCGCCGTCAACGCCTGGCCACCGCCATAGCGCGCCGTCGTACCACGCTCGATCGCCACAGCAACTTCGGTAGCAACCGTTTCGTCGAGGCCTGTGGCGATCAACCGCGGCGCCAGCTCCGAGGTGATCACGGCAGCAGCCGGAACATCGAGGCGATCGCCTAGATAGGCCGCGATCGCGTCCATCGCGTCGGCGTCGCGCGCGAGTGCGGCATCAAACTGGCGCTTGGCTCCCCGCACGCGCTTACCGGTCGTATCCATCGAGGCACGCCTGCCCGAGCGCACCAACGACAACAGCGCGAGCATCAACGCCCAAGGCGCAACCACCACCAACCATCGCAGCCAGGACTCCGGCACATCGACGGGTCGTGCCGGGCCATCGAACGACGGCAAGTCAAAGATGTCGTCAATGCCTGCTGTGACCGCAGCAGCCGCAGCTTCGGGCAGCGGCGCGATCGATTCCGAATTGTTCAGTTCGTCAACGACGATTGCCAACGGCTCGGTCGCGACCTCAACAAACTTCGCCACACCAGGTGTGGTGTCGAAGTAGTTCCATTCGATCGACGGGATCTCGGCCACGTCGGTCGACAGCGGCGTCAGGTCATAGGTCACGACCACGCGGTCGCCATCGCGCTGCGCCTCGGCGGCACCGCGCTTGTGGAAGCCCTTGAGGTCATCGAGCTCCGGCATGCGCAAGAACTCGAAGTTGCCTGTGCCCGTTGCCGTCAACGTCAGCTTGAACGAGTCACCAAACTTGATGCGGTCCTTGTCGAGCGTCGCCCTGATGCCGAAGCGGCCGACCGCGCCAAAGTATGGCGAGGGGCGCCCCTCCTCCGGAATCGGCAGCACTTCGAACTCGATCGGCTTGCCGACGATCCCATACTTGTCGACTTGGCCACCGCGCAGCGGTCGCGCCGTGTGTCGCAACGCATGGAAGCGCAGTTCCGGTGCCGGCAACACGACACGCCCAACCTTCGACGGCAAGAACGCGCGCTCCAACTGGAAGCGCTGCCACATCTGGCCATTGCGCTCGAAGTTGCCAACAAACGTCGCCACCGATAGATCCTCGTTGCAGACAACAGCGCGCAGGTCGCCACGCGGCTGCACCAGCTCTATCGCTTCACCCGCCGGAAAGATCTCAAGCCAGTCCGCGACGATCGCGATCACCTGGTAGCGCGTGCGTCCGTGAAACTCCTCGGCAAGCCGCACACCTTGCAGCACGGCAAAGGTGATCTTGACCCGCACCGGCTCGTGCACGTAGACGCGCTTCGGCTGCAGATCGACCTCCAGCCACGCCATCTCTTTGGAGACGAGGTCTTCGCGCACCTCCAGTCGCAGCACCGGGGTCACCTGCTCCTTGGTGCCGGTCCAAAGTTTGAACGACGGGATCGTGAACAACCCGACTCGCTGCGGGCGCAGTTCGAGACCGAACTGCACGCTCGTGCGGGTCACCGAACGGCGACCGTCGCGCACCCTCTGGGTCGACGTGGTCGCCGGCAGTTGCCGGATCTCGAGTCCATCAACCTTCGGGATCTTGGGCGACCGTGGATTGGCACCAACACCCTCCACAGTGATGCGAACGATCGAGGTATCATTGAGCCGGATCGTGCCCGGCTCTGGCGGGCTGACGGTCAACTTTTCCTGGGCAGCGGCCGTAACGACCATCAAGGTCGCGGCCAGCAACACGGCAAAGGCGCGAATCACCAGTCGCGCTCCACGGCCCGTCGCCGGGTAGTGCGGCGAGCTTTCGCCTTCTTCAGTTGCTCATCGAGCTTCTTGGCGCGCGCGAGCAAGCGCTGCGCCTGCTCCGGCGACAACTCGAGTCCCTTCCCGCCTTCGCCAGGCGCATCGTTACGTTGCTCGCCGGGCTTGGGTTCAGGCGGTGTTGGCGGTTGGCCTTCCTTCGCCTCTTCCTGTTCGTCGCCGGGCTCCGGGTTCTCAGGCTTCTCGGCTTCATTCGGATCGGACTCCCCGTTCTTGCCCTCTTGCTCCGACGGCTTGGGCTCGGGCTTTTCCTCTTCGTTCGGCTTTGGCTCCGGAGACTCCTGCTGCTCCTCGCCTTCACCTTCCTTCGGGTCCGACTTGTCAGACTTCTTGTCGCCAGGCTTCTTGTCGTCTTCCTTCTGGTCGTCCGGCTTCTTGTCGTCGCCCTTCTGGTCTTCAGGCTTCTTGTCGTCTTCCTTCTGGTCGCCCTTCTGCTCGTCGGACTTCTTCTTGTCTTCTTCGTCGCCCTTATCGTCAGGCTTCTTGTCGTCCGGGTTCTTGTCGCCTTCCTTCTTCTGCTGTTCTTGCTTCTGCTTCTCCAGTTCCTCGATGCGCTTCTCCAGCTCAGCGATCTTGCGCAGCGTGCGCTCGGTGTTGCGCAGCAACTCAGGCGTCGGGTTGGCCCGCACGCCGCGAACGAAGTGCCGCTTGGCGGTGGCAGCTTTCATCAATGCCGTCTTCAACAGAGCCAACGGGTCGGGCGCCTCCTCTTCCGGGGCCAACGGAACCGCACCAGCTTGCGCAGCCGCCAACGCGGCATCGGCCTTGGCCTCGAACTCAGCCGATTGCGCTAGGCGAATCGTGCCGAGCATGCCGCGGTGCAGCTCTTCCTTGACGTCATCAGAGTTCGCCGCGTATTTCTCAGCGGCCACTTCGGCAGTCGGCAGATCGCCGGCGCGCCACGCGGCCAGCGCCAAGTTCCACTGTAGTTCCGCGGACTCCGGATCATCCTTGAGCGCCGCAGCAAACGCAGCCTGCGCCTCGGCGTACTTGCCCGCTTTGTAGAGCTGCATGCCTCGTTCCCGATCGCCACCAGCGAACGCGGACCAAAGCAGAGTGGATAGCAGCAGGATCTTCATCGTTGTCGTCCTCGAGCAAACGCGATCTCTAACAGTAGCAAGATCACGAGCGGCAGCAGCACCCACTGGTAGCGCGCCTGCTTGCCAGACTCCTCACCGGAGTCATACGCCCGTTTCTGCATCGGCACGAGTCGCTTCTGATGCAACTCGACCAACGGCAGCACCATGGCTTCGGCCCGCACAAACTCCCCACCTGTCACGGTAGCGACCTTACGAAGGCTCTCTGGATCCATGCGTGAGACAACTTCCTTGCCCTGGCGGTCGCGCAGGAAGTCTTCCTTGCCGCCCCGCGTGACGGTGATCTTGCTGCCCATCGCGCTGCCATAGCCGATCGAATAGACGATCAGGTCCTGGTCCTTGAGCTCAGTAGCGGCCTGCTGACCGGCGCCGGCGAGGTCTTCCCCATCGGTCATCAGCAGCACAACGGTGGTCGCTGCGTCTTTGGGGTCTGAAATCTCAAGGGCCTTACGCAGCGCCTTGCTCAGGTCGGTGCCGCCGGTCTTGACGACATTGGTGTCGACTTCGCCGAGCAAGCCGGCAAACGAATCGACGTCGTGGGTCAACGGAATCCACAACCGCGCGGAGCCGGCGAACACGACCAAGCCAACGCGGTCGCCGCCTTCGAGTGACGGCAACACCGATTCAATGTCGCCAATGGCGCGGTCGAGTCGCGTTGGCGACATGTCGCTCGCCAACATCGAGCGCGATGTGTCGAGGCAGAAAATCATGTCGAGCCCGCGACGCTCGACCGACACGACCTCTTCACCCCAACGCGGGTCCAGCCAACACGTGAAGCCGAGCCCCAGCAACATCGACAAACGGAACGACCGCCAGAATGGCGTCGCCAACCTGACGTTTGGCTCTGCTCCGTAGCGCTGCATCGCGATGCGCGAACGATCGAGCACCAACCACAACAGCGCCCAGACCGCCGGCAACGCCAACAGCCATGGCCACAACGTCCCGCGCGTAAACTCAAAGTCGTTCACGGCACCCTCCGGACAATCAGTGCTTCGAACAGGATCGCCAGCAGCATCAGCATCAGCCCGATGCCGAGCGGCCACTGAAAGCGATCGACGGTGCGATAGCGCGGATCTTCACGCTCCGACTTTTCCATCTCATCAATGCGTGCGTAGACCTTCTCGAGATCCGAGTCACTGCGTGCAGCGAAGAACAGGCCACCGGTCGTTTCGGCGATCTCCTGCAACTCGTCGAACGGCAGTTCTTGGAACCCAAACACCCCCGGCACGCCATGGCCGAGGCCGATCGTATGCACGCGTACGTCCATGTCCTTGGCGAGCTTCGCAGCATCGATCGGGTCGATGTCGTCGACGTTGTTCTGGCCATCACTGAGCAGAATCACCACCTTGGACTTGGCAGTGCTTTTCTCGAGCACCTGCACCGCTTTGGCGAGCGCAGTGCCAATCGCCGTCGCGTCAAATTCGCTACCGCGCGGCAACGTGTCCAGCACGCGCAAGAACGCGGCCAACGCCTCTTCGTCCAGAGTCGGTGGACAGCGTAGTTCGGCGTAGCGACCGAATGCCACCAGACCGACACGGTCGTGGGTGCGGGAGGCGGCGAACTCCATCGCCCGTTCGCGCGCCGCATCCATGCGCCGGTAGGAGTCGTTGGCGCGCATATCCTCCTGCAGCATCGACGAACTGGTATCGACGACGAGCACGATGTCGATGCCGTTCTCACGTAGCGGGATCACGTCGCGCTCCACGGGCCGCGCCAACGCCACAGCCAAGCAGAGCCCGGCGAGCACTTTGACGAGCAGCGGTACCCAAGCGACACGCTGGCGCAGCGTCCGGGGTAGGCCGACGAACAAACTAGCCGAGGCAGTCGGCAACGCCGCGCGACGCGTCGCCGCGCGGCGCCAGCCCGCCAACAAGAACAACGGTACGGCTAACAAGAACCACGGGTCGAGCAGCGTGTAGCCCCCGATTTCGAGCACTGCGATCACGCACGCACCTCGGCCGTCGGTGCTGCGGCCGGCTCCGGCAGGGTTGTGCGGTCGACGCGCGTCGCTTCAACGAACGACTCCGCCATGCCGTAGGTGGCTTGATGATCCGCGTCGGTCGGCACGAACTTGGCGAACTTGACCAAGTCACACTGCGACAAGAAGCGGCGCAGTTCTTGGCCGTGATCGCGCACGAGTTGCGCCGAACCATCGAGGTCGCGCAAGAACTCTTCGGTCGTGCGCTCTGGAGCGTGCAGCCCGAAACGATCCTCGAGGTAGACGCGCAGAACCTGCGACACGCCGACGTAGAACGCATCGATGTCGGCCGACGTGGTACGCTGCGCGTCCTTCCACCGCAGCAACTCCCTGAGCGCCTTGATGTGCGCGGGCACCGCGACGGACAGTGCTTGCGAGGGGCGCTTCTTGCGTGACTTAAGCCACCACAAGAGGCCTATCGCCAACAACACCACCCCCACCGCGACCAGATACCACAGGTAGCTTATCGGCGTGGGGAACGGATCGCCCGGCGCCTCAATCTCGGCGCCGTGCTCGGGTGCGAGGTTGCTGGTAACGGTCAGCACCTGCTCAGGGGTCGTCGCGACTTGTGCCACAGCGCCTTCGGGCACGACCGTTTCGGCAGTGAACGGCGGGACCTTCAATTCGCCGGGGCCATCGATAGGCAGCAGGATCAGCGTCGTGCGCTGCCAAAGACCATCGCCGTAGCTTCGTTCGTCGCTGGTCTTCGACTCCTTGGTGACGAACTGCTTATCGGCCACAACCGGCACGAACGACACCTCGATGCCC